>JAQWRY010000086.1:0-300000 GCA_029243485.1 Candidatus Binatia bacterium | reverse complement strand
GCTCGCGCCGTCCGTGAGCAGGATGATGTGCTTTGTGCGGAGGCTCTGCGCGAGGAGCTGGCGGGTCGCGATCTCGAGAGCCTCCTTGAAATCGGTGCCCCCGCTCGGCACGAGCCGGGCGATCATGTCGGTGAGCTGCTCGCGATTCTTCGAGAGGGGCTCGACGGCCGATAGCAGCGAGGTCTCGGTGTCGAACGCCGCGGCGCCGACCCAGTCGCGGTCCTCGAGCTGATCGATCAGCGTCAGCGCCGCGTCGCGCGCGTAGGTGATTCGGGTCGGTTGGAGCTCGCTCAGCTGCAGCCCGTAGGTCATGCTCGACGAGCGATCGATGATGAGGAACAGGGCGAAAGGCTGGCGCACCCGCTTGCGGGGCTCCTGCTTCTCGATCTTCACTGGAAGGAGCCGCGCGAGCGGGGTGTCCTTAAGGTTCTCGTCCGCGACGAGCCCGCTCGCGGCAGCCAGGATGAGCCCGCCTCCGAGATCGCGCACGTAGCGTTCAAGCGCCACCTGGCCCGCCTGCGGAAGGTCCACGCTTGCGACGTCGCCGAGGACCACGGCGTGGAACGGGGCGAGGTCGGCCGCGTCCACGTCCCGTAGATCGGGCCGTCGCTCTACGAGGAAGCCCGCGTTCTCCAGCAACGGCGTCAGCGCCGACGACGGGGAGACGAGGAGGATCCGCGGGGGGCCAAGGACCGTCAGCGAGGCTGTTCGCGTACCTTGCAGCGACGTCACGTTGCCCGCGCCTTCGAGGTCTATCGAGATGCCGTAGTGTCCCGGCGGCCCGGCGCGAACCACGGCGTCGACGACGGAGCGTCCCGGGCCGACACGCAGCGGTACCCGACCGAGCTCCTTGTCGAAGTGGCGCACGACGAGGTCGGCCTCGTGCGTGTTCTGCGACCGGTTCGTGATCGCCACGGCCATGTCGATCTCCTGGCCGGAGCGGACCATCTTCGGAGCCCCGATGTGCTCGATGCCGAGCGGAGCCTGCGAGCGGGGTGGGACGATCGGATGGACGCGGACTCCGTGGCGCCGCGCGCTTTCGGCGGCCGCCGAGGCGTCGCCGGCGGTCTCGTTTCCATCGGTCAGCAGAACGACCACACCATTTCCGCCACTGCGCGTCGCGAAGTTGGCGCCGGACTCGATCGCGGCCATCAGGTTGGTCCCGCCCCGCTCGACGTCCACCGCGGCCTGGGGCTCGCGCGAGGGCGCTCCGGGACCGGCTTCCAGCACGGGGGCACTGCCGAATCGCAGGATGGAAAGAGCGTCGTCCTGGCGCATGCCGCCCGCGAGTTCAGCGAGCCAAGCCTGGATCCACGCGTTCTCGGTGGCGGGGATGCTCTCCGACCCGTCGACGAGAGCCACCACCTCGAGGCGATCCTCTCGCTCGGTCTCCACCAGCGTCGCGCCGGAGATCGCCGCGACAACGGCGAGGTACGAGAGCGTCCGGAGGGTCGTGGCGATCCACAGTCGGGCGGTGTCCGTGCTCGCCAGGCTCCCGTCGCGATACGCGTTGCGGCGTCGCAGATGCGTCACGACGGCCAGGGCGAGGATGACGATCGCGCCGAGCGCGAACGGGAGGTACTTCGGAGAGGCAAACGCCAGCGCCGCGTCACCGAGTTGTAGCCAGGGCTCGAGCATCAGGCTTTCGTTCCGGCGGAGCGGGCTCGCCCCGGTGCCACGGCGGCTACGAAGAGCCACTCCGCGAGAAGAAGAAGTGCGACGACCAGGAGGACTTCGCGCAGGTAGGGAATCTCGGTCCAGTTCGCCTCATCGCCGTCGGCCGCCGTCGTCTTTGTCGGCGAGTCGGTCGTGGGCTCATCGGCTGCGGTGGCGTCGGGCTCCCTGTGGATGTCGGATTCCGTGGCGTCGATGAAGCTGACGTACATTGGGCGGGTTCCGGTTCGGCTCGAAGCTTCGTAGACGCCGGCCCGCTCAAGAGTCAGGTCGGCGCCGGCGCCGAGCCGGTGCGAGCCGTCGGGACCCTCGACCTTCTCGATGGGAGCGGCCAGCCGGGAGCCTGCCCGGAGTCGCTCGCCCGTGGTCCGGAGCAGCGGCGCCTCGATCGACTCGGGGGAGAGGAACGAGAGCAGGTTCAGCGTGAAGATGAGGCTCGGGAGATCGTCCGCCCGCGTGAGTTTAGCGGGGTCGATTCGGAACGCGGTCGTGACGATCTGGCGTCCGCCGATTTCGCCGGCCTGGATGAGGGCGATCTCGCGGCCGTCGCTACGGCCAAGGAGCACGGGGCGGAGCGCTCCGGGCGCGAGGCCGACGGGCTTTTTGCCGAGCAACCCTTCTGTCGTCGTGACGCCACGAAGCAGCGAGTGCTCGCGGCGCTCGGCAACCTTCGTCGCGCCGGTCTGCTCGACGACCGTGACGTCGGCGTTGCCGCTCGACGGAGCGAGGTAGGCGACGTTCGATGGGGGCGGCAGCTCGGGGACGAACCGATCGAACACGGTGATCTCGCCCACGTCCTGCGGATCGTAGTTCTGCGGTGTGGTCGTACGGACCGCGAATGATCCGGCGCGCTCGGCGAGCCAGACCAGGCGCGTCGCGAGCTTGGTGTCGTCACTGACCAGGAGGATGTCGACCGATCGGCCGCGCGGGATGTAGCCGAACACGACGTCGTCGAGTGCGAGATCGTCGTCGGCCGAAAGACGAGCCTCGAAAGCGCCGGCCCAGCGGACCCCGTCGACGCTCACGATCTCCTGGCCGCGCGGCTCGAGGGTGAGAGTGTGAACGAGCTGAGGCCCGATCTCGGTTTCGGCGGCTTCCCCGCCGTCCGCGGGCGCCTCCGCTTCGTCGGATCCGGCGGCTTTTTCGGCGTCGGTTGCGTCGGTCTCGTCCGCGACCGGCTTCTCGATGTCTCCCAAGGGAAGAATTTCGAGTCCGACCTCTCGCGCTGCGGTCGAATAGTTCCGGACGGTGACCAGGAGCCGCGCCGCGCTCTCTTCGTCGAACGGGTTAGTCTGAACGCGGACGTCGGTCACCGCGACGTTTTCGCCGCTCGCACCGAAGGTGTGGATGTCCGCGATGGCGCGGGCGTCGCGGCTCATCACGATCCCGCTCGCGGCCGTGTCTGAGAAGACGTCGATCGACCCGTCGGGCCCGGCGAGTGTTGCTGCGAGTTCGATGGCCGCTGTCAGATTGGCCGAGGTGTCGAGGGGTTCGAGCTCCTCGAGCTTCGCGCGCGCCGCGGCGCCGTCGAGGCCGGACCCCAGCGCCTCGGGCTGCGGGCCCGCGCGGACGACGGTGATGCGTCTGCCCTCGCCCGAAAGCTCGACCGCCCGCGCCTGCGCGCTGTCGATCGCAGCTTCGAAGCGGGTGGAGCCCTCGTGCCGGCTCTGCATGCTCGCGGACACGTCCGCGACGAGGACCGCGTCGCGCGGCGGACCGGGCGGTCGCGGCTCCTTCCGATAGGGACTCGCGAGCGCGACTGAACTCACGACGATGAGGAGCGCCTGGAGAAAGAACACCGGAGGCAGCTTCGGCCGCCGTCGCGGTGGCGCCGCAGGCGACGGCACGTGTCGCCAGATCCGCAGACTCGACACCATGGCCGGCGGCTTCGGCCGCACCCGCAGGTACAACCAGACGAGCGGTGCGATCAGGCCGACACCGAGCAGCCATGCGGGGTTCTCGAAGCCCATGCCTAGTTCACCCTAAGTCGACGGCGATGCACTAGCGCACCAACTGGAGTCCGAGGCGGGGGAGCTCTTCACGCAGGAAGCGCTCCAACCCGGTGTCGCTCAGCGTGACGACGGTGGACATTCCACGCTCGAGAGCCGCGCGCTTCAGATCCTCGAGGTGTGTCCCGAGGGCATCCTCGTATCGTTTCCAGGTCTGGACCGAGGGCTCGATCGTGTACTCCTCGCCGGTTTCGCGATCGATGATCTTGTCCTGGCCGCGGAGCCAGGACGGATCGAGATCCTCTCGAGACAGGACCTGGACGATCTTGCCTTCACACTTCTGCGAGCGGATCACGTCGAGCGCGGGCGTGATGTGATCGGGTGGAACGAGAAAGTCCGAGATCAGCACGACCAATCCGTGGTGGATGTGGCGCAACGCCTGCTCGAGGGCCGGGGCAAAGTCGATTTCGCTGTCGGACGGCTCGAGTGTCTCGAGGAACCCCCGAATCTGGTTCAGGCCGTGGCCCCCGCGAAGCGGTCCGAGGGTTTCGAGGCCCCCCTGGCGACGACCCGCACGTCCGGGAAGGGCTCCGACGTAGAGTCGATCGCCCCCGGAGAGGGAGACCACCGAGAGCATGCCCGCGACGGCGGCGGCCATGTCGATCTTGGTCGAGGCGCCGGCCGGTCCCATCGACGGACTCGTATCGATCAGGATCCAGACAGGGACTTCTCGCTCCGCCACGAACTTCCGCGTGAGAAGCTCCCCGAGGCGGGCGTAGGTCGCCCAGTCGATCCGCCGGAGATCGTCGCCGGGCGAGTACGGGACGTGGCGGTCCAACTCGCTGCCGGTCGCGTCACTGCGATTGCGTACGCGGGTATGCCCCGGGCGCTCCCCACTCGCATGCGACACCCGCAGTCGAACACGGGTGAGCGCGTTCATCGTTCCGGGTGCGAGCACCTGATCGACGAGCCTCTCGCCCGTCGCGGTGCCAGGAGGACTCAGCGCTGCCACTTCTTCCCGAACTCGAGCAGGTGCTCGATGATGGAACGAGGAGTTATGCCCTCGGCCTCCGCGGCGAAGTTCAGAACCATGCGGTGGGACAGAGCGACCGGCGCGACCGACTCGACGTCGGCGAACGCGACGTTCACCCGACCGGCGAGCAGAGCCATCACCTTGGCGCCGAGAACGAGTGACTGCGCCCCTCGGGGCGAGGAGCCGAAGCTCACGTAGCGCTTCACGCGATCGTCCTCGGTCACTTCGGGGACCGTCTCGCGGACGAGGTGGGCGACGTAGTTCTCGACCTCCGGTGCGACGATGACCTGGCGCACGAGCCGGCGGAGCTGGTTCACCCGCTTGTCGGGTTCGACGTCGAACACCGGCTCGATCTTCTCCTCGACGGCGCCGGTGGTCTCCCGGACGATCTCCCGGATTTCTTCGACGCTGGGGTACGCGAGGGGGACCTTGAACAGGAAGCGATCGAGCTGGGCCTCGGGCAACGGATAGGTGCCCTCCATCTCGATCGGGTTCAGCGTGGCGAGGACGAAGAACGGTGAGGGTAGCGGGTGGGTGGTGCCCGCGACGGTGACCTGCAACTCGGCCATTGCCTCGAGCAGCGCCGACTGGGTCTTCGGCGTGGCGCGGTTGATCTCGTCGGCGAGCATCACGTTCGCGAACAAGGGTCCCTTCACGAAGTTCATGGTGCGCCCGCCGCCGGCGGACTCCTCGAGGATCCGGGTTCCCGTGACGTCTGCGGGCATCAGGTCGATCGTGAACTGCACGCGCGAGAAGCTGAGGCCCAGTGCCTCGCCCAGGCAGCGAACGATCAACGTCTTGCCGATGCCGGGGACACCTTCGATCAGGACGTGCCCGCCGCCGAAGAAGGCGACGAGGATCTGGCGAAGCGCTTCGGTGTGGCCGACGATGATCTTGCCGATCTCTTTCTCGACCGCCTCGAAGGCCTTCGCGAATTCGGCGGGGGTCGGGAGCTCTCCGGTGTCGGCTGCTTGTGCGGTCATGTGTTCCTTTCAAAAACGCGTTTGATCACGGTCTCGTACTCGGGAGGGATGGATTCATGCCGAACGCCGGCGTCGGATTCCTGCTCGCCCCGCTCGCCTTCGGCGATGTGGCTGTATACGTCGCTGTCGATGGTTCCGCCCTCGCCGTTCGGATCGGTGTCGGACATGGCACCGAGCGCGAGCGAGAAGCGCGCGACGCGCCGACCGCCACTGAGGTCGAGGGGGGAGCCCGCGAGGAGCGGACCGGTGCCCGGCATGTCGCCTGGCCCGGAGCCGCCGGAGCCCGGGACCATCTTGGTGTCGTCCTCGGACACCATCACGGGGGCGTCGGGGTCTCGTTCGCTCTCTTCGCCGTCGCTCTCGGAGGGAGAGCCGCTCGCCTCACCCTGCTCGGGGGCCTCGCCCTTGCGAACGCCGCCCTGGGAGGAGCCGGTCGTGCCTCCGCCGCCCTCGGCTTCGAAGCGGCGAACGGTCTGTCCGCCGTCGTCGGCGTCGTCCTGAACGATGTGACCGAGACCTTCGGGCGGCGTCATGCCGCCCTCGTTGTTGTTCGAGTCGCCCATGTCGGACTCCGGGAGGTCGCCGCGCATCCCCGTGGCTTCTTCGCCGTCCGATTCTTCCTTCTGGCCACCGCCGCCCAGCTGCGAAGCGACGAAGGACTTGGCGAACCGCTCACCGAGTTGGGCCTTCACCGCCGTGAGGTTGCTCGCGGCCATGCCGGGCGCGTCGCCTTCTTCGGTCACCCCGTCCCCGGAGAGTTCGCCAGCGGCCTTGGCGGTGCCCGGCACCGGAACCGCGCCCGAGCGAAGCGGGGGCTCCTCGGCGTCCGCGAGGAAGCTGGGCGGCGGTGGAGGCAAGTCGGCGTCGCCACCTCCCGGCGCCAGCGCGAGGATCGCCACGATCAGACCGACCGCCAGCAGGATCACGTTCGCCGGGACGGCGGGGATGTTGAGCTTCTCGTTCTGCCAATCGTCGAGATGCTGGGCGTTGTCCGTTTCGAGCTCGGCCCACAGCGGTGTTTTCCGTAGCTCGTCAGGTGCACTCACGAGGGTGAGAAGGCGCTCGTCGAGATCGACCTCGTGCTCCACCCACCTGGCCGCTTCCGCGCGCTTCGCCCAGTGGGACCGGAGAGTCCAGAACGAACCGGTCGCGACGCCCAGGCAAAGGGCGACGAGGCCGGCGAACACGGCGAGGAAGGTGCTGCCGGAGAGCCAGAGTGCGGCGGGCGCAAGGAGAGCTGCCGACAGGAGAGCGAGCCCCAGCGTTCGGTAGATCGCGCGCTGCAGGGCGAGGCGGTTCAGCCTGCCCGCGACGCGGTCCAGATTCGAAAGAGGTTCCAAGATGATTCGGTGGCCCGGTGGGCGGAGCGAACGATGACCCGGTAAAAGTGAAGCTACGGAAGCTGTTTCGGCCGGTCAACAACAGTCTTCGATCGCTTGCTTCCGATGGCCCGAACGGTCCGAGCGCAGCCCCCATCGGACCGATGGACCTGACGTCGGGAGGCTGCGATATAGCCATCCAGACGTCTTCTTGTCCCCGAAAGCGAGGAATCCGATGGCCGACCAATTTTCCCACCTCGACGCGGTGGCGCAGGCGGAGCTCGTCCGCCGCGGCCATGCTTCCCCTATGGAGCTCGTCGAGGCGGCCATCGGCCGGATCGAGGAGCTGAATCCTGCCCTCAACGCGGTCATCCACAGCCTCTTCGACAGTGCTCGTGACGCGGCCCGGGGGGAGCTTCCGGACGGGCCGTTTCGCGGCGTGCCCTTCCTCCTGAAGGATCTCGACGCGCCGCTCGCGGGGGCGCCTTTCCACGCGGGGATGCGTTTCCTCAAGGAGCGCAACTACGTGGCCCCGCAGAACGCGTACTACGTCGACAAGATTCTGACGGCCGGGTTCGTCCCTGTCGGAAAGACGAATACGCCCGAGCTCGGGCTCACGGTGACGACGGAGCCCGAGGCATATGGCCCGGCGCGCAACCCGTGGAACACGGAGCACTCCACCGGGGGCTCGAGTGGGGGATCCGGCGCCGCCGTTGCGGCGCGCCTGGTCCCCGCGGCTCACGCTGCGGACGGCGGTGGATCCATTCGTATCCCGGCCAGCGAGTGCGGGCTGGTCGGCCTCAAGCCGTCGCGGGGCAGAGTGTCGGTCGGACCTCAGTACGGCGAGTACTGGAGTGGGCTCGTCGCGAACCACGTCGTCAGCGTGAGCGTCCGCGACACCGCCCAGATTCTCGATTGCGTCGCCGGGCCGATGCCGGGCGATCCCTACGCGGCGCCGCCGCAGCTGCGACCCTTCGGAGAGGAGGTCGGGGCGTCGCCGGGCCGCCTGCGGATCGGCGTGTGGTCTGACTTCCCCGGTGGGATCGCCGAGGTGCACTCGGAGTGCGTGCAGGCCGTGGCCGGTGCGGGGAAGCTCCTGGAGCAGCTGGGGCATCACGTGGAGGCGTCGCATCCCGCGGTGCTGGATCGGTCCGCGGAACAGGCGGGCGGGTTCAGCGGTATCGTGGGCGCGTGGGTCGCCTCCGCTTTGAACGAATGGGGCACGGCCGCCGGCGCCGAGATCCGGGAAGAGGATGTCGAGCCTATCACCTGGGCCCTCGCGGAGGGCGGCCGAGCCCAGACCGCGGGAGACTACGTCAATCACATGAAGTGGCTCGGCATGTACACTCGCGAGGCGGGGCAGTGGTGGAACGACTTCGATGTCCTCGTGACGCCGACGATCGCCATACCGCCACCGAAGATCGGCTGGCTCGGTGGTGCGGATCTCGAAAATCCCATGGAGGGGATGGCTCGAATTCTATCTTTGCTACCCTATACGCCGGCGTTCAATCTCACCGGTCAGCCGGCGGTGTCCCTGCCGCTGCACTGGACGAGCGACGGGTTGCCGGTGGGGGTTCAGCTGGTGGGTGCGCTCGGGCGCGAGGACGTGCTGATCCGCGTCGCCGCGCAGCTCGAGGAAGCGCAGCCCTGGAGAGACCGGCTGCCGCCGGTGTGTGCCTGAGGGAGTCGTGGCCCGACGTGGCACGTGCGCCTTGCTTCCACGTCCTCGCTGGGTCTAATCCGTGAGGATGGCGTGTCAACGAGTCATCCCCCTGGTTCTGGCCGGTGTTCTGCTGCTCGTGATCGGTTGTTCCGACACAGAGGTTGCGAGCGTTGCCTCGCCCTCGTCCCTGCGCGTGGGCGTGGCGGCGATCCCGATCACGCCGTGTGGCGACAACGCCGATTGGACCGGGCCCGTCACCGGTACGGGCGTGTGGGGCGAGATCTACGACGATGCGAACGGCAACGGTCGGTTCGACGCCGGCGAGAGCTTCGACGATCACCCCGGGAATGAAGCCCTCGATTCGGGTTCGGCCGGGAAGTACGACGGCATCTACATGGCGGGCTTCGGTGCCGACCGTGTCGCGAAGGGCTGTCACGACGATCTGTGGGCGCGGGTCCTCGTTCTCGATGACGGCGCGACCCGCGTTGCGTTCGTGTCGGTCGACCTGATCGGCGAGCTCAAGTTCGGCAGCTACTACGGCTTCGCTCACGCCGAGGCGATGCTCGGCGCCGATCACGGGGTGACGCACTTCATCTACTCCAGCACCCACAACCACGAGGGGCCCGATGCGCTGGGGCTCTGGGGCCCGGATACCGTGGTCGACGGGAAGTTCCCGATGTACATGAGCTTCGTCGACAGGCAGGTCGCGCGCGGGATCACGGCAGCCGTCGCGTCGCTCACGGACGTCGGCCGGGTCCGGGTGATGGCGACCGATCCGGAGCGAAGCCCAGACCTCGTCGGGATGCAGGTGCGCACCGGCTGTCGGCCGCCGTTCATCTTCGACGACGAGATCCGCGCCTTGGCGTTCGAAGCACCGGGCGGGGACGTGATCGCGACCTTCATCAATTGGTCGACGCACCCTGAGTCGCTCGAATCTGACAACGAGCAAGTCAGCTCCGATTTTGTGCACTACCTGCGCGACGAAGTAGAAGGCGCCCTCGGCGGAACGGCGGTTTACGTCACTGCCGACATGGGTGCGACCGAGATCGTGGGCGACACCTGTGTCGGTGGAGCGACCGCCCGCAATCCCGACGGCAGCAACGAGTTCGACGATCGCAGCGATCTCGGGTTCGCTCGTACCGAGCGGATCGGTCGCCTCGTGGGGGGGGTCGTCGCGCGGGAGTTGGGCACGGCCGAGAGCATCGACGTGGCGGAGATCGATATCGTCGGCGCGACGTATCGGTTCGCCGCGTCGAACATGACCTTCGAGCTCGGCCGCGAGCTCGGCATCCTCGATCTGGATCCGGACGTCTACGACCCGGCTCTGTGCCCAGGGGCCGACGGCCTCTGCGGCCCGGCGGAGCAGTACGCGGTCACGCTTCGCAACGGAGCCGGAGACCCCCAGGTCCAGATGGTGACCGTCCCCGGCGAGGTGTTCCCCGAGCTCTACCTCGGCGTCGAGAGCCACCGCCGGACGGACTGCCCCGAGGCCGACACGGGCCTGCCGTCGGAGCCTTCGATCCGCGACGCGATGACGGCGCCGTACCGCATGGTGATCGGAGTGTCCCCGGACGAGATCGGGTATATCGTGCCGCAGTACGACTACTACCCGGCGGTCATCTTCGATGAGGCGGAGGACCCGTGTCGGGACCAGCCGTACGACCCGGACTACCCGCGTCGTCGCGTGCCCGACCACTACCACGAGACGTTGTCGGTGGGAGTCGAGATCAGTGCGTACGTGACGTGTACCGCCGTCGAGCTTCTTGCCGGCGCTGGCGCCACCGACGGGATCGCGGCGTGCGACGCCTTGCGCTGATCCGCGCGGGGGTCTGCTGTGCAGTGTTCCTCGGTGCTGCAGCGGCGGGTGCACATCTTCGGGCGGTTGGTGGGAGTCTCGTGGATCTTCTCGCTCGGTCCGAAGGTGTGGTCCTGGTCGAGGTCACGGCCGCGACCGAGGATGCGCCGGCGTCCCGGACGCAGATGCGACGCATCCGGTCGCTCGGGGGGGTCGTCCCCCCAGAGGAGTTCGCGCTTGGCAATGCGCTGTCGCCGATGCGCTACGCCGGCGGTCAGAAGGCGATCGTCGTGCTCACGCGCGAGAACGACCGATGGCAGGCGATCCAACTCGCCGGGGAAGGCTTGGTCTTGGCGCCGAGCGAGCCGGATGCCGCGACACTGGCCTACGTGAGCGCACTCTGGAAGGCGACGCACGAGGCGGAACCCGACGGCGATCTCGGTCTGCAACTCCGCGGAGGCCTGCGACTCCCCCACCGGAAGCTTCGCCTCCTCGCCGCCCTCGACCTGGCCGAATTGGCGCATCACAAACCGGGGCTCAGTCCCGCCGCCCGCGCCGCTCTGCGCAAGGATCTCGAGGATCCCGAGCTCGACCCCGCGGCCCGGTTGGCGCTCTCCCGGGCCCTCGGCGACTCGTAAGCACGCCGGCCCGGCGGTTTGGAATGCGCCGGTTGGGCGTCTACAGGATCCGCATGTCTGACGCGTATTTTTTGGAGTACCCCGGCCTTCGTTTCGAGCGGCGGGACCATGGAATTCTCTGGGTCACGATCGATCGGCCCGAGGCGATGAACGCGACCGACGCGCGCCTCCACCGGGGCCTGAGCCGGGTGTGGGACGACATCGACGACGACGACGATACGCGGGTGGTCGTCATCACAGGCGCGGGCGAAGCGTTCTCGGCGGGTGGCGATCTCGAGTGGATCGAGAGCTTCCGAGGAGACTACGGCGCGCTGAAGGAGGTCATGCGCGAGGCGGGCGATGTCGTGTACCGGATGCTGCGCTGTCAGAAGATCATTATCTCCGCGATCAACGGCGTCGCGGTTGGGGCCGGACTCGCCGTTGGCCTCATGGCCGACATCAGCCTCATGGCAAACGAGGCGCGCTTCACCGACGGGCATCTCCGGCTCGGTGTCGGCGCGGGAGATCACGCCGTGATCTGCTGGCCGCTCATGTGTGGCCTCGCGAAGGCCAAGTACTATCTACTCACGTCGGATTTCGTCGACGGGGAGACCGCCGACCGGATCGGCCTCGTCAGCAAGGCGGTTCCGCTTGCCGAGCTGAGCGACGAAGCGATGAAGGTCGCTACGAAGATCGCGACCGGCCCGCAGGAGGCCGCCCGGTGGACGAAGCGCGCGCTCAACTTGTGGATGCAGCAGGCCGCCCCGGCCTTTGATGCGAGCCTCGGTTTCGAGATGCTCGGCTTCTTCGGCCCGGATGCGGCGGAAGGCACGGCGGCGCTCCGCGAGAAGCGCCGCCCAGACTTCACGAAGAAGTAGCTCAGCCGCCGGAGAGCGCCTGCATCGCCAGCTCCTGGAGCTTGGGCCCCGCCTTGTCCGGCGAGCCCGCGTCGAACGGGGGCTGCGGGTCGTACTCGATTCCGCCGGGGGTGGAGTTGAACACTTCGTACGGCCCGATGAGGTCCAGGCAGGTGAGTCCTTCGTACGCGAGAAATGGGACTTGCATGTGTGCGCCCCTTTCGAGTTCGAACCTAACCTTGGGCCCGGGCGGCGCCAATGACATTTGGGCGGCGATTTCTGCCAACGCCTTGCGTGGGTTAGAGTCCTTGTGCAGCGGACGAGATCATGGGCGACGACGCGCAGAGAAGTTCGACCGACCTTCCGGCGAATCCGGAGGAGGCCCAGGTTTCGCGAGAGGAGGATCGCTCGCTCGCTGGGTGGGTGCGCGTTATCGCCGAAGAGCTCGCCGGCGACATCGGAGAGAGGATCCGCCAGCTCGCGGTAGACGCGGGAACGGCGTCCGCGAGTGCGAGCGCCGCGTTCTTCTCGCAGCCGGGCAGCGCCCGTCTGGCCGAGGAGGCGGGCCACTCCCTACGAGAGCTTCGGGAACTGGCCGGCCTTACAATCGAGGAGCTGTCGGCGGCGATCGACCTGGAGGACAAGACGCTCCTGGAAGCCGTCGAGAACGGAACCGCGGCGCTCTCCTTCGACTTGGTGCTCCGGTTGTCGTCCATCCTCGCCCGGCACGATCCCGCCCCGTTTCTCATTCGGTACACGCGGACCTACACGCCGGATCTCTGGCGACGGTTCGAGGGCGTCGGTGCGACGAAGGTCCCGCTGCAGTTCGAGCGGGAACGAGAGTTCGTGAACATCTTGCGCGGCGACGACCGCGCCCGGACCCTGTCGGACGAGGGGTTCCAGCGGGTTCTCGAACTCACGCGCTCGGCGTTCGCGCTGGCGCTGCACTACGCCGTCGATGCCGAGAAACAGGAGAAGGACTCAGGAGACTAGGTGCGCGCGCCGACCAGCGCCTTAACCGCCTCGGCCAGGCCGTCGACGCTCAGGTGGAACATCGGGAAGATCTTCTGGACGGTTCGCGTCGTGTGGTAGTTGTCCCAGTACTTCGACTCTTCGGGATTGATCCAGGCGCTGCGGTCGAAGTGGTGGTTGATCTTGTTGAGCCACTGGATGCCCGGCGTCGGTGTGGTGTTGCGCGGGTCGATGTTGCCGAAGGGCTCGAACAACTCGGCCGGATGCATGGCGGCATCGCCGACGAGGAGCACCTTCCAGCGGTCGTCCAGCTTGCGCAGGATGTCCCCGGTCGGGATCGCTTCGGCCTTTCGCATCGAGGCCTTCGTGTAGATGTGGTCGTACACGCAGTTGTGGAAGTAGTAGGCCGCGAAGTCCCGGAGGCCGCGCTCTTCGTGCAGAGCCGTGAGCAGCTGGCTCATCGGCTCGAAGAACGGATCCATCGTGCCGCCGACGTCCATGAGGAGCAGGAGGCGGATGTCGTTCTTGCGGGGCGCGCGGAAGACCAGCTCGATCTCGCCGGCGTTCTTGCAGGTCTCGTCGATCGTCTCGTCGAGGTCGAGTTCGGTCTGTTGTCCTCGGCGGGTGAGCTGCCGCAGTCGACGGAGCGCGACGCGCAGCTGGCGCGTGTCGAGGATTCGGTCGGTGCGGTAATCCGAGAAGTTCCGTTCCTCGGCGACCTTCATCGCGGACCGCGACTTCGCCGGGCCGCCGACGCGAATGCCGGTGGGGTGCGTGCCGCCGTGCCCGTACGGTGACTTCCCGCCGGTTCCGACCCACTTGTCGCCGCCGTCGTGACGCTCGTCCTGCTCGGCGAGCGTCTCGAGGAACTTCCGCATGAGTTCGTCGGACGTGAGGCGCTCGAGTTCGGCGAGCTGTTCCTCGGTGAGCTCCTTGAAGGCTTCGGGATCCTTCAGCCACTCCATGATCTTCTCGGTGACGTCGTCGCCGATCTCCCCTTCGACGCCGCGGAACACGCGCGCGAACACGCGGTCGTACGAGTCGAAGAAGGTCTCGCTCTTGATCAGGCAGTTGCGGCCGAGGTGGTAGAAGCGCAGCAGGCTCGAGCTGTGCAGCCCCTTCTCGAGTGCTTCCAGAAAGGTGCGCCACTCCTGCATGGAGACCGGCACACCCTCCTCTTTGAGCCCGTAGAAGAGATCGAGGAACATGACTCGCCTTACCTACTGGTTGTAACGCGGGCCGAGGTCGCTCCAGTCGCTCGGGTACTTCCCGCCGCGGGAGTCGTAGGACGTGAGGGCCTCGAGATCTTGCTCTTTCTTGAGCAAAGCGCCGACGAACGGGATGTGCTCCTCGACCTTGTCGAGCGAGACGCCGGAGCGCAGCAGGGCGCTGATCCAGTCGACGAGCTCGGAGGTCGACGGCTTCTTGCGGAGGTCGTTCTGCTCGCGGAGCCAGTAGAACTTGATCAAGACCTGGTCGAGGAGAGTCGCGTCGAGGTGCGGGTGGTGCACGGCGACGATCTGGCGCATCAGTTCCGGCTCGGGGAACTCGATGAAGTGGAAGATGCAGCGACGGAGGAACGCGTCGGGCAGCTCTTTTTCGTTGTTCGACGTGATGATGACGACCGGGCGCTGTTTGGCGGCGATCTCTTCGTTCGTCTCGGTGATCGTGAAGCGCATCTCGTCGAGCTCGCGAAGGAGATCGTTTGGGAACTCGAGGTCGGCTTTGTCGATCTCGTCGATGAGGAGCACCTGGCGCTTCTCGGCCGCGAAGGACTTCCCGAGCGGGCCGAGCTTGATGTAGTGCCGGATGTCCGACACGTCGCTGCCGCCGAAGCGGGAGTCGTTCAGGCGCTGCACGGTGTCGTACAGGTAGAGGCCTTCTTCGCCCTTACTGGTCGACTTGATGTGCCACGTGAGCAGGGGCATGCCGAGGCCTTCGGCGATGTGATGCGCGAGCATCGTCTTGCCGGTTCCGGGCTCGCCCTTGATGAGAAGCGGCCGCTCGAGTGCAATCGAGCAGTTGACTGCGTCGACGAGGGGGCCCGAAGCGATGTAACCCGGGGTGCCCTTGAATTGCGTGAAGCCGTTCTCGTTGGCCATGTGGCGGTCTCTCCGTGCTTTGGGATGGACGTGAATTGAGCTTCGGTTTCGCTAGCTGTGGGCTGACGGCCCTTCAAGGGGATGGAATCTCAGCCACTTTCGGGCCTCGACCGCATCCCCGGGGTTGCTAGATTCGGGGTGTGACCCAAGTCCTGGCACCCTACAAGCGCGAGTTCATCGACTTCATGGTCGAGAGCGAAGTCCTCACCTTCGGGGACTTCGTCACCAAGAGCGGCCGGAAAACCCCGTACTTCGTGAACACCGGGAAGTACCGCACCGGCGCTCAGCTCGCGCGCCTTTCGGGCTATTACGCCCAGACCATCGCGGAGCGGTTCGGTGAGGACTTCGATGTGCTCTTCGGGCCCGCCTACAAGGGAATCCCCTTGGCTGTAGGGATCGCCATGGAGCTTGCGCGCCGCGGCCCCCGGGACGTGCCCTTCTGTTTCGACCGCAAACAGGTGAAGGACCACGGCGAAGGGGGCCAACTCGTCGGACACCAGCTCACCGACGGCGAGCGTGTCCTGATCGTCGAGGACGTGACGACCGCCGGGACTTCGATCCGTGAGACGGTCCCGAAGCTTCGAGCGGTGGCCGACATCCGGCTAGCGGGTCTGATCGTATCGGTCGACCGCATGGAGCGCGGAAGCGGCGCCGATGTCGCACTCGTCGAGATCTCTCGCACCTGGTCCATGTCGACGTGCGCAATCGTGACGATCGAGGAGATCATGCAGGACCTTCACGGCCGCGAGGTCGGCGGAACGGTCCTCCTGGGCGACGAGATCTACGAGCGGATGCTCGCCTACCGCAAAGAGTACGGCCCCCGCGCCTGACGCCGGGGGTGCCTTCGGTAGTTCGTCTTGATCTCCGGGGTGCACCGGAGCTTTTGGTGATCTCGGCCGGGGGGGGGGCGAAGAGGACGTGCTCTCGCATGGCTTGGTGTGTCCCAAAGGGATGGCGACCCCGGCGGTTCACAACGATCCCGAGCGCCTGTGGGCGATCCGCGAGCAGCACGGGGAGGATGCGCTCGGCATCCATGTGGGGGCGCCCGGTCGTTCACAACCACGGCGCGCTGACCATCCGCGCGGGCCTCACGAAGGCGTTTCGTACCAAGAATGCCTTCAGCGCGGGTTCGCAGGACACGGGCCCGCGCTTCGCGGCCTCGAACTACCTGCACGGGAACAGCTTCTCGAGCCCCGTTCCCGACGCGGATCGCACCGAGCCCGCGAAGGAATCGAGTGAGCACATCGCGATTCGCCCTGGAGTTCGCCGACGCGAAGACCGCAACTGCGTGACCTTCGCCGCGAATCCAGTCCTTTGGGTGCGCAATGGCCGGAGTATCCACGAAGCTCTGTCCAAGCTCGACTTCATGGTTTCGGTCGATCTCTACGTGAACGAGACGACGCACCACGCGGACATCATTCTGCCGCCGGCATGGGGGCTGGCGGACGACCACGTCGATCTCGTGTTCAGCAACGCTTCGGACCGGTCCCTACGGAGACAAGTTTCTCCCCTGGTCCGACGGTCGGCGCGTGAAGAAGCTCCGCGAGCATCCCCAAGGGATCGATCTCGGTCCTATGGGGAGAGGTATCGCACACCGGCTACGACACAAGGACCGCAAGGTCCATCTCGCGCCGGAGCCGTTCCTCGCGGTTTTGGACGAGTATGCCGCGTGCGTGAGCGAGGTTCCGGATCCGGACGCTCTTGTGCTGATCGGCCATCGCGAGCTGCGGACCTGCAACCCGTGGATGCACAACGTTTCAGCCGTCGTGGCTGGGCGCGACCGGTGCGTCCTCTGCGTTCACCGGACGACGTAGCGCGGGCGGAAGTGCGCGACGGCGATGAAGCTGTGCTCGAGAGCTGCGTCTATACAGGTAGCCTGCGAGCATCCCGGTGTCTCCATCAAAGAGTGGACGGACGACGAGCAGACTGAGCGAGTGGTTAGACAGTCGATTTTAGACGGAGTACCGGTGCAACTTCACCCGAGGAGCCCGCAAGAGACGGCCGCGGCTTTGTAAGAAAGCGACCGAACAAGGAGAGGACCATGCTTCGTATTCTGCCCGAGTCGAAAGGAAACCTGGTCGCGGTACAGGCCAGCGAGAAGCTTACCGCCGAGGACTACCACGACACGTGGGCGCCGGCGCTGAAGGCCGCCGACGACAAGCACGGCAGCGTTCGCGCCCTGCTCTACGCGGATGAAACCTTCAAGGGCTGGGAAGCGAAGGCCCTGTGGGAGGACGCGAAACTGGGTCTCACGATGGGCACCGATTTCGACAAAGTCGCGATCGTCGGTGGCCCCCAGTGGGTCGACGTACTCGTCGAGATCCTCGGCCACCTCATCAAAGGCGCCGTGAAGACCTTCCAAAGCGGCGACCTCGACGAGGCCTACGACTGGATCCGCTAGAGCGCGGTGCTCTCCATCTCCAGTCCGAAGTGATCGACGTAGAAGCGGGTTCGCTCGCGCACTTCGTCGGCAGTCAAGCCAAAGTCTGCCAACTTGTACGAGATGCGTCCGAACCGACCACGCGGATGCGCTTCAGTGTAGGCGGCCATCGCGGCGCGGGACGAGGCTGGGAGCGGCTGCCCCGCGAGGTCGTAGATCTGGTGCACGATGGCCATGTCGTCCTTCATGTACTCGTGGAAGAGAACGTCCATGGAGCGCTCGGGCGCTACGAGGTCGCGATCGCGCATGCACGAACGAAGCATGCGCTCGGTCCGGTCGACCCAGTAAGCCCCGAGCGCCTCCGTATCGACCGGGCTCTGGTGCATGCGGGCGGCGTAGGCGAGCATCGTGGCGGTCGACGCGATGACGGAGACCGGGTCGCGATGCGTGAACACGACCGTCGCGTCGGGGAACGTCGCGAGCACGGCGGGGATCTGCTCGATGTGCTGTGGGGACTTCAAAACCCAGCGCTTCCCGCCGCGTAGCCAGGTCAGCGCCTTGAGGCAGGTCTTCATATACTCGTAGTGCGGCTGTTGGTCGTGGGAGAGGTAGTAGTCGCGGAACCCGGGGAGCGTCGCCATCGACTCGAACAGCATCGTCGAGAAGTCGATCGCGAGAATCTGAATCTCCTCGTGCGCGTGGTCGACCGTCATCTCGTGCATGCGGTTGAAGTGCGGGATCACCTGCTCCTGAAACGAAAGCGCGACCTCCGTGAGTGCGATTCGGGGATCGGGCTGCCCCTCCTCGGCCATGGCGCCTGGGCCCAGAACCGGCTCGAGGCTTTCCCAGTAAGGAAGGGAGCGAAGGTTCGGGTCGGCCGACAGCATGCTGTGCAGGTTCGTCGTGCCGGTGCGCTGCAGGCCCGCGATCACGATCGGGGCCTGGATCTCGATGTCGTGGATCTCCGGGTGCCGCATCAGCAGGTCCTGAATCTGGAGGCGATTCTTCGCGAGCGTGAGGAGCAGGGTGAAGTAGCTAATTCGCCCGAAGGGAGTGAGGTTGCCCTCGTGCTCGATGCTCGAAAGTAGGGCGTCGAGGGGTCCGCGGAATTGGTCGTCTCCGAAGTCTTCGAGCCCCGTCTGCTCGGATGCCGCACGGAGGACGGCATCCGTGGTGAACTGGACGGGCGCCGAGGCCTCCGCCACCTGATCCATCATCTCCCGGATGGCCGGGTCGAACCGGGGATGGGCGAGGTCGTCGATGTGCAGGTCCGCGGGGCGTTCCATAGTCGTTTTAGTCTCCGATGATCTTTACGAGCACGCGCTTGCGACGGCTGCCGTCGAATTCGCCGTAGAAGATTTGCTCCCACGGGCCGAAGTCGAGCGCGCCGTCGGTGATCGCGACGACGACTTCTCTTCCCATGAGCTGACGTTTGATGTGGGCGTCGGCATTGTCTTCGCCCGTGTCGTTGTGGCGGTACTGGTCGATCGGTGCGTGTGGCGCGATTCGCTCGAGGAACTCCTCATAGTCGTGGTGGAGGCCGGGCTCGTCGTCGTTGATGAACACCGACGCGGTGATGTGCATCGCGTTAACGAGGACGAGCCCCTCACGGACGCCGCTCTCTTGCAGGGAGTCGGTGACGTCGGGAGTGATGTTCACGAGTCCGCGTCTGCCGGGGATCTGGAACCAAAGCTCCTTGCGGTAGCTCTTCATGCGGGAGGCATGGCTCGCGAGGGAAGCTCGGTCAAGGTCGCGGACACGGAGAAGGTGGGACGCCACGCGCGAGACCCATCTGTGAGCCGGCCTCGCCGATGCGGGCGCGGGGGTTTCGTGCCTCGAGTCGTCGCCGAGCGCGGCGCGGTGCGTCTGGGCAGTCTCCCGCGTCGCCGGCGATGCGGGGGGTCACCTCGGCCTCGTCCGCGGGAACTTCGAGTTCGGCGAACAAGGCGGGTATGCCGTAGTCGCCGGTCCATCTATACGGCCGCTTCGCCTGATAGAGATGAGGCACCTCGTTGCCGTCCAGATCGATGAAGATCGGTTTGCCCGTCTCGGGGGACACGAAGCGTGCCCAGCAGCCGGGGCCGAGGGCGGAATCCGCGAGCCAGGACACGCTCTCGTCGATCGCGGAGCAGTATCGCTGGTCGTCGACCGCGCGGCTGAGGGCGACGAGTGCGTCGAGAGCATGGCGTGTCTCCCAACTCGCGAGGGCCACGGGCTCGAAGGCACGTCCCGGAACAGCACGACCCGTCTCGTCGTACTGCTGCGCCCATCCGGCGGCGGGCGCGGCGTGGCGGGTGTCGACGAGCCAATCGCCCCCGCGGACGGCGGCGGCGAGGAGGTCGGGTTGATCGAGGATCTCCGCGCCGAGGATCAGCGTCCGGATCACGGACGCCGTCGCGGCGTCGTTCAGACTTGGCAAATCTTCGAACGAAGGGGATACGGTGCGGAGCCAAACGGGGCGGCCGGTGAGGGGCCAGGCTCCGGACGGAAGTTGGGCCTCCACGAGGAGGTCGAGGCCGCGCTCGGCGCTGACGCGGTAACGCTCGTCCCCGGTCGCTTGGAACAGTCGCAGCAGCAATCGGACGGCGCCGGTCGTGACGTCGTCATCGAGGGTGCTCCACGGCACGTACCACTTAAACCAGAACGCGAGTTCTCGCCCGTGGACCGGCATCTCGGAGAACCAGCCGCCGCCCGGGAGTTGGAGATCCAGGATGAGATCGCCCGTGCGCTTCGCGTCGTCGAGGAATCTCTCCTCACCGCTGCGCTCCCACGCTTCGAGGAGCAGGAGGCCCGCGGCGGGCGTGCCGGGGCTCCGCATGACAATGAGATCGAAGGGCTCGAGTCCGAGTGTGGAGCGGACGCGTACGCCGAGATTCACGATCTTCGTGACGCCGCGGCTGCCCCGCTCGGGCGCGCACACGTACATCCAACCGCCCTCCGGCCGTTCGCACTCGAGCATCGCTTCGATCGCAGTTCGTACCGCGGGCGGCAGCTCGGCCCGCGCCGCGGGGGCCGCCCCGCAGAGGGTCATCGCGACCGCGATCGCGAGGAACCAGGTTCGAGGGGACGCCCTGGGAAGGAAAGTACGGACCCTCACGCGCGAAGCTCGGGGCGATCGCGAAAGTGCTCGAGCACCTCGGGGTTGGCGAGCGCACTGAGGTTCTCGACCGCGCGATAGATCTCGGCCGTACCGATTCGCACCCCGCCTGGGTTGAGAACGGCATCGGAGCGTCCGTAGATCACCATGCCGCCGTGGTCTGTGACCTCCACGATGTCGCCGTGACGCCAGACGTTCTCGAAGCGTTCGAAGTACGCGCGGTGGTAACGGGCTCCGTCCTCGTCGTTCCAGAAGCCCACGGGCATCGAAGGGAACCCGTCGGCGGTGTCGGCGTTGGGCATCCAGAGGGGCCTCTGCGTCATCTCACGACTCTAATGGCGGCAAGGGGGTTCTGCACTGAGCAAGCGGCAAGATGCGCCCCGCGGCTAGTGATAGAATGGCGCATGGCTCCGACCAATGCTGCCGGCGACCCGAGAGCGCAGACGTTCTGTCTCTAGGACGAGGAGAAGCTTCGCGCGCCCTTTGAGGACTAACACTAATTCCGGGAGCACCGGCCGGTCTTCTTCCACAAAGGGATGAACGCCTGGTTCGTGTTCTGACACGACGGCGTGGATGCGCTCTTCCGGGATCCCTGCCTTCGTCGAGAACGTTCCGCAGAGCACGCAGGCCGACGCGAGCCTCTGTCGCAACGTCGTCGAGGAATCGCTCCGAGTGGAGCCGGCGAACCCGCTCATGCCGTGCGTTGCCGCGGAGGATTTCGAGTTCCGCGGCGAGAAGATCTCGAAGCGACAGTTCGTCTACCTCGGCATTGGGTCGTCCAACCGGGACTCCGAGCACTACCCCGACGGCGACAGGTCCGACGTCCGCCGCGAGCATGGGAAGCACCTCGCCGTCGGATCCGGCCCGAACTACTGCATGGGCGCCATCCTCGCTCGCCGGGAAGCGATATTTGCGCTGCGCTCTCTTTTGGAGCGTTTTCCGGCCCTCCTCTCCTGAGAGGGGCTTGCGCGCGCCGGGACCATTGGAGAACCTTCCCGGATCATGTTCCTCCCGTTCGAAGCGGCGGCTCCCGGTATTCGGGAGGTCACCGAGGCAGCGCGTCACCGGCTGGTGGAAGTCCCGGCGGACGTGCGGCCGCGCCTTCTTGCAGCGCTTCGTGACGACATGGTGACCGAGTACGACGCTCGTTTCCTGGTGGACTACCTCGAACGTCTTGACGTCCCGCTTTGCGACGAGTTCCGCGGGATGCTGACGCGCTGGTACGCCGACGAAGTTCGTCACTTCAGCTCGTTCCGCTGCGTCGTCGAGACCCTGCTGGGGGAGAATGCCACCGATGAGCTGGAGGCGCGCCGGCCGGACTTCGGTGCGGTTGCCCACCTGTTCCGCGGCGAGTTCGAGATTCTCTGCCTGCTCGCCTACGACGAGCTGGCGACGCTCCGCGGCTACCGCGGAAACCTCCCGATGTACGACCTTCTGGGCGAGCGCTTGGGCGCTCTGGTCCGGCGGGTCATCGGCGACGAGGCAGGTCATTACGCCGGGTTCCGAGCCTTGCTCATCGAGAAGCACGGGCACCGCCTCGACGAGGTGGAGGACGTAGTGCGCGAGATCCGAAGCAGCGAGGGTACGCCTTACCAGGCGACGTTCGTCCTCGACCACGACGACCCGGTCTACGGCGACCACATCTTCGACGACGCGGCCCGCGTCCTCGTCGGGCAGATGCGTCGCGAACAGAACCGAGCCGCCACGCCTGCCTGATCCGGCCCGCGGCGGCTCTCGCTTCTCGGGGACGGTCCGAAGCACGGCTACGAGCTTATGAAGCAGCTCGAAGAGCGGTCGGGCGGCGGGTACCCCGCGAGCGCCGGCACCGTCTATCCGACGTTGCTGCAGCTCGAGGACGCTGAGATTGCCGGGCGCGCATTCCGGCGGTGATCCCGAGGTCGCCGAGCGGGTGCGAACGATTCTCGACCGCGCCCGTCGCGACATCGACGAGCTGGGGCGCGGAATGGCGCCGCAGCGGTCACCCGAGCGGGTAGGGAATCGCTCGGGTGATGCGGTCGCACTCCGCGAGTACTTCGGGCGAGAGAGTCGTCTTCGCGGCGGCGAGGCATTCGTCGAGTTGATCTACGTTCGTCGCGCCGATGATCGTCGAACCGACGAACGGGTGCGTCAGCGTCCACGCGATGGACAGCGTGACGACGGAGATCCCGGCTTTCTCCGCCACGGCGGCGAGCTGCGCGGTGGTCTCGAGGGAGCGCTCGTTCACGAAGCGGTCGGCCATGAACTTCGTTCGTGGACTGTGGTTGCGGTAGTACGTGAACCGGGCTCCTTCGGGGAAGGCCCCGCCCTGGTACTTGCCCGAGAGGACGCCACCGCCCAGAGGGCTGTACGGGAGTAGGCTCACCTTCTCCGCGCGACAGACTTCGGAGAGCCCGTCCTCGAATCGACGATTCAGCAGACTGAAGTTGTTCTGGATCGTCTCGTGTCGGGCCGCGCCGAGGATGTCCGACGCCCAGAGCAGCTTGGTGAGCCCGTACGCGCTCTCGTTGCTGCAGCCGAGGACGCGCACCTTGCCCGCCTGCACGGCGCGATCGAGGGCTTCCATTTGTTCCTCGGCCGGCAGAATCCGGTCGGGCCAATGGGTTTGGTAGAGGTCGACGTAATCGGTGCCGAGCTTCCGGAGGCTCGCGTCGAGGGCCCGCTCGACCGAATGGCGATCGAGCGCGGTGTTCCCACCACGCACCGGGGTCTGGAACCAGCCGCCGCCCGGACCGGCGATTTTCGTTGCGACGAACAGGGAGTCGCGCGGCTTGTCGTGCAGCCACTTGCCGACGATCTCTTCGCTCGCGCCCGCCCATTTCGTGTCGGGGGGTACGGGGTAGATCTCGGCGACGTCGAGGAAGTTCACGCCGGCCTCATAGGCCCGATCGAGGATTGCGAGGCTATCGCGCTCGTCGGCCATCGACCCGAAGGTCATTGTGCCGAGACAGATCTCCGAGACGCTGAGCGCGCTGCGACCAAGCCGACGTTCTTTCATGCTTCCCCCATCTTCTTCTCGAGCCAGACGACGTCCCAGTAGCGCCCGAGCTTACGTCCGTTTTCCGTGAAGTGTGCCGCCTGTGTGAAGCCGAAGTGCCCGTGCAGCGCGAGGCTTGCCGGATTCGGCAGCGTGATTCCGGCGAGTGCACGGTGCACGTCTTCGCCGTCAAGCCGTGCGAACAACGTGTCGTACAGTGCCCGGCCGAGGCCCTGTCCCGTGAATTGCGGGGCGAGGTACGCCGAGATCTCGACGGTCGTGTCGTACGCCTCTTTCGGTCGGAACTGGCTCGCCGAGGCGTAGCCGCAGATCTCGTCGCCCGCGATCGCGACGAGCAGCTGGTGACGCCCCGATTCGGCGTAGTGCTCGAACCAGTCCGTTCTCCGCCGCTCGACCGACCACTCCTCGATGTCGAAGGTGATCGGGGTCTCGCGCACGTAGTGGTTGTAGATATCCGTCAGCCGCGGGAGATCGGCGAGGGTCGCCGTTCGTATGCGGCGGTCCGACATGCCCGTCAGGCCGGCTGGACTTCGAGGACCGTGGCCGATCCCATGCCGCCACCGGCGCACATGCTGACCACGCCGATGCCGCCGCCGCGTCGGCCGAGCTCGTGGACCATCGTCACGACCATCCGCGCGCCGGTACAGGCGATCGGGTGCCCGAGGCCGCAACCGCTGCCGCTCACGTTTACCTTGTCGTGCGCGATCCCGAGGATGCGTGTCGTCGCGACGGCCATCGAGCAGAACGCCTCGTTGATCTCGAAGAGGTCGACGTCACCCAGGGCGAGGCCGGCGCGCTCGAGTGCCTTCGGAATGGCGATCGTCGGTGCAAGGCCAGTGCGCCTCGGCTCGACACCGACCGAAGCCCAGGACTTCACGGTGGCCTTGGCGGCGAGGCCGTGCGCCTTCGCGTAGTCGCCGTCCACCATCACGACCGCGGCGGCGCCGTCGTTGAGCCCCGAGGAGTTGCCGGGCGTGATGCTGAAGCCCTCGATCTCCGGGTGGATCGGCTTCAGGCTGGCCAGCTTCTCCAGCGTCGTTCCGGGTCGGGGGTGCTCGTCGGTGTCGAAGGTCCGCTTGCCGCCCTGCCCGTCGGGGATCTGGATCGGGACGATCTCGTCCTTGAAGCGCCCCTCGGCGGAGGCGGCCGCCGCGCGCTGGTGGGAGTGGAAGGCCCACTCGTCCATCGCCGCACGGCTCACGTCGGCGATCTGAGCCGTGTTCCAACCCACCGTGACGGACATGTCGAAGGCGGGTGTGTCCGGGGTCTCGGGGTGGCTCGCTGGCATCCACATCTGCGGCTCGGTCTGGCCGGGGAGGAGCTTTGTCATCATCGGCATTGTCGAGAGGCTCTCGGTTCCGCCCGCGATCACGACCTTGTCCATTCCGGCCCGAATGCTCGCGGCAGCCGTCTGCACGGCGGAGAGGCCCGAAGCGCAGTGCCGGTTCATCGCGACGCCGGGGATTCCCGTGAGGCCCAGTTCCACCGCTGCGTACCGGGCGATGTCTCCGCCGCCCTGAAGGGACTCGCCCAGGACCAGGTCTTCGATGTCGTTGGCCGGAACGCCGGAGCGTTTGTGAGCCTCTTCCACGGCCCAGCGGCCGAGGTCGTAGGCCGTGACCTGCGTGAGGGAGCCCTTGCGGGCCGTTCCGATGGCGGTGCGAGCGCCCGCGACGATGGTGGCTTCACCCATGGCTTCGTTCTCCTTTGTGGGACCTGGGGATCGGATAACGGTCCCCGCCGGGCCCCGAAAGGCGGCGGGTCTTCCCGGCCTGGGAGGCCCGTGCCTATACTCCGCCGCGATGAATCCCGAGATCTTGTGGCTGGACGCGACCGCGCAGGCGGACCTGGTGCGCCGTGGGGAGGTGAGCCCGACCGAACTCGTCGATGCCGCCATCGCCAAGGTGGAAGAGCTCGATCCCAAGCTCAACGCCGTGGTGATCCCGACGCTCGAGAAGGCGCGGCGCCAGGCGGCGGACCCGGCCCTTCCCGACGGTCCGTTTCGCGGGGTGCCCTTCCTGCTGAAGGACCTCGGTGGCCAGTCTGAGGGCGATCCCGCCTACGCGGGTTCGAAGTTCCTGCGCGACGCGAAGTGGACCGAACCCTCGGACGCTCACTTCACGGCGAAGCTCCGGGCCGCGGGGTTCTGCTTTCTCGGCCGAACGAACACCCCGGAGCTCGGCCTCATGCCGACGACGGAGCCGGCGATCTTCGGCCCCAGTCACAATCCCTGGAATCTCGATCACTCGCCGGGCGGGTCGAGCGGTGGCTCGGCGGCTGCGGTGGCTGCCGGCGTCGTCTCCGTCGCGCACGCGAGTGACGGCGGGGGCTCGATCCGGATCCCAGCTGCGAACTGTGGTCTCGTTGGGTTGAAGCCGACGCGCGGTCGGAACTCCTTCGGACCCGGCGCCGGCGAGCGCTGGGCCGGATTTTCGGCGGAGCACGTCGTGTCCCGAAGCGTTCGCGACACCGCCGCCCTGCTCGACGTCGTGTCAGGAAGGATGCCGGGGGATCCATACGCGGCGCCGCCGCCGTCGGCGACCTTCGCGAGCTTCGTTCGTCCTGGCGAGCGACGTCGCATTGGGCTCATGACGACCGGGCCGCGGGGGATGGACGTCCACCCTGCCTGTGCGCAGGCGGCCGAGAAGGCCGCGCGTGCACTCGAAGCCGAAGGCCATACCGTCGAGATCGCGTACCCCGAGGCACTCGACGATGCGTTCGCCGTGTCGGCGTACGTGACGATCGTGGCGTCGTCGGTTCGGTTCGCGCTTTCTACCTGGGCTGCGAAAGTCGGCCGTCCGGTAACCGCGGCTGACGTCGAGCCACTCACCTGGGCGATGTCGGAGGCGGCCAGGGACTACGATGCCGTGAAGTACATCGAGGCGGTCGACACGGTGCACGCGTTTGGCCGGCGCGTCGCCGCGTGGTGGGAGGGTGGCTTCGATCTTCTGCTCACCCCCACGACGGGGGCTCCGCCGGTGCGCCTCGGGGAGCTTCGCCAGGACCCCGACAATCCGTTCGCCCCGTTCGCGGGCGCCGCGCCCTACGGGGCCTACACCCTCAACTTCAATCTGACCGGACAGCCCGGGATCTCGGTGCCGGTTCACACGACGGACGACGGGTTGCCGGTCGGCGCGCACGTGGTCGCTCCGTTCGGTCGCGAGGATATGCTCATCGAGATCGCCGCGGAGCTCGAAGGGCTGCTGCCCTGGGCCGATCGGCGCCCGTCGATCTAGTATCATGACTCAAGTAGGGCTCGCGGCGCCGTGCCGGTCCTCGCAGGGGCTGCGCTCAGCCGTACGCGAACAGCGCGGGGCTCCCACCGGTGTGCCAGAACACGGCGCTGTCCTTCGGTTCGATCTCGCGCCGTCGGACGAGGTCGATCAGCCCTGCCATCGCCTTGCCGCTGTATACCGGGTCTAACAAGAGCCCTTCGAAGCGGGCGCAGAGCTCGAGCGCTTCGCGCATCGCCTCGGTCGGTTGGCCGTAGGCCGGGCCCAGCTGGTCGCCCACGATCTGAATTCGTCCGTCTTCCGCCGGGGCCGTTCCGAAGAGCGTCGCAGTTTCGGCGACCAGAGCTCGGACCCGGTCGCGCGTAGTTTCGGCCGCGTCGTAGACCGCGACGCCGGTTACATCGATCGGGCTGTCCAGAGCCGCAAGTCCGGTGAGGAGCCCGGCGAGGGTTCCGCCGGTGCTGGTGGCCACCACGACCAGGCGCGGACGAAGGTTTCGTTCGGCGCACTGGGAAACGAGCTCAGCGGCCGCGCGGACGTAGCCGAGCGCACCGGTCGCCGTCGACCCGCCGCTCGGGAAGAAGGCGGCCTTGCCGCCGCGGGCAGTCGCGTCCTCCATGAGCTGAACGACCCGTGCGGCCGCCGCTTCCTCGTCGTTCATCAGGTGCACGTGGGCGCCGAGCAGATGGTCCAGCAAGATGTTGCCGTTGGCTTCGTAGAGCGGATCGTGTCGGTCCACGACCCGCGGCAACACGAGTTCACACCGCAGTCCGAGTCGCGCAGCGCCCGCAGCGGTCTGCCGCGCGTGATTCGACTGCACGCCGCCGACGGTGATGACCGTATCCGCACCATCGGCGATCGCTTCGGCGAGGAGGTACTCGAGTTTCCGAACCTTGTTGCCGCCGAGTGCGAGTCCGGTGCAGTCGTCGCGCTTCACCCAGAGGTTCGCGCCTCCGAGATGCTTCGAGAGGCGTTCGAGGGGCTCGAGCGGTGTCGGACCGTGCCCGAGGGCGATCCGCGGGAAACGTTCGACGTCGAACCGCGCGGCCATGCCGTCGCTCAGCCCGCAGGGATCGCGACGGTTTCGGTGTCTCGACCGGATCGCAGGAGGGTGCCCGCGAGCTCGCCGGTCTCCTTCCCGTCGCAGACGATCTCGCGTCCGTTCACGAAGACGTGCTTCATGCCCTCGGATTCGGAGAAGAGCCGCTCGGTTCCACCTGGCAGGTCGGCGCGCGTGTGAATCGGCCCGGCCTGAATGGTCGCCGGGTCGAACACGGCGAGATCCGCGTGCCAGCCGACCGCGATGCGGCCGCGCTCGCGGAGACCGAAAAGTCGCGCGGGCGCGTCGGTCATCAGGTGGATCGCTTCCTCCAAGGGGATGAGCCCGCGGTCGCGAACGACGTCGCCGAGGAAGGCGGAAGGGTAGCGCGCTCCGCACATGCGATCGAGGTGCGCGCCGGCATCCGAGCCGCCGATCAGGGCACGCTCGTCGCGCCAGACGCCGGTGCGGGCCTCCCAGCTCTCGGCGTCGTCGTCGGCGGGGATCGGCCACAGGCCGGTGCGGAGGCCGTCTGCGATGACGATGTCGAACAGCGTGTCTTGAGGGCTCTGGCCGCGCTCTTTGGCGACGTCACCGCTCACGCGACCGAACAGACCCTCGTTCTCGGGGGCGAACGTCTCGCCGATCTCGTAGCATCCCCAGCGCGAGAGATCGCGCAGGACGCCCGCGTCCTTCGAGCAGGCGAGCTCGTCCATCTTCTTGCGGACCGCGGGGTCCTTCATCTTCTCGATGCGCTCGGGCACCGGAAGACTCATGACCTCGCTCCACCCTGGGATGAGGAAGAGCGCGCAGAAGTCGTGGAAGCTCATCTTGAGGCCGCCGAGTGTCGGCATCGTCAGGGCGACGATTCGACCGCCGCGTTCCTTTGCACGGGTCCCGGCGGAGAGCTGGTGCTCGTAGTTCCGGTTCGCGGCGTTGACGCCCATCACGTTCCAGTTGAGCGGACGACCGGCGGTGAGCGACATGTCGACCATCAGATCGATCTCGTCGTCTTTGAATCTGGAGAGGCAGCCGTCGATGATGAACTCGAGCGTGGTGCCGGGGTGGTCGCGAACCACCGAGGTAAGCGCGAGGATCTCCTCGCGGTTCGAGGCGCGAGACGGGACCGGTTGAGACTCGCCGTCTTCGTGCGTGTAGGCCTTCGAGGAGGAAAATCCGAGGCCGCCCGCCGCGAGCGATTCGTGCAGGAGCTTCGCCATCGCCTCGACCTGCTCGGGGGAGGCGTCGTTGCCCACGGCGTCTTCGCGCATCACCGTGCGCCTCAGGGCGCAGTGGCCCACGAGGAAGCCCGCGTTGACCCCGATCTTGCCGTCGAGGCGGTCGAGGTAGGAGCCGAACGAAT
The DNA here is from genome assembly GCA_029243485.1 of Candidatus Binatia bacterium. Lineage (NCBI taxonomy): Bacteria > Candidatus Binatota > Binatia (SeqCode) > Binatia bacterium. Next base: position 270,929 of record JAQWRY010000086.1, on the reverse strand, counting down.
CCCACTCCCAGTCGATGCCGTTCTCGAGGGCGGCGAGGGGCATGCCCTCGACCTTCGCCATCATCGGGCGAATGTACTCGGCATCACCCGGTCCGAGCGGTGCCAGCGTGAAGCCGCAGTTACCGCCGATCACGGTGGTCACGCCGTGCAGACTGGACGGGGTTGCGAACGGGTCCCAGAAGAGTTGGGCATCGTAGTGCGTGTGCGGATCGACGAACCCGGGCGCAACGACCAGGCCCTCGGCGTCGATCGTGCGGGCTGCGCTCTCGTCGGTCTTGCTGATCGAGACGATGCGGCCGTCCTTCACGCCGACGTCCGTGCGTTCGCCCTTGGTGCCCGTGCCGTCGACGACGGTGCCGTTGCGAATGAGTAGATCCAGCATGGATGCCTACTAGCATCCCGGGGAGGAGCGCCAAGCACGGCCGGAAGCCGTCCGGGGTCGCCGCTGCCGAAACGAAGAACGGGCGTCCCAACTCGTGAGACGCCCGCTTTCCCGATCACCGACGTTGCGTCGGTGCTAGTTGCAACTCGCTTCTTCGGTCGCGCCGAAGTCAATCACCCAGTAGTGGCCGTTAGGGCCGCCGCACGCGTGGCCGATGCCCATCGTGGTGTAGCGGGTGTCCTTCATGAGCGCGTCATGCCCCGGGGAGCCCTTCCACATCTGGAAGGCGGTCTCGGGAGTGCCGGCCCAGCCGGTGATGATTTCACCCATCCACGTGGAGGGCCCGCAGCCGGCGTTGTAACCCGCGTCACACGTGCGCTCCCAGAACTCGGAGCCGTTACTGCCCTTGTGCGAGTAGTACTTTTTGTCTCGCATATCGTTGGCGTGATCCTGGGCCGCCTTGCTGAGCGACGTACAGGTCGACATCGAAGCGTTATTCTGGCGGTAGTTGTTGATCAACGCGGCAAGCTGCCGCTCCATGCTGGAGAGGCCGTGCGTCGACGAGCCCTTTCCCGTGCACGAGGTGCCGCCCGAACCGCCGTTGTCGTCGCTCGGCCCGCAGAACGGGTCGAGCACGTTCTCGCAGGAGCCGGTGCCGTCACAGGCGTCGTCTGTGCAGGGGTTGCCGTCGTCGCAGTCCTGGTCGACGAGGCAGGACGGCCCCGCGAGATCGTCGCAGGCGTCCAGACACGAATCGGTTTCGCCGATCTCGGCGAACCGTCGGTTGTTCGGCTTACACTTCTCTTCGTTCTTCGCGACGCTGCATGACTTCGTTCCGTTGTGAGAAGTCTTGCAACACGTCACCGACGACGTCGTGCGAGAGCACGTCGACTTCTTCGCCGCTCTCATCAGATCGTTCCGACACGACGAGCGGATGTCTCCACTCGCAATCGCACCGCTGGCGAAGCTGCGTGCGCACTTCACGAACGAAGAGCGTTCCTTGCGCCACTTGGTCGCCTTAGCGGACTCACAAGGACACGCAGCCTCGAGTGCGCCCCAAGCGTCCGCGAGGTCGGCATCGTCACTAGAGACGTTGCCGCACGCAATGTTCTGCGCGTCAGCGGTTGGTGCTGTTGTCACCACCGCTATCAAAATGACCCCCACGTAAAGCAGGGATGACAGAGTTCCCACCCGCACAACAACCACACCTTCCCCTCGACTGTAGCCGCGCTTTCGCGCTGGCTGGCCCTCCCCCGAGGAATAGCCGAGCAATAGAGTATGGGAAGCCAGTTCATGGCCTTCCCGGAGTTTGGTTCTTAGTGAACCCTTCGTCCGCAACGAGGGGTGGGTTGAGGCGGATTGGCGGGAAATGAAGTTTTTTTTCGATGCCCCACCGGCTGCGGCGGCGCGTCCAATGCCGTTCGCATTGTTGACCGGCAGAGGCTAGCAGGGATCGTATGCGGCTCGCTGTACGACCTGCTGGCCAAAGTATTTTGGTGGGTTTGATGGTCGTCTTCGCGGTGCTCGAATCGGGTTGCGCGCGCGACGAAACGAACCCGGCTTCCCCGGCGCAAGAGCCGGCGACATCGCCCGCCGCGGTGGCCGAGCCGGCCCCCACGGCTGAGCGCTCCTGGGCGCACCCGGAGATCAAGGCCGAGATGCTCGCGGACATCGAAACCGTCCGTAGTCCCGCCGATGGCGGGGGTCGCGCCTGGATCGACGGCCACGAGGCGTTGGGTTCTCGTCCGGAAGTCACCGCTAGTACCCGCGCGCGGTTCCCCATCCTGTACGAGGCCGGGCCGCTCGGAGTTGCAGACGGTGGGATGATCTTCCTGCAGGTGTCGCCGTTCTGGGGTTGGGACACGCCACAGGTCGTCGAAGAGAAGGGCCCCGGCTACACCACCGTCCACACGGACGCGAAGGGAATTACGTTGGTCCCTCAGACTCTCGGTCCCCAGCTTCTGGGTATCGAGATCCAGGGACGCGCCCTGGCACCGGGTGAACGCGTGCGGATCGACTTCGGCGCCGGGCCGAGCGCGGCCAAGGTCGATCGGTTCGCCGAGAGCGACTCGAAGCTGTGGATCGCCGTCGACGGTGACGGCGACGGGGTACGCAAGCTGATCGAGCGCTCGCCGGGCGTCGATGTTCGAGCGGCCCGGCCGGCGCTTCTCTACCTGGCCCTCCCGGGTACGGCACGGCCCGGGGAGACGGTCCCGCTCACGGTCGCGGTCCTCGATCGAGCGGGGAACATGGGTGCGCCATTCGAGGGGGACGTCCGGTTGGAGCTGGCAGACGGCGCGACCGGTCTTGACCTGCCGGGGAGCCTCACCTTCACGAAGGAGGATGCGAGTCGACGCACCGTCGACGTGCAGGCCCGCAAGGCGGGTCTCTACCGAGTCCGGGCGAAGACCGACGTGGACGAGGCCCGTCGGTCCCTCGAAGCGGAGAGCAATCCGATGCTGGTGGGCGATGCCCAGAGAGCGACGCTCTTGTGGGGAGACCTCCAGGGCCACACGCAGCTCTCCGACGGCTCCGCGACCCCGGCGGAGTACTTCGAGTACGGCCGCGACGCCGCCGGACTCGACTTCCTCGCGATCACCGACCACGACCATTGGGGCCTCCAGGCGCTGGATGCGAATCCGCAGCTTTGGGACCAAACGGTTGCGGACGTGGGGCAGTTCCATGCGCCGGGACGCTTCGTCGCGCTCCTCGGTTTCGAATGGACCAACTGGGTCGAGGGGCACCGGCACGTGGTGCACTTCGGTGACGACCTAGAGGACTTGCGGGTGCTGAGCTCGCTCGCACCGAACCTCGATACGCCGCCGAAGCTGTGGGGCGCGCTCCGCGGCGAACCGGTTCTGACGATCGCTCACCACTCGGCGGGCGGCCCGGTGCCGATTGATTGGTCGATCCCTCCCGATCCCGAACTCGAGCCGGTGACGGAGATCGCGTCGGTCCACGGGAGTAGCGAGTCTCCCGATTCACCGATGCCGATTTACAACCCCAAGCCGGGCAACTACGTCCGTGATGCGCTCGATCTCGGATACCGACTCGGCTTCACCGGGGGCAGCGACGGACACGACGGCCACCCGGGGCTTTCCCAGGTCGCCGCCGGCAAATCCGGAGTGGCCGCCGTCTGGAGCGCTTCGGAAGAACCGCGCACGCGGGGTGCACTCCTCGACGCTCTGCGGAGCCGGCGATCCTACGCGACCAACGGTCCCCGTATACTGGTGCAGACCTCCCTGGATGGGCGGCCGATGGGCTCGGACGTTCCCATCGCCGCGGGGGAAACCCCCCAGCGTCTCGCGTGGAACGTGGCCGGGACCGCACCGATCGAGCGCATCGACTTGATCCGCTCGGGTGAACCGCGGGTCTCGATCCCGGGCGAGGGCAAGCGCGAACTCTCGGGTGTGGCGGATCTACCGCCCCTCGGCGAGGGGGACTATCTCTATCTCCGGGTCGTTCAGACCGACGGCGGCGCCGCCTGGACGAGCCCCTTTTTCGGCGGCGCGCCCGACGACGAACCCGTCGCTCGCTAGTGCAGCGCCGGCACCGGGTCGAACGGACTTGGTTGGCGACGGGAACGCGAGTCCCTCGTAGGGGATGGCGTCCAGGGGTAGGGAGTGCCGTCTTGGCTCTCGGGTTCGGGACCGAAATCGGGCTTGAGCAATCGGGCCTCGGATACGACCTCGATCACACCGACCTCGGGCGCGGACATCTCCACAGTCTGTCCACGCGCGTCCCGGCGGACAATGCGATAATTGGCGCGGTCACCCGTCGTCCAGGAGCGCGAGAAAGTCGCTGACGTCGCAAAGGTCTGCGAGCAGGTGATCCGGTTCTTCGGCTGCGAGTTCCTCGTGTGTCGCGAACCCTGCAGCGACCGCGACCGCGCGCGCCCCTATAGCGCGTGCACAACGGACGTCGTTGGGGGTGTCGCCGATCACCCAGACGGTGACGTCGGCGCCGGCGTGTTCTGGAAACGCGGATTGGGCGGCGCGCGCGACGTCATTGCGATCGTGGTGGTGATCGCCGAAGCCGCCCCCGGCGAAGAACTCGGCGAGTCCGAAGTGCTCCAGTTTCAGATTTGCTGCTCCCTCGAAGTTCCCCGTGAGGATTCCGAGGGTCACGTCGTCACGCGTGGTGAGCGCGTCGAGAAGCTCCCGGGCACCGGGGAGGATGCGTCCGCTGCGCTCGACGAGCGTGCCGGGGAGATGCGTCAAGTACGCAGCGAGATAGCGCCCGAAACGCTCCTCGCTCGCCTCCAGCCCGTGGCTCGAGAGCGCCTCGGTGGCGATCGCGCGATCGGTACGGCCGGCGAACCCGACGACGATCCGGGGATCGAGGATGTCGAACTCCGAGGAGAGTGCCCGGCTGAGGGCTACCCGCCCCGCCCCGTCCGCGTGGATGAGTGTGCCGTCGATGTCGAAGAGGAGGAGATGACGCCCCATGCTCGGGGTCTTAGGACATCTGTGCGACCTGCGCACCGGGGCCGCCGTTCGGGGCCCGTATTCGAACGTTCGTCCCGCAACTGGAACACCGGAAGCAGACTTTTGGGCTGTCCCAGTAATTGAAACCACAGGATGAAGATCGTGCGCCCGTGCCATACCGCGCGTATGGGCCAGCCTAAATGGGCGGTTGGTCCTTGCGCTATCGAGGCCTCGATGGCGCGGGCATTGCTTCTTGCAATAACAAGCCTGCCTCTCGGATCCCCGAGGGGAGTGCGGCGCCTACTCCTGACCTCCGTCCCAGCCCACCGCCCTTGGACCAGCCGCTCTCGAGCAATTCTTCAGAGTTCTGAACCATACGGACGTATCACCAAGGAGTAGACTTTGCGTAAGCCCAGTATTCTCGCGCTCTCGATCTGCGCGCTCGCTCTCCCGAGCCTCGCCCTCGCGGCGCCCCTGATCTACGTCACCAACCAGGGGACCAATACGGTCCACGTCTTGCAATCCACAGATGGGCTCCAGGTCGCCTCGATTCCGGTGGGCCAGGCGCCGACCGGAATCGCGATCGATAGCAACGGGACTTTCGCCTACGTCGCGAACCGTGGCGACAACACGGTCAGTCGGATCGACATCGCCACCAACACCGTGACGGCGACGATCCCGGTCCCGGGCAATCCGACGGCTGTCGCTTTGACCCCGGACGGCGCCACGGCCTATGTCGTTCAGTCGACCGAGTGCGTCATCCCCGGCCCCTCCCCGACGCCGACCCCGGGCCCCTCCCCGACGCCGGGCCCGACCCCCGAGCCGACCCCCGAGCCCGTCCCGGTCTGCATGGTGGCGGCGATCGACAGCGCGTCCGACACCGTCATCGCCAACATCGAGGTCGGCAACGGGCCCTTCGATGTCGCGCTCTCCCCGAGTGGTGGCTTCGCGTACGTGACCAACCGGGCCGACGACTCCGTGTCGGTGATCGACACCTCGACGAACCTCGTCATCGACGAGATCCCGGTCGGCGCGACGCCCGAAGGCATCGCGGCCGGTGGTGGCGAGATTTACGTCAGCAACGACTCCGCCAACACGGTCACCGTGATCCGCGAACTCGACCTTCAGATCGTAGGAACGGTTCTGGTCGGTGCCGGGCCGCTCGGTGTTGCCGTCTCTCCTGACGGGCTCACCGGCGTGGTCAGCAACGATCAGGACGGAAGCGTCACCATCTTCGAGACCGGAATTCAGTTCGTCACCGGCTCGGTTCCGGTCGGCAGCAACCCGGCCGGCATCGCCGTCTTCCCGGATTCGACCAAGGCCGCCGTTGCGAACACGACGGACGGCTCGGTTTCGATCTTCGGTCTCGACGGGAGCCCGGGGGTCACGGTCTCCGTCTTCGGTTCCCCGGCGGAGGTGGCCATCAGCCCCGAGCCGAACGTCACGCTCTCCAAGACCGCGAGCCCGCTGCCCGCGGCCGCGGGCGGCACCGTCACCTTCTCGTTGGTGTACGCAAACATCGGCACCGGCCCGGCGACCACGGTCGTTATGACCGACCCTGTTCCGACCCATCTCACGTTCGTCTCTGCCACCGGCGGCGGTGCGCTCTCCGGCAGCGACGTCGTGTGGAACATCGGCACGATTCCGGCCGGCGGTTCCGGCTCGGTCACCGCGACGTTTAGCGTCGCGAGTCCTCTTCCCACGGGCACCATCACCACGAACACCGCGACACTTGAAGAAGCTTCGATCGGACAGCAGGTCAGCGCGTCGTTGCAGGTCAACATCGAGAGCAATCCCGTCTATGGCGTGGTTGCGAGCGCGCCAAATCCGTTCGTTGCGGCCGGGCAGGCAACCTACACGATCACGTACTCCAACCTGGGCACGGCAGACTCGGTCAGCACCCTGCTGATCGCGGACTATCCGAATGCGCTCAGCTTTTTCGATGCCACGCCGCCCCCGGAGACGGGTACGGACAATCAGTGGAGCATCGGCTCGTTGCCGCCGGGCGCGGGCGGAACGATCACCGTGACGGTCGACGTTGGGAGCCCGCTCGCGAACGGCAGCACGATATCGACGCTGTTCACGATGACCGACGTCTTCTCAAACGACACCGTAGCGACCGCCACGAACACGGTACAGAGTGCGCCGCAGCTCACCCTGGCGATCACGGACGTCCCGGATCCGGCGCCGGCCGACGGCATCGTGCTCTACGACGCCGTATTCACCAACCCGGGTACCGACACGGCATTCAATGTCGTCCTGAACCTGGGCTACGACCCGCTGCTCACCTACGTGGGTGCGGACGTGACCCCTGATACTGCCCTGGGGGACACGTGGACGATTCCGCAGATCCGTGGTGGCGATAGCTCCCGGGTTCGCATTCAAGTCCAGCTCCCGTCGGTCGTTCCGAATGGGACGCTCCTGACCTCCTCGGCGACCGTCACCGATGATCTCGGAAACACGGCGTCGGCGTCCGTCGACACGACCGCACAGAGCTCGCCTTCGCTGAGCCTGGTTGCGTCCGATTCGCCGGACCCGGTCATCACGGGCGGGCAGATTACGTACCTGCTGACCTACTCGAATACGGGCAGTGACACGGCGACCGGAGTGGTCGTGAGTGCGACCTACTCGGCGGAGATCGCGTTCTTCTCGTCCGCTCCGACCCCGGACGTCGGTACCGACAACGTCTTTACGATCGGCAGCCTCGCGCCGGGCGCATCGGCCACGATCGCCATCGTCGCCGATGCCATCGCACCCAATGGCTCGATCGCGACGCTCACCGGCATCATGAGCGACGCGCTGAGCAACAGCTCGACGGCGACGGTGAGTACCGTCATCGACCTCATCCCGGCGCTGCAACTCGGGATCGTCGGTGCGCCCGAGCCGGTTCAGCCGGGCAACATCCTCACCTACGCCCTGAACTACGGAAACTCGGGCACGCTCGATGCGACGGGGACCGTACTGTCGGCGGCTCTGCCGGCGGGCGTAATCTTCGTGTCGGCGACGCCGGCGCCGGACTTCGCCACGACCGATACGTGGACGCTCGGAACGCTCGCGGTTGGAGCGTCGGGTACGGTCACGCTTCGTGGACTCGTGGATGGCGGCCTGCCCGACGGCACGCTTCTTCTCTCGAACGCGACGTTGCAAGATGACTCGGCTCAGTTGATCACCGAGAGCACGACGAACACCGTCCAGACCGTCGAAGGCATCGCGCTCGCCGCGGCGGCCTCGATCGATCCCGTCGCTCCCGGCGGACAGGTGATGTACACGATCTCCTACGGAAACCCCGGCGACACGACGCTCATCGATGCCATGATGACTGTCGTCTACGATGCGGATCTGAGCTTCGTCGGGTCGGTTCCGCCTCCTGCGTCGGCTTCGAATGATTTCTGGTTCCTCGGGGATATTCCTCCGGGGGGCGGTGGCAGCATTCAGGTGACCGTCGCCGTTGGCGGTGGGGTTCAGAACGGCGCCATCCTCGGCACGGAAGCCGCGCTCAGTGCGGCGGGTGGCGAGAACGCCAGTGTGGCTCTGCTGTCGTCGGTAGAGACGGCGCCGGGCCTGTCGCTCGCGCTTTCTTCGGCGCAGACGGAGGCCAAGCCGGCAGGTCTCATCGATCTGACGATCGACTACGCGAACGACGGCGTGGCTTCGGTGGACAACGTGGTCGTCACGTTCGACGCCGGCGCCTTCTTCGAAATCCTCGGAACGGTGCCTCCTCCGACTGTCGAAGGCGTCCTTTCCTGGGACATCGGTACCCTCACGCCGGGGCAGAGCGGCGCCATTCAGGTGCAGGTGATGAGCGGGGCTCCCTCGGGCAGCATCGCGAGCTTCTCGGCGATAGCGACCGGCACCGGCACGGCACGCGCGGCGAGTCTGCATCTTCCAGCGGCGGGCGCCGTCGAGTGGGAGGAGATCAAGTCGGGCCGTTGGCAGAAGAAGCCGACGGGTAAGAAGGGTGGGAGCGGCCGGATTAAGATCCAGGGTCGTGTCCTCGTGCCGCCGACCTTCGACGGAACCGGCGCGATCACCGTGACGGTTTCCTCGCCGACCAAGATCCTGGCGTCGTTCTACATGCCTGCGGGCACGATGATCGCCAAGGGGTCGGGCTTCCGCGTGAAGAAGGCACCGAACCTGCTGCCCACCGGCGGTGAGGTTTCGCTCAATCTCTCACGGAAGGGCGGCACGGCGAGCTGGAAACTGCGGATCAAGGCCTCGCACCAGGAGCTGCCGCTGGTCGATTCGAACGACCTCCGGGTCAGTGTCGATCTCGGGGAGGTCGCGGTGTCATCGGTCCGGACGTTCCAGCCCAAGGGACCCGTCACCCCGACCTTCCAGCAGCTCCGCTACAGCGGGGACTGAGGATAGACCGAAGCCGGCGTGGTGGGTACCAGCCCTCCACGCCGGCCTCGCTCCTTATCCTTCCTGCACAAGAGCGATTACCTGATCGGGGTGCTTCGCCGCGCCGCGTTGACGACGGGCGCCCAGTGCTTGATCCCCTTCCCCTTCTCTGACTTGCCTTCTTCGATCGCCATGCAAGAACCTCCTCGGGTCTTCGAGATCGGGGTGGAATGGCAGCGACCTTGAGGGTGCACATCGTGGGATGCGAGCGCAGTGGCACGACGCTCCTTCTCGAGATGATGACGGCGGGTTTTCGGTTCGCCGCGCGTTGCGATCGGGAGCAGTCGCTGTTCGAGGAGCCACCCACGGGAGCGGCCTCGTTCCTCAGCAAGAAGCCGCTCGACATCCTCCGGTTGGAGACCGCGTTTCGACACGACCCGAACCTGTTCGTGCTGTACGCGGTGCGCGATCCGCGGTCCGTGATCACGAGTCGGCACGCCGGTCGTCCGGATCGTTACCTGAGCGACTTTGAGAACTGGAAGGCGTGTGAGGCGGCGGCGGCGCGCCTCGGGTCGCACGAGCGCTTCTTGCGAGTCCGCTACGAGCAACTGGTCGAGGAGCCGGACGCCCTCCAGGCGCAGATCGGCGAGCGCTTCGCCTTCTTGGAACGAACGGGGACCTTTTCGACGTTTCACCGGACCGCGGCGCCGACGAACACGGGGAAACTCGCGCTCGGGGGCGTGCGCCCGGTGGAGACGGGGCGGATCGCGGGCTGGCGGGCCGACCTTCCGCGGGTGAAGGCCGAGGTCCTCCGGCACCGGGACCTCCCCGCGGTTCTGATCGATCGGGGCTATGAACCGGATGAGACATGGCTCGGTTCGCTCGACGAAGTAGAGCCGAGCCCCGGCCCGCGAAGATCGGGAACGCCTACCTGGCTGCGGAGGATCGATCGTTTGCTGCGGTACCGCTGGAAAACCCGGCGATACCTGGCGCGGCTTCGTTCCTAGGAGCCTGAGTCATCTCAAGGCTTCGCTCCTAGTTGCGCGGCGCAGTCCGGCGCGGCAGGGTTCGTGTCGTGTCGGCCAAGGAGCACGTTCTCGGAATCGACGAAGGCACCACGGGTGTCCGGGCGGCGGTGGTTCACGCCGACGGGACGGTGGCCGGTCGCGCCTACGTCGAGGTGGGGCAGGCGTTTCCTCATCCGGGTTGGGTCGAGCACGACCCCTCGGAAATCTGGCAACGGACGCAGGACGTGGTGGCCCAGGCCTTGGCGGCGGCGGGACTCGCGGCCGGTGATCTGACCGCCGTCGGTGTCACGAATCAGAGAGGGTCGGGCGCGTTGTTCGACGCGTCGGGCAGGCCGCACGGCCCGGTGATCGGCTGGCAGGATCAGCGCACCACGGACCGCTGCGGGGAGCTTCTTGGAGAAGGCGTGTTCGTCATTCCGATGGCGGCCGCGTCGAAGTACGAGTGGCTCGTACAGAACTACGGCGGGGATACTCCGCGCGAACAGCTCCGGGTCGGCACGTTGGATTCGTGGCTGGCCTTCTGTCTCTCGGGGGGCGGCGTGCACGCGACCGACCACTCGAACCTGTCCGTCAGTGGCCTGTACGATTTCATGACCGGTGAATGGGACGAGCGAGCGGTCGAGGCGCTCGGCCTCGATGCGAGGTGGCTTCCGCAGCGCGTGCAGAGCAGCCAGATCCTTGGGGAGACCTCGGTCGCCGCGTTCGGAGCGGCGGTGCCGATCGCGTCGCTGGCGGGCGATCAGCACGCTTCGATGTACGCGCTCGCGTGCCACCGGCCGGGCGACATCAAGCTCACGCTGGGAACGTCGGGCATGCTCGATCGGCACGCGGGAACGGAGCTCGGTACCTCGCCCGAAGGTGCCTACCCCCTGGTCCTCTGGGCGCTCGACGACGTTCGGTCATTTTGCTTCGAGAGCGCCGTCATCACAGCCGGCGCGACCGCGCAGTGGCTGCGCGACGGCGTCGGGGTCATCGACGACCTGGCGTCGCTCGAGCCGCTGGCTCGTTCGGTGGATTCGAGTGACGGCGTTTGGATGGTCCCCTCACTTCAGGGGTTGGGCTCGCCCTATTTGGACACGGGGACGCGTGGCCTCATCGGTGGGGTCTCCCGCGGAACGACGCGAGCCCACCTGGCTCGCGCCGCGCTGGAAGGAATCGCCTGGCGTTGCGCGGAGGCCTTCGTCGGCCTTGCCGGAGATTCTCCCCCGGACACGCTGCGCGTCGACGGTGGCGCCGCGGTGAACGGTCTACTGCTGGAGCTGCTCGCCGATGCGACCGGTGTCGTCGTCGAGAGCCCGAAGGCGCTCGACTCCGCGGTGCTCGGATCCGCGTATCTCGCCGGTCGGGCGACGGGACTGTGGAGCGACGACGACGTCGTCGGTGGCTGGGCGTCGGGGCGAACCTATGAGCCCAAGAGCAGCGCGGACGAACGCGCCTCGCGCCGGGAGTCGTGGGGCAAGCGCGTGGCGCTGGTGCTCGAGGCCGGCTCGTGAAGCCGTCCTCCGGGGCCCTGGTCATTCTCGATTGCGACGGCGTTCTCTTCGATTCCTTCGAGGCGAACGTCGCTTTCTACAACGCGGTGTTGGGGCGTCTGGGCGAGCCGCCGCTCGACGATGACGGCCGCGAACACGCGCATCGCATGGCGACTCCTCAGGTCATGAAGTGGCTGTTCGGCGACGACCCGGCGAAGCTCGCCCGCGCGATGGAGGCCGCCTACGCCACCGAGTACGCGCCGTTTCTAGCGCAGCTCGAGCCGGTGCCGGAGCTCTTCGAGACGCTTCGCTGGCTTCGCGATCATTACCGAACGGCAATGGCGACGAATCGCGGCGCGACGATTCCGGAACTCGTGGCGCACTTTGAGCTGGCGCCGCTGTTCGAGATGGTCGTCGGCATTCGCGACGTGAAGCACCCGAAGCCCGCGCCCGACATGCTGTTCCACTGCCTCGAAGGGCTCGGCGTGGAATCGGTCGACGCGGTCTACGTCGGGGATTCCCCGAGCGATCTCGCTGCCGCGCAAGCCGCGAGCATCCGCTTCATCGGGGTCGGCGGCTCCGTCGAACACGATACCCGGATCGAGGAACTCCGCGCCCTTCCCGAACTTCTGCGCTCTCTCTAGCCGTTGAACGCGCGCGCGATGTCGCGCCACCGCTCGGGCGGATCGGTCTTCGCCGGCGGGAGGTAGAAGCACAGGTGGTCGAGCAGTCCATCGTATCGGCTCTTCACGAGGTCGGCGATGTCGTCCCACCGCCCCGTCACGGAGAACACGTCGAGCATGTCGTCGGTGACGAGTTCGGCCATCCCGCCCCAATCGCCGGCGCGGGCCTTCTCGCTGAGCCGCGGTCCGACGTCGCCCCAGCCGTGGGTCTCGAGGATCGGTCGGTACTGGGGCGTGGAGGCGTAGAAGGAAATCTGTTGGCGGACCATCTGGCGCAGGGGCTTCCGCTCTTCGTGGCTGTCGCCCGCGATCACGAAGACGGAGCTCGTGAGCTTGCAGTGGGCTGCGGACCGCCCCCCCTTCGCGGCGCCATCGGCGATCTTAGGCTGAACGAATTCCGTGATGTACTTGACGGAGTTGAGCGGGTGCACGTGGAATCCGTCGCACATCTCACCGGCGAGCCGGCACATGTAGTCGTTCACTCCCGCGATGTAGATCGGGATGTTCGGGTGTTCGATCGGCTGCGGCTGGAAGAACGGGGTCATGAGGGTGAAGCGGTAGAACTTCCCTTCGAAGCTCGGCTTCGTCCCGTTCTGAAAGCAGTCCCAAGCCGCGCGGATCATCTCGATCATCTCGCGCAGACGGGGCCCCGGTGATTCCCACTTGATGCCGAAGCGCCGCTCGTTGTGCCCTCTGACCTGCGTTCCGAGGCCGAGAATGAACCGGCCGTTCGACGCGGCCTGGAGATCCCATGCCGTCATCGCGTGGATAAGCGGACTGCGGGGGAAGGCGACCGCGATCGCCGTCCCGAGCTTGATCCGCTCGGTGTGCTCGGCGGCGAGGAGGAGTGGCAAGTACGGGTCGTGACTCGTCTCGGCCGACCAGAGGGCGTCGAATCCCGTCTCTTCGGCGACGCGTGCGGTGGCGGGGATGTCTTTCAGCGAAGCGACAAGTCCGGCATCGAGCTTCATGTTCGTGTTTCTAGCGCAGGTCGCACTGGAGAAGAAGTCACGCTAGACGAGACTCGTGCCCGCTCCGTTCGAGGCCGAGATCCGGGATTTCGGCAGGCGTCTTCGGTCGCGCGTTCAGCATCTGCGCGGCAACGGGGCGGAGGCGACGATGCTGTGGGCGTGGACGGTCCCGGGGTGGTCTACGAAGGATGAGCTCCGGGCGCTCTACCGCGCGGCTGCTGCGGCGGGAAGCCCGGGCGACGTCGCGGAGGTCGGTTCCTGGAAGGGGCGCTCGACGATCGTGCTGGCACGGGCGCTGCGCGACGCGAATGTGATCGACGCAAAGGTCTGGGCGATCGACCACCACGTGGGCAGCGACGAAGAGGAGCACCGCGAGATCCTCGCGAAGGAAGGTACGACGCTCGAGGCGTTTCGGGCGAATGTTGCCGCGGCCGGCGTGGGTGACCGGGTCGAGCCGATTGTGATGTCCTCTCTGGAAGGAGCGGCGGAACTCGCGAGGCGCGGCGTCGTCTTGCGACTCGTCTTCATCGACGGGGCGCACGACGAGGAGTCGGTCCGCGCAGACCTCCGGGCGTTCCTGCCCCTCGTTCGGGCGGGAGGTCTCATCGCGATGCACGACTGCCAGGCCGAGAACGCGGACTTCCCCGGCGTGTGGCTGGCGTATCGCTCGGAACTCCAAGGTCGGGTCGATGTCGTCGAGCACACGGATGCGCTTTTGGTCGTTCGCGTTCGGTAGTCGGATCGCGTTCGTTTGAACTTCCCGGAGCGGGTACCCTGGGGCCATGCCGTCGAAGATGGCGCTGGGTGAGTTCCTGGCGGAGTATCTCCGTCGCGCGGGAGTCTCGCAGATTTTCGGGATTCCGGGAGATCTCGCATGCGACGGGTTAGGCATGGCCCCGATCTTCTCTCCGGGCTCGAAGAGGCCGAAAAGAGCGACCGCTTCTCCCTCATCGAGGTGATGATTGGTCGGACGGATCTCTCCCCGCTCTCCCGGAAGTACATTGGGGCCTCCAGCCGCAGGTAGTCCAATCCCGCACTTGGCTAGGCGGCCCCGTCCCCTTAGACTGGAGGGATTCGCGCTCGTCCGACCACCGGCAGCGCCATGGCAGACGGCAGGGGCCCAATGAGCGAGAAATCGATCGGAAGAGAGCTGCTCGACGACATCCTTCTCGGAGCCGTCTTGTGGGGCGGTGGAGCGGCTATCTTTGGCGTCGTCGAGGCGATGACCAATACGGCGACGGGATTGTATCTCCCGCTCGGTATATGGCTGTTCGCGATCGGCTTCTACGCCGTTCTCGGCTTCCTCGCGGGACTCGGCGGTGGCTTTGTCGCGTTCCTCTGGCGACGCATCCCGTTCCTGCCGCGAATTGCGGTGGGGCCGTTCCTCGGCGCGGTCTTCCTCGGTGGACTCTTCTTCGTGTTCATCGGACTACCGCTGAACGATCGGGCTCTTCCTGATCTGATCTCGGTGAAGGGACTCGTCGGGAACAGCATCTTCGCGCTCATCGTGGGCGGGCTCACCCTGCTGCTCTACTTTGCTCTCCACACGCGCCGTGGTCCCGGTTGGATCGCAACGTTCCTGAACCTCACGATCTGGCTCAGCGTTCTTCTCGCGGTCGGCGATCACCTAGATGTGTTCGTGTACCCAATCGGCCTGTCGGTCTCCGGCATCTGGCCGTTCCTGGTTCTGTTCGGGGTGTGCGTCGGGCTCTACTTCCTGGCGTTCTGGGCTCTGAAGGCGCTCGTGATCGGCACGCAGAACCTGGTGGCCCCGGCGTCGGTGCTCGTCGTGATGGTGCTTGTGGCGGGGGCTCTCGTCCTGCGTCTGCACGCAGGCGGCACGAGCGCCGTCGGCGACGCACCGACCGGCAAGCCGAACGTCCTGTGGTTGGTCATGGATACGACCCGCGCGGATCACATCACGAGCTACGGGTACGACCGCCCGACGTCGCCGGTGCTGGACGCGGTGGCCGCGGACGGTGCTCTGTTCGAGGAAGTGCACGCGGAGTCGTCCTGGACGATCCCGGGTCACTTCGTGATGGTGACGGGCCGGTTCGACGCGGCGCAGGAGAAATTCCTGGGCGCCGACTTCACGACGGCGGCCGAAGTGTTTCGCGAGAACGGCTACGAGACCGGAGCGGTGCTCGGCAACATGTCGATCGGCCGCGGCTCGGGTTTCGAGCAAGGCTTCGACGAGACCGTCGACGGCCCGGTGCGCATCTTCTACCTCTCCGTCTTCGAGAAGATCCCTGCGATCAAGATATTGATGGCCACGGGCGTCGCTCCCGGCGACAGCATCCTACGTCTCTTTCACCGCAAGACGTTTCTGCAGAACGAGGCCGTTCGAGCCGAGCGCATCAACGCCGACGCACTCGATTGGCTGGACGGGAGAGACCCCGATCGCCCGTTCTTCCTATTTATCAACTACATGGATCCGCACGACGCATACGATCCGCCCGAAGAGTACCGCGCGAAGTTCGCTTCGGACGCGGATCCGGAGTTGGGCTTCGTTCGCTACCACCGAGACCACGGCGGCACGATCAGCAGCAATGCGTTTGTGCGTGACGTGGCGCCGGAGTTCGATCAGGCGAAGTGGGACGAGATGCTCGATCTCTACGATGCCGAGATCGCGTATCTCGACGCGGAGATCGGAAAGCTCCTCGCCGATCTCGAAGCGCGCGGGCTCAGTGACGACACGATCGTGATCATCACGTCGGATCACGGCGAGCTGTTCGGCGAGCATGGCCTTGCGAATCACTTCAAGGCGCTCACCCGAGAAGAGACCCACGTGCCTCTCATCATGCGTTGGCCGGGTAAGGTCGACGGCGGCAAGCGCATCAAGACACCGGCGCAGCTGCGGGACATCCTTCCCACGGTCCTCGAGCTCGCGGAGATTCCCGGCGGCCCGGAGATGGACGGCCAGTCGCTCGTCGCTGTTCTCGACGGCACTGAGACCGAAATCCGTGGCGGCGAGACGGTCGGCTTTCTCTACCGACCCGTCGACAAGGAATACGACTTCACGGCCCCGGGACATCTGCTGAGCATGCGCGACAAGGACTCGCTCTACGTCTGGTCGTCGACTGGGATGAACGGCTTCTTCGATCTCGATCAGGATCCCACTGAAGGCCACAATTCGCACGGATCCAATCCGGACGAGGCAGCCGCCGCGCGACGCTTCGGGCAGTGGCGCAGTGGAGCCGGGTTCGACGACTTCGGCGAGAAGCAAAAGAAGGTCGACCGCTTGATGAAGGACAAGCTGAAAGCGCTGGGATACGTCAACTGAGGACAGCGGCTAGTGCACTAGTTGTTCTTGCCGCCGTACCCGTAGACCGATTGTTTCGAAGCATCGCGCCATTGCAGCATGGCCGTGATGCTCGAATCCAGCAGCGCTCCCTGTGTCATGTACAGGTACATACCGGCGGCGCCGAAAAATATTCCGTAGACCAGGGTTTTCAAGATCCGTTTTTGCCAGCGCGTCATGGACGCTCTGCACTCCTGGAGATCGTATCGGCAGTGCCCGCTTCGGACTTGATGGGTATCGACGCAGGCAGTGCCTATGTAGGGTGCGCGGGAGGAGCCTGACCCAAGATGGCTCACGACGACCTGCCGACGGTCCATCTTGGGCCGGGTTCCTAGCTCTTCTTCCGGTTGCGATAGACCGCGGCGTCGATGCCGTACTCCGAGAGCTTCCCCTGAAGGTGCTGGCGGTACATGCCCATCTCTTCGGCCGCTTTCGAGATGTTGCCGTTGTGGCGATCGAGCGCTTCCTCGATGAACTGACGCTCGAAGCCCTCGACGACCCGCTGCTTTGCTTCCTTGAACGTCGCGCTCTGGGGATTATCTCCACCGCCGCCGAGAGCCACTGCGGCGACCGTGGTGTCGGAGGTCATGGCGCCCGGAAGGTCCGCGAGTTCGATCTCTTCACCCGCGCCCAGAACCACCGCCTGCTCGATCGCATGCTCGAGCTCTCGCACGTTGCCCTTCCACTCGTGAGCGAGGAGTGCCCGCATTGCGGTCGGCGACACATTCTTCTTCGGTCGGCGGAGCCGGTCTGCCGCCTTCTCGACGAGGTGCGTGATGAGCAGTGGCATGTCTCCGGGCCGATCCTTCAAGGCCGGTAGGAGGATCGGCACGACGTTCAGGCGGTAGAACAGGTCCTCGCGGAACGTGCCCTGCTTGGTCTTGGCTTCGAGGTCCTGGTTCGTGGCTGCGATGATCCGCACGTCGACTTTGATGGTCTTGTTGCCACCGACGCGTTCGAGTTCCTTTTCCTGAAGAACGCGGAGGATCTTCGCTTGCGTCTCGAGCGCCATGTCCCCGATCTCGTCGAGGAACAGCGTGCCGCCGTCCGAGATCTCGAACTTCCCCTCCTTGGTGGCGGTCGCACCCGTGAAGGAGCCCTTCTCGTGACCGAAGAGCTCGCTTTCGACGAGCTCACGCGAGAACGCTGCACAGTTTACTTTCACGAGCGCCTTGCCGCGCCGCGGGCTGTTGTAGTGGATCGCGTTGGCGACCAACTCCTTGCCCGTTCCACTGGGGCCACGGACGAGCACCGTCAGATCACTGTCCGCGACGCGCCGGATCACGTCGAAGACGCGCTGCATGCTCGGGCTCTTCCCGATCAGGTTCTCGAATCGGTACGTGCTTTCGACTTGCTCGCGCAGAAGGCGGTTCTCGCGCTTGTTTGCCATCGTCTCGAGGACGCGAGCGACCTTGAGCTCGAGCTCGTCGTTGTCAAAAGGCTTCGGTACGTAGTCGGACGCGCCGAGCTTCATCGCCTCCACGGCTGTCTTCTCCGATCCGTAGGCCGTGATCATGATGGCCGCGGTTTCCGGCGAGTGCTGCCTGACCCACTCGAGCAGGTCCATTCCCGACATCTTGCCCATGCTAAGGTCGGTGATGATGAGGTGAAAGACGCTCTGTTCGAGCTTTTCGACCGCGGCTTCGGCGGACGGAGCGGTGTCGACCTCGTACCCGTGTGCGCGGAGGAGTCGCGAGATGGCGAGGCAGATGGCGCGTTCGTCATCGACGACCAGGATTGATGCTTTCATGGCTTTTCCTCGGAGTGCTGGCGAGTGGTAGATCTATGTCGGATAGGCTTCCAGACCTATTGACCGAACTGGCGGCAATGCGGCTGCCGTGGCTTTGATCGCACGCTGGACGATGGCACGGCCCAGGCCGGTCCCGGTAGCCTTTCGTGAGAAGAAGGGTTCGAACAAATGTGGGAGATCCTCGGCGTCGATGCCGGGTCCGGCGACGGTGAGGCGAGCCTCCTCTCCCATGCGGTTCAGGTCGACACGGATCTCGCGACGACCGTCCGCCGCGCGGAGGGCGTCTCGTGCGCTCTCGATCAGGTTCACCAGAACTTGGCGGACCTTGCCGCCGTCGATCTGACTGCGGAGACCGTCGTTCGCCTCGACCATGATTTCGGTCCCCGACTTTGCGAGAGCGGGTTTGAGATCCCCGACCGTGTCGTGGACGCGGTCTCGTAGATTCGCGGCCTCGAAGTGGAACTCTTTCTTTCGAGAGAATCGCAGTCGCGCGGCGCCCCGGTTCTCGAAGCGCTCGAGTTCGGTGAGGATGAGCGCGTGTTCTTCGCCGAACCGACCGTCGTCCTCCCCTGCGAGCCTGTTCGGTTTCATCAGAAGTTGGGCCAGCTAGGGGTTTGAAATAAGAGGCACTCCGGGCCCAAAGGGACGAAGGATCCAATGGGTAAGAAAGAGAGCGCGAAGAAGGTGGTTCGCGCTCGAGGAGTTGGACCGGATCGGTTGGCTCGTCGGCGACCTCCTCGCGTTCGCGCGCCGGGACGATGGGTTCCAGAAGATCGAATTCGATTTGACGGACGCCTGCCGCGACGCGCTCGGGCAGGTGGGGCCTCTTTGCGAAGCGGGCAGCGTCCACGTGGAGACGGACCTCGAGAACGTCGTGCTCTCGGCCGACCGCGATCGTGTCGCACGGGCCCACGGCGGTGAACTCTCGCTCGTTGCGACCGGAGAACCGGGCACGCGTTTGGGGCTGACGCTCCCCGCCCTCTGAAGCTCAGGAGTGGGGGCGCCGGCCGCGCCGGTTATGGGGGGCCGAAGCGGCCGGCGCACCCCGTTTTCATGGATGTCGTCGGGTGTATGGTGCCGTGGACCGACGAAGCCCCATTTCCTAAGGTTGATGGCTGCCGACGTCGGTCGTGTGTGTTCTTCGCAACGACGGTGCCATGAGGGTGCACGGGAAACTGCAGATAAATCTCCTCGTGCAAACGTGTGTTTGTCACGGGCGGGCGACGGCGTGTCCCCCGGCCGTGACGTTTGAACGTTGGTACCGCCGTTTCAGGCGGTGCGAAGCCTCTGTGTAGAGACTTGCGGCGCGTGCGCGTCGGTGGCTTCGGCATTGGGCCGACCCAACCGGACGTGCGTGCGCCGGCGCGCCAGGCGGCGCAGGGCGCGTCTTTGCCGGGCGAGCTGGTTTGACAGTGAAAGTTTCATCTCCTCCACTTTGGGCCCATTTCGCTATCTGGCAAGGTGAATTTAATTGCGGTTTGTGACGTTCGTGGAACGAACCCCGGGCCGACAGGCATTTCGCATGGCACGTTCGACGCGACAAGGGCGCGTGGTCTGCATGGGAGCGACGATTGGACTGCTGCACCCCGGTGAATGGGGTCTTCGGTGGGCGCGCGACGTCGCCGCTCTCGGCTTCCGAGGGCTCTAGCTCGACGCGAATGCGGTGAGTCCCGCGACGGCCCGGGAGGTCGCAGACATCGTGTCGGGTGGCGGCGCAGCTTACGTCGACGGGGGTATCGCCGGGTGGTCTGCCCGCGCCGCGGGGCTCGAGCCGCGCAAGCCCGCGACACGCCGCCACTGGAACCGCATCTCCGAGCGCGGTCGAAGCGGCGCTGGCCGATCCGGGAAGTCGCCTCGGGAGCTGGCGTGGCAGATGACGGACCGGACGGGCCAATTCATCTCTGAATCCCGCGTGTATCGCATTCTGAAGGCGCACGACCTGATCACGAGTCCGGCTACGTCTTGATCCGCGCCGCCGATCGCTTCCAAACGAGCTTTGGCAGACGGGCTTCACGTACCTGCGACACCTCGTTCACGATCGCTTCCGAAAACTCTTGAGAACATTGGCGGAGGAGGGATGGAGTCGAACCATCCGACCCCTCAATGAGGGGTCCTGCGGTTTTGAAGACCGTGCGGGACACCGGCCCCGATCCTCCTCCATGTAGTTTTTCAGTGCTTTAGAGGCTAGCTCTCTGATCTCGCACCGACATCGTTACCGGTCTTGTTACCGGTTTGGCTAGCCTGATCGTTGCCGGCGACGAGCTCCTTCCCGAGCCCTCGGCCGCGGTGTCCGTCCTCCACGTAGACGTCCTCCAGGTAATCGTGGACGCGGTGGACGTTGATCCGGTCCGGCTGGTCGTCAGCTCCTATGCGATCGACCATCTGACCGACGACGAGACGTAGGCTCTCTTCGCACAGGTTGCGGCGCGCCTGAACCCCGGCGGCTGTGTCAGCTTCGGTGACTTGAAGTTCGAGTCGCCGAGCGAGCGAATCCTCGCCGGCTGCCTTGAGAAGATGCACCGCGTGCGCCTTCCCGATGGAGTCGAAGAAGAGTTTTTCTGGGACGTGCAGCACTTGCGGCGGAAACTACGCGCGCTTGGTTTCGACTTGAAGACCAAGCGTTTCTCCGAGTTGCCGTGGGGAATGAGCGGCCGTCTCCGATAGTCCTGTGCGTTAGCGCATCTGCGCGGTATTGGACTCGACTTTCCATTCGTGCGGTTTGGTAAGGGCGATGGGTAGCTTCGAAGAACTTCTCGAGAGCGCAGGGTTCCTAAGGGACGATGCCGCGGTCGGAACGATCCTCGAATCGGATCGGCCCGCGCCCGAAGACGTCGATAAGCTCTACGATGAAGTGGCCGAAGCAGCGGACGTCGATTCGGACTCGTTGCTCCTCGAGTTCGCGGCGGTTGCAGGCAAGCAAGGCACGCGCGCGAAGATCAACGTGGCGGTCTGGTACGACGGCGATCTCACCTCGAAGGAACGTCGCCGCATCGCCACGGTGCTCCGGAAGCGGTTCGGTGTCGCCGAGTCGAAGCCACGCCACGCTGCGCGCAAGAAGAAGCTGACGCGCGCCACGGGCTGAAGCGAATCGCTTCGCAGGCCTGAAGCGTTCCGCTTCGTGGCCCCTCCCCTCCGCGTTCCCACCCACGTCGCACCTGCGGTTTTCGTCGCTGCCCCGGCGGCACGCCTCTCGCATTGTAGTCGCTCCCTCGTCTTCGGGGTCGCCCCGACGGCGCCATCGAAAGGAGTGTGGAATGCGGAAGGTAGTAGTGTTGTTGTGTGTGCTCGGCGCGATTTGCGCGTTGG
Organism: Candidatus Binatia bacterium; assembly: GCA_029243485.1. NCBI lineage: Bacteria > Candidatus Binatota > Binatia (SeqCode) > Binatia bacterium. The sequence continues at coordinate 249,268 of JAQWRY010000086.1, read as the reverse complement.
TACAGAGCGAAGCCCGGGCGCAGACGACGCTCGAGGCGGGAGATCTCGCGTTCACGGGGTATAAGTCGACGGGCGCGGACGCGGTTTCGTTCGTGCTCCTTCGCGCGGTGACGGCGGGCACCTTCGTTACGTTCACCGATCGGGGCTGGCTCGCGGGAGGGGGCTTTCGGTCGGGCGAAGGCGCGTTCGAGCTGACGTTCGATGCGGACTACCCGTGCGGAAGTGAGTTCGTCGCGGTCCAGTCGCCCCTCGAAGTGCTCGACGCGGTGGGAGAATCGGCCGGGACGACGATTGGTGGGGGGCTGCAATTCTCCACCTCCGGCGACCAGGTATTCGCACATCAGGGAGGCGTCCTCGTGGCGGGGCTTCAGATGAACGGAGGTTGGGATGCGGATACGACGAGCACGAACACGTCTGCGCACCCGGCGGAACTCGTGGACGGACTGCACGCATTCGCGATCGCGCCGGAGACGAACAACGCGCGCTATGATTGCGGCGTAGTCGTTGCGGAGTCGACGGTGTTCGGCGCCGCGATCCACGACCTGGCGCGCTGGGAGACGAACGACGCGGCTGCGTTCGACCTAAGCCTCGGGTGTGGCTTCACCTGCACGACGACGTGCACCGAACCCGAGGTGCCGACGGTCGCGGGAGGCACCACGATTCTTGGCGGGGAGAGCACGACGCTGTCCATCGGCGGGGCGGCGTTGGGCGATGCGACGGCGTGGCAGTGGTACGTCGATGGCTGCGGTTTCGCGAGCGTAGGTAGCGGCCCTTCAGTGACCCTGATGCCTGTTGTCACCACCGAGATCTTCGTCCGCGGCGAAGGTGGGTGTGCGGATCCGGGCACGTGCGCGAGCCTCACCGTGACGGTGGAGTCGCCGCCGCCTGCGCCGCAGAGGAAGGCTCAACAGAAGTGCCTGAACACGATGCTGGGTCAGCTGGGGGTCGCCGCGGGGGTACAGGGCAAAGAGGTCTTGAAGTGCGCCAAGGAGTACTCGAAGGGCAAGAATGGTTCGGCGCAAACCTGTGTCACCGCCGATGCTAAGGGGAAGATGGCGAAGGCTCGGTCCAAGGTGACGGACTTGCAGGCCAAGAAATGTACTGAGCTACCGGACTTTGGTCCGTCGGACGGGATGCTCGTCGCGGATGCGGCTGTTGGCGCGGGAACCGGCTTCTTCGTGGATCTGTTCGGCGTCGCCTTCGATGGAACGATCCTTCCAAACGACCAGTCCGCGGCGCGCAAGTGTCAGCAGTCGGTCGCTAGTTCGGCACGAAAGTGTCTCGACGCCCGGCTGAAGGAGTTCGCTCGGTGCGCAAAGGAGGGTCTGAAGCACGGCTCAATCACGAGCCCGGTAGAACTCGCGGCGTGCATCGGTGCGGATGCGAAGGGCAAGATCGCTGCGGCGTGTGATCTCGGAGTTGCCGGCGACAAGAAAGTCGACCTTCTGCGCCGCAGCCTCGGCAAGCTCTGCGTTGCGGCGGACGTGCTGCCGTCCGAAGTGCTGCCGGTCTGTGCCGGCGCCACGACGGTGGAGGACGCACACGGCTGCCTGACCCCGCGGATCGCGTGCCGGGCCTGCCGGGCTGCGGACGCGGCGGGCAGCCTGGGCGTGGCGTGTGACGACCTCGATGACGGTCTGCCGAACGGCAGTTGTCCGGTCTGAGGGACGGCGGCCGGGTCCGAATGGGCCCGGCCGTAGCTTTCTCGACTCGAACATCCTCGTCTACACGGATGACCGGACCGCGAAGAAAAAGCGGGCGGCGGGACAGAGCGGCTGCAAGCGGCTCCTCTCCGAGGATATGCAGGACGGGCGCTGCATTGGTGAGGTCGAGATCCGCAACCCGTTCAGCGGCCTCTAATCGTCCGGCCCGATCCGCCCGATGTTATCTAGGATGGGAGACACGGCACCATTAGGGCCTCGGTTTGACTACCGCCGGGCCGTGTTCCACGATCCCGCGGGGGAACGGGGCTGGGTGGGGTGTGACACGCAGGGCGTTCCGCAGTTGCTTGCGAGGACCGAGGCGTGACCACCAAGAAGAAGAAGCCGAAGAAGGAGTCGTTGCTGCGAATCGTCGGGCACCGGCTGTCCGACCTCCAGGTGCTCTACTACCCAATCGTGCGAGTCCTCGCGCGCCTCTGGTGCCTTTGTATGCACCATCTCGTGCGTTCCGAACGGCGTGGCCCGCTGTTTGAGTACATCAAGCAAGAACGACCGTGCATCATCGCCTACTGGCATCAGGACTCGATGCCGCTGCTCTTCGAGTTGATTCGCTACACACGTGGCTACCCGTGCTCGGCGATGCTGAGCCGCGGTCGGATCGGTGACTTCTCTGCCAACCTTCTCGCTCCCTGGCACTTCCGTTTCGCACGGGGTTCGAACTCGGGCGGCAGTAAGCAGGCGCTCCTTCAACTCACGCAAGATGCGCGCGACGAAGGTCGAGCGTTGTTCTGCACGGTCGATGGATCCCAGGGGCCGGCGCGTCAGGCGCGATGGGGTGCGGTTTACCTCGCTCGCGACACGGGCTTGCCGATCGTCCTCGCGCGCGCGTGGGGCACGAACCTCACCGTGTTCGAGAAGGCCTGGATGAAGCTCGGCTTCCCGTGGCCGTGGGGCCGCGCGGTCTTCCTCAGCGAGGGGCCGATTCGCGTGCCGGCCAACGCCAGTGAAGACGAGCTCGAAGCGATCCGCGCCGACCTCGAAGTGCGATTGAATCAGCTCGCGGACGCCTCAGTCGCGTATGTCGCGGAGGGGGCCGCTGCGGCAGAGCCGTATGGGCCCGAAGTTCTGGGAATGGAAGAAGCCGAGAGTCGGCGCGTCGACGCGGCGAGCGCCCCCCCGATCGGGGCCGTCGCGTGCGAGACGTTCCCGCCCCCGCGCTCGGCGTGACGCCGGTCAGCCCCGCGAGCGCAGGCGAAAGAGCTCGAGTTCGAGAGGGCCCGCGGCGGTCTTGGCGACCGGGTCCAGGGAGAACTTCCGGCGGACTTGGTCGAAGGCAGTTCGGAGACGCGGGTTCATGAGCTGGGCGGAGTTCACGTAGAAAAAGCTCGACATGCCGTCGACGGAGATCTCGTCCGCGTGGTTCACGGCAACGATCTCGATCCCGTCTCTTAGGAACGGCTCCGTGGACGCGGGGAGCATGTAGCAGCGGACGGGCCTTGGGGCGGATCGGAGCTCCGTCTCGAGGAACTCGAACTCGGCTCGCTCGATGGGCCGGTTGTAGGCGGAGCCGATGAATCCGGCCGGGTCGTATGCGGCGTATTCTCCGGAGGCGCCGAGGAGAACGGCACCGGCAAGGATGAGAATCGCCACCGATACGGCCGGGGCGGTGCGCGCCGTGATCTTCCGCAGCGTCGAATCGATCAGGCTCACCCAGGAGACGATGCCGCTTGCGAGAAAGAACACGATCGCCGGTAGCAGCGGAACGTTGAACCGGAACATGTCGTGCCCACTCGCTCGTGCGGCGAAGTACGGAGGGTGCGTGCTCTCGTGGTGGTAGCCGAGGTTCGCGCCGTGCACGACGTAGATCGCAGAGTACGTGAAGAGAAGGACGAGCCAGGTCACGCACGCAGTCCGGCTGGTACGCCAGGACCCCACCACGCCGCCCGCGAGAAGCAGAAACGGAAGCTTGCCGACGGAGAGGCCCCCGCCGATCCAGAATTTGAGGTTGTTCGCCAGCAGTGCGACGGCGCTCAGTTCGCTCTTCCACCACCCGGCTTGATCCCCGTGGAAGAGGAGTACGCTCGGCAGGTAGAGCCCCGCCGTGAGCACGACGAGGCCGAGCATGGAGAACTCATAGAGTGTGGGGCGTCGCTGGTCTTCCAGACCGACAAGTGCGAGTCCGCCGAAAATCGGGACCAGCGCGAAGTTCTCGATCCGTGTCGTGAGCGCTCCGAACAGACAGACGGCGAACGAGAGCAGGGAGAGGGTTCCGTTTGTGCGAAGCCACCGAGCGAACGTGCCGACGCTCGCGACGAGGAAGAGCAGAGACATGACCTCGAGCGAACTGGCGCCTGAGTGCTTCACGTGAAGTGGATGTACCGCGAGGAGCGCCGCGGCGAGCACGGCAACGGTCCGGTCGACCCGGAGGCTTCGAAGACATCCGTAAAGCGCGGCGACGGTGAGACTGCCCGCGATACTGGTGATCGCAGACGTCGTCTGCGCGGATGCCGAGAAGCCGCGAAAGGCGAGCGCGTACAGGTAGATCAGAAGTGGTGGTTGGTTCTCGAAGGAGAACGTCCCCGATTCCCCGAGCTCGTGCGCGTAGCGCAGATACAGATACTCGTCGTTGTAGGTGTAGTGCGTCCAGGGCGGCAGGAGAGCACGAACCAGTAGCGCTCCGACGAAGAGCAACCCCGCGATGAGAAGTCCACGGTCCGAGCCCCTCTCGGTGCGGAGCGACGAGGCCTGCCCGATGATACATCCGACGCCGACGAGCAGAACCGCGCTCATCAACCACCAGGTGCCGACTTCGGTGATGGATTGCGAAGCGGTCGCGATCGACTGCGCTAGGCCGAGAAGGCCTCCGTCACTCGATGCGGTCCTCGCGTCGGTCATCGGAATCGTCGCTCAGCCGAGGTGGCCGCTCAAAACCTGCCCGACATAGATGAAGAAGGCTCCACTGATCGCGTAGGCGGTGAGCCAGCGCGAGCCGCCGGCTTCATGCGCGGCCGGGAGAAGACTCGTCGCGCCGAGATACAAGAACACGCCTGCGAACCATCCGAGCAGCAAGAAGCGCACACCGGAAGAGATTTCGAGCATCGGACCGACGAGCACGCCGGCGAGTGGCGCCAAGGCGGCGAACGTCAGCATTCCGATCGTCGCGCGGTGGCTCTGCTGGGTTCCCTGCATGACCCCGGTGACACTCACGCCATCAGCGAACTTGTGCAGCGTGATGCCGAGCGCGAGCGACCAACCCAAGCCGGACGTCGCATCGAAGGCCTCGCCGATGGCCACGCCGTCGATGAAGCTATGCACCGCGAGCCCGGCCGCGGCCCAGAGTCCCGTGGGGTGCCCATGGTGGTGATGAAGGACGTCGGGGTGGGACGCCTCGCGATGGGGGAGGTTCTCGAGGACGTAAAACACGAAGAAGCCGACGACTGTGGAGATCAGCAGCGAGTGCGGGTCGTGCCCTGCTCCCGCGGCCAACTCCAGCGCCTCGGGAATGAGCGCCAGCAGGGCCGTTCCGATCAGCGCACCCGCGCAGAACGCGTAGACCGCCCCGCGGTGCACCTGGGTGCGGAGTGCGATCAGTCCACCGCCGAAAGTGATCGCGCCGGCGAGCCCGGTCACGAGGAGCCCCTGCATGGTCTGGCCTGAAGAAGGGCGCTCTAGCCCGCGTGTGCCGCGATGACGTCGGCCGGGGCCTGGACCAGCTCGATCAGGACGCCTTCGCCTCCGATCGGGGACTGTTCATTTCCCTTGGGGTGGATGAAACAGACGTCGTGGCCGGCGGCGCCCTTCCGAATGCCGCCCGGGGTGAACCGAACCCCCTCGCCTTCGAGCCACGCCACGGCATTGGCGAGATCGTCCACCCAGAGTCCGATGTGATTCAGGGCGGGATCGTGGACCTTGGGGCGCTTTTCGGGATCGATCGGCTGCATGAGGTCGACCTCGACCTGGTGCACGCCGGTTCCCGTCACCGCGATGTCCTCGTCGACGTTTTCCTTTTCACTGCGGAAATTGCCGTGGAGGTCCAGGCCGAGCATGTCGATCCACAGCCGACGAAGATTGTTCTTGTCAGTGCTGCCGACGGCGATTTGTTGGAGTCCGAGAATCGAGAAGGGTCGTTCCGACATCCGCTTACTGTCGCGAACGCCCCATTTGCGCGCAAGCGGCCCCTCTCAGGGCCGCATTCCTACGCGCTACAGCATCGTCCGGGGACGGCGGCAGAGAGACACCCACCCCACACCCCACAAACCCGTTTTTGCCACGCAGCTGCAGCAAGCCCTCTGCGCGCCGTCCGGACGACATCCCGAGTTGTCCCCCCACCGCATCCTCCTCAACCTCCTCGGGAGTGCATGTACGACTCTGCAACTCTGGTGCCACGGCGGGTTCGAAATTGCGCGCTGTCTAGCCCCCCATGGCGCATAGCCATTCGAGAATCCGGCGAGATATCGCCGCATTGTGCTAAACCACCGCCATGGCGCGATCTCCCCATCCAGAGCCGTGGGTCACGCGCCAGCGCTTTCAGAAGATCGTCGCAGAGGCTCTGGATACGATTCCGCTAGCGCTTGCCAAACATCTGGAGAACGTCGCGGTCTTCGTGGAAGACGAGCCCGACGAGGAGACCTTGCTCGATCTCGGTCTCGACCCGGAGCTCGACTCCCTCTATGGCCTCTATCACGGGACGCCTCTGGGCGAGCGGGACGGCCTGCATGCGGCCTTGCCCGACCGGATTGTGATCTACTACTTTCCCTTGTCTGAGGATTTCACGGACGACTATCACCTTTGCCGTGAGATTCGACGCACTGTCGTGCATGAGGTCGGCCACTTCTTCGGCTTCGATGACGATCGTCTGGGAGAGATGGGCTACTGAGCTTCTCGATCGAGACTAGAGAGAACGACCTGACCGAACTCGGGCGAGCTCCCCTGGAGCTGCTGGTGATCGGTGGCGGAATCACCGGTGCGGGGATCGCTCGCGATGCGGCGATGCGTGGATTGCGGGTGGGGCTCGTGGAGCGCGGCGACTTCGCGTCGGGCACGTCGAGCCGGTCCTCCAAGCTGATTCACGGCGGCCTCCGGTACCTCGCGCAGGGGGATATTTCCCTCGTGATCGAAGCCGCCCGCGAGCGTCGCTGCCTGACGGAGATCGCACCCCACCTGGCCCTCAGCGCACGGATGGTCGTGCCGGTGCACGGTCGCACGGCGGCAGGTCTCGTGAAGCTTCGTGCAGGGATGTGGAGCTTCGAGAAGATGGCGAAGATCGAGGCCGAAGATCGTCACGAGATTTGGAAGCGCGACGAGCTGCTCTCGCACATCGGCGGGCTTGAGCCGGACCGCCTCCAAGGCGCGGCTGTCTACACTGAGTACATCACCGACGACGCCCGGCTCACGCTCGAGACGCTCAAATCCGCCAAACGCCACGGCGCACTCGTTGCGAACTACGCACCCGCGGTGAACATCGAAGAGATCAGCAGCGCGATGTCCGGGAACGGTGGGAGTTCCTCGTCGAACGGGCTTCGGGTTCGCGTGCGAGACGAGCTTTCGGGCAAGGAAGCATCGATCGAAGCTTCGGTCGTGGTGAACGCGGCGGGGCCGTGGGTGGATGAGGTGCGAAATCTCGGCGGTGACTGCACCGCGCGCATCCAGCTGACGAAGGGCATTCATCTGGTGATCCCCCGCGAGCGCCTGCCGGTGGACGACATTGTCGTGATGTACGCAGAGGATCGCCGCATGGCGTTCGTCGTTCCCCACGGCGACATCGTCTGGATCGGGACGACGGACACGTTTTATCCGAAGCCGGAGGAGCGGCCGGCGATCACGCGGGAGGATGTAGACTACCTACTCCACGCGACGAACACGACGTGGCCGGAAGCGCGTATTTGCGACGACGACATCCGGGGGGCGTGGGCGGGCGTTCGACCGCTCGTGGCGCAGGCGGGGAAGTCGCCGTCGGAGATCTCTCGTCGCGACGAGATCCTCATCGAGCCCAACGGTCTGCTCTCCATTGGCGGCGGAAAGCTCACGACGTACCGCCAGATGGGCGAGCGTGTAGTCGACCAGGTGATCGAGCGAATCGGCCGCTCGGCGGAAGCCTGCCGAACCGCGCAGGTTCCGCTCGTCGAAGACGGGAACGCAGCCGCGATGGCTCGCTCGACCGTCGACGTCGGCGACATCGATGCGGCGATCGAAGACGAGTGTGCTCTGACGGTCACCGATGTCCTCGAGCGCCGCGTTCGCGCGAATCTTTTCGCGAAGGACAACGGTCTCGGGGACGTGGAAAGTGTGGCGGAGATCGTTGGCAAACGCGCCGGCTGGAACGACGAGCGTCGGGAGAGCGAGGTCGCATCCTATCGGGCGCGCATCGCAGACGACGTCGCATGGCGAGAGGGATCCAAATGAAGACGATCGAACTGCTCGAGAACGCACTGCCGTCCGGCCGCGTTGTGCGTGATGAAGAAACGCGACGCGGACACGCGCACGATTACTGGGCCCTCGAGGCGATTCACGATGTCGCCGGAAACCCGACGGAGCCACCTCCGGCAGTCGTCTTCCCGGAGTCGACCGCAGAAGTCTCCAGGATCCTCGAGATCGCCGATGACGAACGCACGGCCATCGTGCCCTACGGACTCGGGTCGGGCGTATGCGGCGCGGTCCGGCCGGGGGGCGATGCTCTGGTCGTCGACCTCTCGCGCATGAACGGCCTCGTGAATCTGAACGCGGTTGCGTGCACGGCGAAGGTTCAGGCCGGCTTGAACGGCGCCGAGTGCGAGCGGCTTTTCGGTGAACAGGGATTCACGCTGGGTCATTTCCCCCAGTCGATCGGTGTATCGACGGTCGGTGGTTGGATCGCGACGCGCGCCTCGGGCCAGCTCTCGACGCGCTACGGCAACATCGAGGACTTGGTCCTCGCACTCGAGGTGGTGCTTCCGGGTGGACGGGTCATCAACACGTTTCCGGCGCCTCGCGCGGCGACGGGGCCGGACATTCGCGAGATCATTCTCGGTTCCGAAGGCACGCTGGGCATCGTCACCGAGATCGACTTCAAACTCTCGCCGAAGCCGGCGGTGAAGGCGGGTTTCGCGGCCCGGCTGAAATCCTGGAACGACGGGTTGGGTATCACTCGCGAGCTTCTGCAGGCCGGGTGGCGTCCCGCAGTACTGCGCCTCTACGACGGCATTGAGGCGCAGCGGAACTTTGGGGAGTGGTTCCCCGAGCGCGAGCCCCTCCTGCTCGTGATGAGCGAGGGAACCGAAGCGATGCGCGCTGCGCTCGATCTCGAGCTCGACGCGGCGCTTACTGCGTGCACGAGCCGAGGGGGCGAGGTTCTCGGTGACGCGCCTCTCCAGCATTGGCTCGGTAATCGCAATCACGTCCCTTCATGGGACGAGCTTCTGGGGAATGGTCTCGTCGTCGACACGATCGAGGTCTCGGCGACCTGGGATCGAATCGAAGAGCTGCACGGCAAGGTGACGGCGGCGATCGAAGCCGTTCCGGGTGTCCTCGTGGCGAGCGGCCACACGTCGCACGGCTACACCACGGGAGTGAACATCTACTTCACGTTCGTCGGGTCATCCAAGGAAGAGAAAGACCAGGAGCGGCTGTACACCGATGCTTGGGGAGCCGCGATGGAAGCGACGATCGCGTGCGGCGGCAGTATCGCGCATCACCACGGCATCGGCCGCATCCGTCGTGATTTTCTGCCGCGCGAACTCGGCGACACGGGAATCGAGGTTCTCCGAAGTGTGAAGAAAGCCCTCGATCCCAACGGGATCATGAATCCCGGGGTGCTGCTCTAGGGCGCGTTACTTCGCGGCGATCTCCGCGAACGGCACGACCTTCGCCTGTGGCGTCTCGATCTCGCCGCTCGGCAGCATAAAGCGCCAGAAGACCATGCTGAACCCGCGTCCCTCGGTGTCGATCCAGTTCGAGACGCCGGGATCCTGGTGCGCGATGATCATCCGAAAGCTGCCGTCGTCTTCTAACTTCGTCTGCTTGCGGTTCAGTGAAACGCCGCGGTTGGCGTAGTCGAACGTCTGCATGTGGCGGTTCCACAGGGAGATGTTGGCGCAGCGACAGTCCGGCCACCGACCCGTCATCACCAGCGCCTCGTCCGGCTGCAGCATGCACATGCTCATCGAATAGGCCGCGTCCGCTGCGGCGAGCGCGAACTGGCCTGGTTTGATCGGCTGCACGAATTCGTTGGGTGTGCTGGACACGAAGGGGGGTTGATCGCGGGTGCCGGGAACCCCCATGCCGAGCGTGCGCGAGTGGAGCAGGTTGCGGACTTTGTCGAGCCCGGCCGCAACGGACTCATCGTTGTACGGAGCCGGCGGGCCGACTTTGTCCAGCACCTCGATCGCGAGTTCCACGCCGGGGATGGTGCTCGCCGCGCGGCACTCCTCTTCTTCGAAGTAGTGCCGCGTGGTGAGTCGATGGCCTTCGGGTGCAATCGGAAGCCAGTTGCGGTCGCGCTTCTCACCGCCGAAGTAGATCTCGAATGAACCGTCCGCGGCGGTATCGAACTCCGTGTCGTTGATGACGCCGCACGTTTGTCCGCCGAACGTACCGTCGCTGCTGCCGCCCTCGATCGTGAGAGAAACGTAGACCGCACCGGAGATGTTGCCGCGCACGCGGTACCGAAGCCCGGGACGAATCGGGGCCTCGTAATAGACCGCATCGGCGTTGTCGCCCATGAACTTCCGAGTGGGCGTGACGATGCGCCGGAAGCTTGGGTGCTCCGGATCTTCTTCGAACCACCCGACGAGTCCGCACTGCAGAAGATGCATCGCGGCGCGGGTTGCTTCGGCGACGTCTTCGGCCGACCCCATCATCCATTCTTCGCTGAGGAAGCGCTGATCGATCTCGGTCAGGGAATCGATCAGTCCGTGGAGGGCGGTGCGGCTTTTACTTTCGATCATTGAATCTGGGCTCCAGGCTCAGGCGCCGACCTTGCTCAGGAGCACGATCGGTCCAGTCGGTTGTGGCATGCCGCCGGTTGGCTCGACGGTGACGGCGATGGCGTCGGGGGCTCCGTTGATCAGGAGTGCGGGGTCTATGTGGGCGAGACTCGCGGCCGCCTCTGCGTCGTCGGCGAGCAATCCGGCGGAGATCTTCTCGTCTCCGCGGATCAGCCACAGCTGGTAGGCCTTCCCGGCCTGCGGAGCGAGGGCGCTCGAGAGCAGCATGGCCTCGCCTTTCGGAGCGTTCATCAGTGCGCTCGCGCGATAGGGAACGTCGCCCTGTGCGGCGAGTTGGATCAGCAGCGTTTCGGGGGCGCCCATCAGACGAAGCGCACGGTCTCGCTCGTCGAGGGACACCATGGCGCTCTTGAGGTCGTCGAGGCAGGTCTGCCACTGACCGCCGGTGTTGCGAAGGCGGACTTCGAACTCGCCGCGCGTCGCCGCGCCCCGTTCTTCCGCGGAGATTCGTGCGCGGTCTGTGATCGCGAGACGCTGCTCGAGGCCGGCGATCCGGTTCTGATCGCTTCGCCGCGTGTTCATCAAGGCGAGCCCCGCGACGGTTGCGGCGATCGCCAATCCCCAGGCCAGGCCCTCGCGGAGACCGAGCCCCGGCCGTTCGCCCTGTCGCGTGACTCTGCCCGAGCGTTCACGGTTCGAGCCTTTGCTCCTGCTGGAAGGACGCTCCGTCGCGGCCCCTTCGACGCCTTTGGTGGGGAGCTCGAGCTTACTCTCGATTGCCGTCCAAACGTGCTCACCGGCGTTGCCGGGAGGGAGGGCGGCGCCGATCAGCGCGGTGGTCTCGTAGGCCTGGCGAAGCTCATTCTCGCAGCCGTCGTGTGGGCCGGTCTCGGCCAGATGGGCGTCGCAGGCGTTACGCTCTTGCTCGGTCAACGCGTCGAGCGCGAAGGCCGCGACGTTCTCTTTGAACTCGGCGCACTTCACGAGACTTCTCCGATGATCGATGGCCCGAGCAGGGCCGCGAGCTTGCCGATCCCGAGGCGCACGCGAGTCTTCACGGTGCTGAGCGGGTCGCCCAACTCGTGAGCGATCTCGGCTTGGGACAGTCCCCGAAAGTAGGCGAGCTCGAGGGCGCGACGTTGTTCGGTCGGAAGTTCTGCGAGGGCACCGGCCACGCGCTCGCGCAACTCGGTGTGCTCGGCCGCTTCGCTCGGCGACGGCGCATTCGGGGGTTGGGCGCGGGCCGAAGCGACGGTGCGATCGGCCGCGCCGCGGGCGCGCAGCCGGTCGATGGCTCGGGAGCGCGCGATCGTGACGATCCACGCCATCGCCCCACCGCGCCGAGCATCGAAGCGCTTCGCTTGTCGCCAGACCTGCAGGAATGTCTCCTGGACCACGTCTTGGGCTTCTCCCCGATTCACCAGGACGCCATGAGCGACGGTGAACGCACGACCGCTGCAGCGCTCGTAGAGGTAGCGGAGCGCTTGTGGGTCGCCGCCGGCCACTTGGGCAACCAGCGCGCTGTCATCGGACTTGGGAGCCGTCTCGGACAAGTTGGAACGGACCTCTCTCAGAATCGAAAGGGTGTTCTATCCCGGCTCGGACCGGAAACGCCACACCCGCGCACGGCTGCTCGTACTTTCCGTGCGCGGCCCATCCGAGATCGGATCTCCCTGGGTGGCTCAGCTCGGCGCGCGGACGAGCTTCCCGGGCAGTGTTCCTGTGGCCTCTCCGCCTTCGAAGGTCACCTGCCCGCCCACGACGGTCGCGGTGTAGCCCTCGACCCGTTGGATGAGGCGGCGCCCGGAGGCCGGAAGATCGAACACCATCTCCGGCGCGTGCAGATGCAGTGCGTCGAGATCGATGATGTTCACGTCGGCCTTCTTCCCCGGGACGAGCGTGCCTCGGTCGTTCAGGCCGTAGACCGCAGCGGTGTTGCCGGTCTGGAGACGAACCGCCTGTTCGAGCGGGATCCGCTCGCCGCGCTTCCGGTCGCGTACCCAGTGGGTGAGCAGGAACGTCGGCATGCTGGCATCGCAGATCAGCCCACAGTGGGCTCCGCCGTCCGAGAGGCCGATCACGCTCCGGGGGTGCATCATCATCTCGCGCAGCGCCTCGAAGTCGCAGTCGACGTAGTTGAGGAGCGGGGCGAAAAGGAGCTGTTTGCCGTCGCGCTCGAGCATCCAGTCGAGGATCACCTCTTCGGGCTGCTTGCCTTCGCGTTCCGCGACCGCTGCAACGCTGGCCTCGGCCGGTGGCTCGTAGTTCGGCGGATCACCGAGCGGGAAGATCTGCGCCCAGTTGGAGAGGAGTCCCAGTGCGACGGGATCCTGGATCATCGTCTTCTCGGAGAGGAGCTTCGCGCGGACGTCCGGACTGCGCAGCTTCTGCACCCGCTCTTCGAGCGGCAGGCTGCCGAGTTTGATGAAGGTCGGGTGCGCGATCAGCGGATGAAACGAACTCTGGAGCCCATAGAGCATTCCCGTAGGACGACAGGGGACCTGGGGGACGATGTGCTCGCCGACGGATTCCATCTGCGCGGCGCGCTCGAGCGTGTCTCGGTACGCGGTGGGATTGGCCGGGTTCTGTGCCAGGGCGAACGTGATCGGGCGTCCGGTCTCGCGGCAGAACTTCCGGATCCACTCTTCGTCGGCACCGCCTCCGAGGGAGTCCGCGACCATCTCGAACACGCCGTGGCCGGCCTTGCCGAGGGCTTGGCCCAGAGCGAGTAACTCTTCTGGTTTCGAGTACGTGCCTGGAACGAGGCCGTGAACCGAGCGATGCAGGATCGTCCTCGAGGTCGTGAACCCGAACGCTCCCGCGCGTAGCGCCTCGAGTGTGAGGTCTGCCATCTCGGCGATCTCGGCTTCGGTCACTTCGAGATCGTGCGCGCGCTCGCCGAGCACGTACGCCCGGATGGAGCAGTGCGGCACCTGCGTCGCCACGTCGAGAACGCGCGGCATCTTCTCGAGCGCATCGAGGTATTCGGGGAACGACTCCCATTGCCAGTCGATGCCCTCGTGCAGCGCGGTTCCGGGGATGTCCTCGACGCCTTCCATCAACTCGATCAGGAAGTCTTGCTGCCCCGGTCGCACCGGCGCGAAACCGACGCCACAGTTGCCCATCACGACGGTCGTGACGCCGTGCCAGCTCGACGGCGTCATCATCGGATCCCAGGTAACCTGACCGTCGTAGTGCGTGTGGATGTCGACCCAGCCTGGCGCGACGACCTGGCCATGCGCGTCGAGCTCACGCCTCCCCTTGCCGGAGACCTCGCCGACTTCAGTCAGCGTGCCGTCGTCGATGGCGATGTCCCCGGAGAATCGTTCGCGGCCGGTGCCGTCGACGATGGTGCCGTTGCGGATGATCAGGTCGTGCATTGTGAGCCTCCTGTGAGGCTCGAAACTTAGCAGATCGCGCCCGGGTAAGCCGAGGGCGAACGGGTCATCTGGTCGGAACCGGGGGCGCTACGGTGCGGAGGCTTCCGGTGCAGTCGATGCGTCGTTCGTGGACACTCCGAGGTCTTCTCCGATCTGGTGAAACCAGCGAATCGTCGCGAGTTCATCCTCGAGGATCGCGGCGAGCAGTGCACAGGTTTCGAGGTCATCCTCGATCTGACCGAGGACCTCGCGGATCGGCGCAACGGCCGCCTCGGCGTCCGGGATTTGCTTCAAGAAGTCCGAGACCTTGTCGGCATCCGAGACGTCTTGGGAGCCGAGGCGCGCGCGGGCTTGCTCGCGGAAGCTCTCTGGCAGGTTTGCTCTCGGTTGGGCGCCGAGTTCGTTCAGACGAGCGGCCAGGACGCGGCCGTGCATCGCTTCGCGTTCGCAGACGGCACGCAGGCCACCGCGCACCGCCGGGTCCTTCGCGACTTCGGTCCAGAGCGAGAAGATCACGCCGCCGAAGGCCTCCCCGGCGCGAAACTCGTCCACGAAACTGATGACCATGTCGCGCTCGCTCGAGTACGTCTTGTCACGAACGCGGTACGTGCGGGCGGGTGGCGGGGGCGGTTCAGGAGCGGCGCTCGGGCTAGTCCCGAGCTGGATTTCGCGCATCTGGTCTTCGAAGATTTCGTCGGAGATAAGGCCCTTCCGATACGCCTTCAGAAGTTGGCGAAGCTCAAATTGCTTGTCGGTATCGGGCATCGGGGACCTCCCTGTGTGGCCGTCGTGTCCCCGATCAGGCGGGGACGGCCTCTTCGTCGAACGTGAGCACGACTTCGTCGTCCTTGACGTCGGCCGTCACCTTACCGCCATTGCGGAGCTTGCCGAAGAGGATTTCTTCGGCGAGTGGCTTCTTGATCTCCTTCTCGATCAGTCGTGCCATCGGGCGGGCTCCGAAAAGCCGGTCGAAGCCCTTCTCCGCGAGGTGCGCTCGCGCAGCGGCGGTGAGCTCGAGAGTGACGCCCTTCTCTTCCAGCTGCGCGCGAACCTCTACCAGATTCTTGTCGACGACTTTCGCGATCGCTTCGGGCTCGAGCATGTCGAAGATGACGATCTGATCGAGGCGGTTTCGGAACTCGGGAGAGAACGTCCGGTCGATCGCAGCCTTCGCGTTGCTCGCCGACTCCTTCCCGGTGAAACCGATAGCGTTCGCGTTGATCTCGCGGGCGCCGGCGTTCGTCGTGAGGATCAACACCACGTTGCGGAAGTCGGCTTTGACGCCGTTGTTGTCCGTGAGCGTGGCGTGGTCCATGACCTGGAGCAGAACGTTGAACAGGTCTGGATGGGCCTTCTCGATCTCGTCGAGGACGATGACCGCGTAGGGGTTCTTCCGCACGCCATCGGTGAGAAGACCGCCCTGATCGAAGCCGACGTATCCCGGCGGTGCGCCAATGAGCCGGGAGACGGTGTGCTTCTCCATGTATTCGCTCATGTCGAAGCGAATCAGCTCGACGCCGAGGGTCTTCGCGAGCTGGCGCGCCAGCTCGGTCTTTCCGACGCCGGTCGGCCCGGCGAACAGGAAGGAGCCGATCGGGCGCTCGTCATGGCCGAGGCCCGAGCGCTGCATCTTGATCACCGATGAGAGCTGGTCGATCGCGTGGTCTTGGCCGAAGATGACCTTTTTCAACTCGGGATCGAGTTGCTCGAGCTGCTCGCGGTCGCGCGTGGAGACGTTCTTCTCCGGGATCCGCGCGATGCGGGCGACCATGGATTCGATCTGCGCCGTGTCGACCTTCTTCGTGCGCTTGTCATCCGCGAGGATGCGGTCGGCGGCGCCGGCTTCGTCGATCACGTCGATCGCCTTGTCGGGCAGGTGGCGATCGTTGATGTGCTTCGCGGCGAGCTCGGAGGCCGCTTCGAGCGCGCCGTCGGTGTATTTCACGTCGTGATGCTCTTCGTAGCTCGGACGAAGGCCCTTCAGAATCTCGACCGTCTCTTCGATCGAGGGCTCGCGGATGTCGACCTTCTGGAAGCGTCGCTCGAGTGCGCGGTCACGACCGAAGCTTGCCTTGTATTCGCCGTACGTGGTGGCGCCGATGCAGCGAAGCTCGCCGCTCGCGAGCGCGGGCTTCAGCAGATTGGATGCGTCGATGGTGCCACCGCTTGTGGCGCCCGCACCTACGATTGTGTGGATCTCGTCGATGAAGAGGATCGCGCCCTCTTTCTCTTCGAGAGCCTTGATGACGGCCTTGATTCGCTCCTCGAATTGGCCGCGGAACTTCGTTCCGGCAATCAAGGCACCCATGTCGAGGGCGTAGATCGTCGCGTCGGTAAGCGAGCGGGGGACCGTTCCGTCGCTGATCCGTCGCGCCAGGCCCTCGACGATCGCGGTCTTTCCGACGCCGGGTTCGCCGACGAAGATCGGATTGTTCTTGCGGCGCCGAGCGAGGATGTGGACCGTTCGCTCGAGCTCTTCTTCTCGTCCAATGAGCGGATCGATGAGCCCGGCGGTCGCCTTCGCGCGCAGGTCCGTCGTGTAATTTTCGAGGGGGTCCCGGACTGGTGCCTCTTCGTCGTCTCCCAGGGAGAGCTCCTCGGCAGGGCCGGAGAGGGCGTCGTCGGACTTCTCCGCATTCACGCCACCGACGCCGTCGGGTTCGGCTCCATGGGACACCCAGCGCAGAACTTCGAGCCGGGTCAGCCCTTGCTGCTCGAGAACGTACAGCGCGTGACAGCTCGGTTCGCGGAAGAACGCGACGAGGACGGCGGGGCCGTCGATCTCGCTGCGCTCGGCGTTGAGGGCGTGCACGGCGGCGCGCTGCAGGACGCGCTGAATGCCGGGCGTCTCCTGCGGCGTGTAGTCGATTGTCGGAGGAACGGTTTCGAGGCTCTCGGCGAGGAAGCTGTCGAGGTCTTTGCGGACCTCGTCGACGTCGACTTCGAGGCTCGCGAACATCTGCGTGACCTGCGGATTGTCGAGCAGCGCCATCAGAAGGTGCTCGAGCGTCAGGTACTCGTGGCGTCTCTTGCGCGCGTCCTCGATGGCCTGCCGGAGCGAGGTCTGCAGTTCGGTCGTGATCGAAGGAGGTGTCATTCCTCCGGCTCCATCGTCGTCAGAAGTGGGAACTCGTGTTTCTCGGCCAACTCGGTGACTCGACGCACCTTGGCTTCGGCGACGTCGTGCGGGTAGATCCCCGCAACGCCGACTCCGTTGTTGTGCACGTGCATCATGATTTGAACGGCCTCGGTATCGCCTCGGTGAAAGACGATCTCCAGGACCCACACGACGAACTCTCGCGTCGTGTAGTCATCGTTATGTAGGAGGACCTTGTAGAGCTGCGGGCGCTGGACCTTCTTCTCGGTCTTTGGCCGAGTGACGACAGCAGTATCGTCGCCTTTTTCGGGACTCGCCATGGAACGCGTTAAAAGCCTAACCGTCCCCCACGATTGCTGCTAGGGGCGATCTGCCGATCAGAGGTCACCTTTTTCGACCATGTGTTCCGCCGCTAGGACGGCACCCTTTGCGGCGCCCATTTTGGTGTTGTGGGACACCAGGACGTAGCGAAGGCCTTGCTCGTCGAGACGGATCCGGCCGACCGAGGTGGTCATGCCGCCGCCGGCGTTCCGGTCGAGGCGGGGCTGTGGGCGGTACGGGTCGTCGTGGACCTGGATCAAGCGCTCCGGTGCGGAGGGCAAGCCGCGTGCGCAGAACTCGCGCCCGTACTCCTCGAACGCCGCGCGCACCGCGTCAGGCGATGCCTCTTTCTCGAGCTCGACGTGAACGGCCTCGGTGTGGCCCTCGAGAACGTTCGCCCGGGTGCACGTGGCGCTGACGGGGACGTCGTTCGGGACGAACGCACCATCGGTGACCGACCCCAGGATCTTGCCGGTCTCCTTGGCGACCTTCTCCTCTTCGCCAGAGATGTACGGCACAATGTTGTCGAGCACGTCCATTGCGGGAACGCCTGGCGTCCGGCCGGCGCCGGAGAGACCCTGCATCGATGTCATGAAGACGCGGCGTAGGCCGAATGCGTCGCTGAGGGGCTTCAGAGTCACGACCAGGCCGACGGTGGTGCAGTTTGGCAGAGGAACGACGAAGCCCTTCCAGTCTCGATTGCGACGCTGCGCGTCGACGATGTCGAGGTGGTCGAGGTTCACACCGGGGACGATGATGGGAACGTCGGGTTCATAGCGAAACGCGGATGCCGTCGAGAACACGGGACGATGGCGCGCGAGGCGTGGTTCCAGCTGTTTGGCGGCGTCGCTTTCGATCGCTGTGAAGATGATGTCGACGCTTTCCGGATCGAGGTCAGCCGCGTCCTGGACCGTGAGACGGAGGACGTCGTCGTCGGCAGGCTGATCGCAGTACCAGCGGCTGGCGCCGCTCGGCTCGCGCAGTGCGTCCGCGAGGCTCTTGCCGGCGGACCGCGGGGAGGCGGCAACGGCCGTTATCTTGAACCAGGGGTGTCCGCGCAGGGCCTCGACGAATTGCTGCCCGGCCACGCCGGTGGCGCCGATCACTGCGACGTTGAACTCTCGATCTACCGCCAATTGCTTCTCCTTGGGGGCGTGGAGTCGCCCGATGCTCGACAGATGCTCGGTTTCGGCCTGCGCATTGTCAACGCCCGAGCGCGTCGTCGTCTCCACGTCCATCGACTTGCAAGGCGCTCGGAGACGGGGTGGATTGGCGCATGCCCAATTCCCGTGCTCGGCCCAAGTGTGGCGTGTTCCTCCCGCTGGTGGATCTGTCCTGGGAGGAACTCCTCGCCCGAGTCCGTCTGGTGGAGGGTCACGGCTTCGAATCGTGCTGGGTCGATGATCACTTCTGGTTCCCCGGCGCGCCCGACCGCGCCCATCTGGAGGTCTGGACGGCGCTTACCGCACTTGCCATGGCGACTGAGCGGATCGAGCTGGGCCCGCTCGTGATGTGCCATTCGTATCGGCAGCCCGGGTTGATTGCGAAAATGGCCGCCAGTCTGGCCGAGGTTTCGGGCGCTCGGCTGACCCTCGGGCTCGGTGCTGGCTACATGGACGACGAGTACCGCGCCTACGGCTACGCGGTGCCCTCTGGGCGGGAGCGCCTGGAGCGGCTCGAGGAGACGCTCGAGATCCTGCGGCGCCTGTGGACCGATGAGCGGGCCACCTTCGAGGGGAAACATCACTCGATCCGCGACGCGCCGCTGGTGCCGAAGCCGGAGCGGCTTCCCGTCCTCCTGGGCGGCGCGGGGGAACGGTTTCTGCCTCTGGTCGCCCGGTACGCTGATGTCTGGAACTGCCCCAACCCGGCCTGGCGCGATCTGGGGACGAAACGGGATCAGCTCGTGGCGGAGTGTGAGCGGATCGGCCGTGACCCGTCGGCGATCGAGGTTTCCGAACAGGTCGTGGTGGTCCTCGGGAGAGGCGACGAGCAGATTCGTCGGGAGACCGATCGCGCCCGCGCCGCCCTGGGCGGCTTTGCGCGGTTCGATGGCGACGTCCACGTGGGTTCACCGGAGCAGGTCGCGGAGGGTCTGCGGGCACGCCAGGCAATCGGCGTCGAGACCTTCATCGTGATGTTCGGGGATTGGGGAGGTCCAGAGCAGATCGATCTGTTCGGAAGCGACGTTCTGCCGCTTCTGACATAGATCCCGGGCCCAGTGTTGTCGGATGGCACGAGGACGCGTCACCCTCGCACCATGGCGCTCAAGCACGTCGTTCTCGCCGTCGCGTCGGAAATGCGCGCGCATGGGTATGCAATTCACTCTCGGCTCGGTGAGGCCCTCCCGGTGGCACGCCCGTGCGACAGTGCGAGGATCTACGGAATTCTCGCGGTTCTCGAGCGCGCGGGCTGGCTCGGTGTGTCGCACGAAGAGGCGGCTCGCGGTCGGATGCGAAAGGTCTACTGGCCGACGGCGCTCGGCCTTCGCTCGCTGAGGCAGTGGCTCCATCACCCACGGCCCGGTGGAGGGCTTCTTCGACGGAGCTTGTGCCTCCATCTCGCGTTCACGGTGGATCGCGCACGTCGGAACGGCAAACGAATCGAGCTGCGGCCGTGGCGACGGGCCCTCGAGCGCAAGGCGCGCCGCCGCGATCTTCTGCTCCGCTCGCCGGGCGGTGAGGGCACCCTGGCGCGGCTTCTGCGGCTTCGCGAACTCGGCCATGTGGAGGCGGAGTTGCGGGTCCTGCGGGGCGTCGTCGAGGACGGAGCCCCAGGCGAGATCAGGTCTGTGCGGCGCCCTCGGGCTCCG
The DNA here is from genome assembly GCA_029243485.1 of Candidatus Binatia bacterium. NCBI lineage: Bacteria > Candidatus Binatota > Binatia (SeqCode) > Binatia bacterium. Next base: position 229,076 of record JAQWRY010000086.1, on the reverse strand, counting down.
TCGTCAGCATCTCGATGAACTTCTCGGCTGCGGGCGAGAAGTGGCGGCCTTCCTTGTGAATGATGCCGAGCTGACGAGCGAACGGCTCATCGGTGAACGGCACCGCAACCAGCGACTTGTTGCGCACTTCCGGTCGAACGGCCGGCTCCGGTGCGATCGAGATGCCCGTTCCGACCTCGACGATGCGCTTGATGACTTCGATGTTGTCGACCTCGGCCACGTAGTGGACGCGGATGTTGTGCTTCTGCAGTGCGCGCTCGATCGCCTTGTGGGTCGGAATGTCCTTCTCGAAGCCGACGAAGTTCTGCCCATCGAGCTTGCGGATCGAAACGGACCGATGCTTCGCTAGCGCGTGCGACGGATTGCAGATCATCACGAGCCGATCCTCGCGGAACGGAATCAGCTTCACCTGCGGGCGCTTGCTCGGGTAGGCGATGACGCCGACGTCCAGAGTGCCGGCGAGGACGTCCTCGTAGATCTGGTTGGACTTCTTGTACTCGAGCCGGACGTTCACGTTCGGATACGCTTTGACGTACCGCTTCAGCTCTTCGGAGAACTCGTAGAGCCCCACCGAGTGAACGGTGGCCACGCGCACGGTCCCGGCCACGATGTTGGCGAAGGCCTGAAGTCGCCCTTCGAGATCGTGGTACCGCGAGACGATGTCCTTGCTGATCTCGTAGAAGATCTCGCCCGCCGGGGTCGGCCGGACGCGGCGCTTTGCCCGCTCGACGAGCTTTCGGCCGTAGCGCGTCTCCAGGGTACGGATCTGCTGGCTGACGGCCGACTGGGTGACGAAGTTTTGTGCTGCCGCCACCGAAAAACTGCCGGTGTCGACCAGGTCGCAGAAGACCTTCAGGGTTTCGATGTGCATGGCTAATAGTTTGGCGAGCTCAATGGGTAGGCTAATACGTGAGTCGCCCTAATCATCCGAGAGCTAGCCATTAGCGTTAGCACGCTTTAGTCGGCCCGCAACGCGTGATTCTGAGGTTAGGTGCGGCCTGGCTCTCCAGGGGCGTTGGGCACACTGCGCAGTGGCAAACGAGGGGGAGAGGGGGGTTGGGCCCCGCCGGCGGGAGGGGGGAGACCGGCAGGGCCCAGGGGGTGTCTTGGGGGACGACAGAGGTCATCGCAGGGCTCGTGCCAGGCCTGCAGCGCCCGAAAACGCTCAACTTTTCGTGGAGTCGGCCGGACACCGGGCGGGACTGTGCCAGGCGGCGCGCCACGAATGGCACACAAGGCACACTGGTGTGCCACGGCCGACTCAGTTGTAAGTCGCCCGGGCAGTGTGGGCAGTGCGGGCGTCGGCTGGACGCTGCATCAGCGAGTCTACCCGTAGACCCGGGTAGATTCCGTACGTGGGGCCTCCGGTCGGAACCGGGGCTGCTCCACTACGGCTGCAATTCTTTGCGGCGGCCCATGGGCCACCGGTGGGTACGACTCAGGACGGGAGGGGTCGTCGTGCTTTGCTGACGACGACGACTTCTTGTCCGTTCACGTGCACCCGACGACCGCCCTTGTTGAAGGACGGGACCTGCGGGAGCGCGAAGAGTTGTTCGCGTGAGACGGCCATCGCGTCCATCTCGCGGCCACGGTTCTCACGCCACTCTCTCAGATCCTTCTCCAGACTGCTCTCCATGGGACACCTCCTGCCACCACCACACAACACCCACGTCCGACCCCATCGGTCGGGCGTCCTGGGAGATCACGCCGAAACCTACTTTCAGGTATGCGCTATCCAGCAAAGGTTTCAAGTGATCGGGCCCTGGCCGGGTTGCGAAGTTTTCGCAGGGCCTTGGCTTCGATCTGCCGGATACGCTCGCGGGTAACCGCGAACCGCTGTCCGACTTCCTCCAGAGTGAAGTCGGATCGCTCGCCGATCCCGAAGCGCATGCGTAGGATTTGCTCCTCGCGCGGCGTCAGGGTCGCAAGCACTTTGCGGGTTTGTTCCTCGAGGCTGATCGCCATCGCGGCGTCCGCGGGGGACACGCTTTGGCGATCCTCGACGAAGTCGCCGAGTGCGCTTTCTTCGTCGTCGCCGATCGGCGTTTCGAGAGAGACCGGCTCCTTCACGATCTTCAAGACCTTGCGGACCTTGTCGACCGGCATTTCCATCTGCGTTGCGATTTCGTCGGGCGTCGGCTCACGGCCGAGCTGCTGGACGAGGTACCTCGAGGTCCGGAGCACCTTGTTGATCGTCTCGATCATGTGCACCGGGATGCGGATCGTGCGGGCCTGGTCGGCGATGGCGCGCGAGACCGACTGCCGGATCCACCAGGTGGCGTACGTCGAGAACTTGTAGCCGCGCTGGTACTCGAACTTCTCGACCGCGCGCATCAGTCCGATGTTGCCTTCCTGGATGAGGTCCAGGAAGCCGAGACCGCGGTTCGTGTATCGCTTGGCGATCGAGACGACGAGCCGGAGGTTCGCCTCGATGAGAGCGCGTTTGCCCTCGGAAGCCTTCCACTCTCCGCGGCGCAGGCGGTCCACCGCCTGGCGCAGCGCCTCGGTCGACATGCCGACCTCGCGCTCGACGAGCTGTGCGTGCTGCTTGCCCTCGCGGACATTGGCGGCCAGGTCGATGACGTCGTCGGCCGAGATCCGCAGGGAACGACTGACGGCCGTGGCGCTCGAGCGATCGGTGGTCTTCACCTTTCGCAGGAGTTTCTGGAGATCCTCTTCGCTCTTGCCGGTGCGGCGTCGCACGTTCCGCATCAGGTCGCGCGGGCGTTCTACGAGCCCCACGGCTTCCTTCAGCTTGTCCGCGACGGCCTCGATGTGCTTGCGATTCAGCGGCATCGCGTAGAGCGCTGCCTTGATCTTCTCGCCGAGGGCGTCCTGCTTCTTGTCGAGCTTGGCGGTGTCGGCGGGCGTCTTGCGCCCGCGGCCGGCGAGCTCGAGGCGGCTGCGCTCGGTTCCCAGCTTCTTCAGTCCGGGGAGATGCTTCAGGAACGCATCAATGCGCTTCTGGTCGCGATCGTCGGGCTCGCCTGAAGCCTCGTCGCTGTCGTCCTTCTTTTCGGCGGCGTCGTCGTCTCCGAACGCTTCGTTCGGGTTGAGCTCGCCGTCCTTGAGCTTCTGGGCCAGCACCACGACGTACTGCAGTGCGAGGGGAATCGAGAATATGGTCTCTTTGACCTCGTTCTCGCCCGACTCGATCTTCTTAGCGATCGTGACTTCTTCTTCGCGCGACAGCAGAGGAACGCCGCCCATTTCCTGCAGGTACATGCGCACCGGGTCGGAGGTGTCGGCCGTCGTCCCGGTCGTGGCGGTCGCGGCCTTCGTGGTGCGCTTGGCCGGAGTCGTCGCTTCGGGAGTCTCAGGCTCTTCGGCCGTCCACTCGGTGGTCTCTTCTTTGTCGTCGGCCGCGAAGTCGACACCGCCCTCGGCGTCGGTGCTCTCGACGACCTCGATGTCCATCTCTCCGAGCATCGACATCACGCCGTCGATCTCGTCGGGCGACGCGAGCTGCTTCGGCAGCCCTTCGCTGAGCTCATTGGACGTGAGGAACCCGCGTTCCTTGCCCAGATCGATCAGCTTCTTGAGCTTTGGATCGTCTCGCTTGTCGACGGAGACGAGCGCGACCTGACCTGAGGCTTTCGAAGAAGTCTTCTTCTTCTTCTTCGAGGCGTCGTCTTTCCCGGTTTTGCTCGCTACCTTGGCAGATGTGCGCGTCGACGCACTTGCCTTCTTCGGCGCGGCTTTTCGCGCGCTACTCTTCTTCGCGGCGGCAGAAGACTTAGTCTTCGCTTTCAAAGGCGCCTTCTTGGCGGCGGCCTTCTTCTTCGCCGGTCGGGCGGGGGCTTTTCTGCGACGTTTTTGCACCCTGGGCTGGACCTTCAGGACACGCTCGCGGTTGACATTCCTACTACCTCCGAAGGCACCAAGGCCCGGATGGGGCTTCGGTAATTGCCGGGGGAAGGGGAGTCAAGGTCAAGCGACTCACTTCGTAAGGGTTCTCGGCTGTCGAGCGCCATTGCTTGAGACAGTCAAGGCGCCGTTTCGAGTCCCTGGCTCGCCAAATCGGCCTCTGGCCCCACGACGATCTGGACCAGCGCGTCGGGATGAAGATATTTCTGCGCTGCGTCGCCGACGTCCTTGGCGGTGACGCCTCGGATGCGGTCCCCGTACGTCTCGATGTAGTCGTCGCCGAGGTCGAAGTACTCGATCTGGGCGAGAAAGCCGGTCAGCTTGGACGTCGAGTCGAGGTTCAGCGGGAAGTTGCCGGTCAGATAGTCCCGCGCGGCCTCGAGTTCCTCTGCGGTGACGCCGCTCTCATGGATCTTCTGGATCTCTTCGCGCACGAGATCGATCGCCGCCTTCGCGCTCTGGACCTTCGTCTGAAGCACCACCTGAAACGCGCCCGGAAACCGGTTCGACCCAAAGCGGCTGCTGACTGAGTAGGCTAGCCCGTTCTCGTCGCGAACCGTGTCCATCAGCCGGGACTGGAAGCCGCCGCCACCCAGAATGTGATTCATCAGTCGAATCGAGAAGAAGTCGGGGTTCTTGCGGTCGACGCCCATCTGCCCGATTACGATGTTCGCCTGGGTCGTCGGCATATCGAGGAGCACGTCGGTCGCCGGTGGGGCCTTGGCCGGGGCGGGTTCCGCTGGGGACTTGCCGCCCTTCCATGAGCCCAGCTTCTTTCGCGCAAGCTGTTCCATTCGATCTGGTTTCACGTCGCCCACGATCGCGCAGATCGTTCGCTCGGGGACGATCCAATTCTGGTGGTACGCGACGATCTCGCTACGCTTGATCGCCTTCACGGATTCCGCGGTTCCGTGGGCGGGGTGTCCGTAGGGTGCGTTGCCGAACAGGGCTTTGCGGAAGCCGCGGCTCGCGATGTAGCCCGGGTGCTCTTGCGACGCCTGGAGTTCGCCCAGTGTCTCGGTGCGCAGTCGTTCGACGGCTTCCTCGGGGAACGTTGGCTCCTCGAGGCTCCGCGCCACGAGATCGAGGCCCGTTTCGAAATCCCGGGCCAGGACGCTAGCTCCGACACTCACCCAGTCGCTCGCCGTCCCGGTCGAGAACGAGCCCCCGAGGGAGTCGATCTGCTTGGAGATGTCCTGCCCCGACCGTCCCTTGGTGCCCTCCTCGAGAAGGGCTCCCGTGAGGGCCGCCAGACCGGGTCGGGAGCGCGGGTCGACCCGCGTGCCGCCGTCGACCAGGCAGTCGATCGTGACGATGGGTACGGCCGGTTGTTCGGAAAGGACCAGACGGATGCCGTTGTCGAGCGAAATCCGGGTGACCTTGGGGCCGGCTCCGAGGGAGAAGCCGGGGGCGCCGAGAATCGAGGCCACGGTCAACGTGGCAATTGTGCTCCGTGCGTTCATTTCGCTTCCGCCTCCGCCGATTCTGCCGCTTGGGGCGGCGCAGACGGCGCTGCTGGCAGCAGCGTGCCGGTCGTCCGGTTCTTCTCTGTGAGCCACGTCTGAGCCACGCGCTGGACGTCCTCGGCCGAAACCTTTCGGATACCGGGCAGGTAATCGTCGGCCTTGCGCCAGTTGCCCGAGAGCTCGTAGGTCCCGAGGATCAGTGCTCGGTAGAACATCGAGTCCTGCGAGAAGATGAAGGACGACTCGATCTGGGCCTTGGCGCGCGCCAGTTCTTCGGCGGTCGGCGGGGCCTTCTGGACGGTGTCGACCTGGGAGAGGAGTGCCGCCTCGAGCCGCTCGGGCGTGATCTCGGGCTGCGCCTGTGCGGTTAGCGTGAAGGTCTTGTCGTCGATCGCGGTGCGCGAGTAGCTGGCTCCGGCGTCGAGAGCGAGGCGCCCCTCTTCGACGAGGTCGCGGTACAGGCGCGAGCTCTTGCCGGCGCTGAGTACGACTTCGAGCACCTCGAGCGCCGAGCTGTCGGGGTGGTTCAGGTTCGGGACGCGGTAGTTGACCGCGATGAACGGCAGCTTCGCGGGACGGCGCACCGTGACCCGCGCGGCGCCGCGCGGCTGCTGCTCGTGGGCGCGAACCTCGGGGGCGTCGGCGCCCCTGGGGATCGGTCCGAAGAGCGCGGCGGCGCGGTCACCCAGCTCCTTGGCGTCGAAGTCGCCGACGGCGACGAGGAACGCGTTGTTGGGCTGGTAGTACTGATCGTATTGGCGTTGGAGGTCGGCGAGTCGCCAGCCTTCGATGTCGGACCCCCAGCCGATGACCGGCTGGCGATAGGGGTGCTCCAGGAACGTGAGGGCGCTGAGCGTCTCGAAGAGATAGGAGATCGGCTGGTCGTCGACGCGCATGCGGCGCTCTTCCATGACGACCTTTCGCTCCGGTTCGAACAGCTCCTCGTTCAAGATGAGGTTCCGCATCCGGTCGGCTTCGAGCTCGAGTTCGACGTCGATTCGGTCGGACGCGATCTTTGCGTAGTAGGTCGTGCCGTCGTCGGAGGTGAACGCGTTTTCGTCGCCGCCGTTGCGGGAGATGATGCGCGAGTACTCACCCGGTCCGTTCTTCGTCGTCCCCTTGAACATCATGTGTTCCAGCATGTGGGACAGCCCGGTCGTGCCGGGGAGCTCGTTGCGGGCGCCGACCCGGTACCAGACCTGGATCACGGCGACGGGTGCCTTGTGATCTTCGAGCAGGATCATCTCGAAGCCGTTGTCGAGGGTTCGCTCCACGACCTGCTCGCCGTACGTCATCGCTCCGAGCGATGGCGAGGCGATGAGCAGGAGCAGGACGGCGAAAGGAATCATCGGCGGGCTCTCCCACGACGCATGGCGTCTGCAATTTCTTCGACGATCTCGCGAGCGGCGACGATGGGGTCGTCGGCGTTCCGGATAGGTGAGCCGACGACGAGGTAGTCCGACCCGGAGCGGATCGCGTCGCCGGGCGTCGTGACCCGCTTTTGGTCTTCTGCGTCGGAGTCCAGCGGGCGAATGCCGGGCGTGACGATCGTCAGCCGCTTTCCGCATTCTCTGCGGATCGCTTCGATCTCGAGTGGGGACGCCACGACTCCGTTCATCCCGGCCTCCTGCGCGAGCTTCGCGAGACGCGTGACCTGAGGCATGACTCCCGAGCGGACACCGACCATCTTCAGGTCCTCGCCGGAGAGGCTGGTGAGGACAGTGACCGCGAGGATCGTCGGCCGTTCGAGACCTTCGCGCCGGCACGTCTGGTGGACCTGCTGCGCCGTCATGCGCATCATCTCGAAGGATCCTGAGGCGTGGAGCGTGAACATCTTCACCCCCAGGCGGGTGGCTTCGAGGGACGCGCGGGCCACGGTGCGCGGGATGTCGTGGAACTTCAGGTCGAGGAAGACGTTCTGGCCCCGTTCCCGCAAGTGGCGCACGATGTTCGGGCCGGCGTGTAGGAAGAGCTGCTTGCCGACCTTGAAAATGCCGACTTCGCCGCAGAGCGCGTCGATCAGTTCCTCGGCTTCTGCGGTGCTCGGGACGTCCAGTGGAAAAATGAGGCGCTCACGGGCGCGCTCGAGTGGACTGGGTCGCGTCGACGAGACTTTCTTCAACCGATTTTCTCCGCGAGGCGCGCGGGCGCCTCATCGATGGGGATTTCCTCGACGGTTCCGTCGGCGCGATGCTTCAGCTCGACGATTCCCTTCTCGAGCCCCTTCTTCCCGACGGTGACCCGCAGGGGGATTCCGATGAGGTCGGCGTCCTTGAACTTCACACCCGCTCGCTCATCGCGGTCGTCGACGAGAGCTTCGAAGCCCTTCTCGCGCAGCGCGCCGTCGATCTTCTCGGCGGTCTCGACCACGGCGGCGTCGGTGAGGGAGACGGGGACGATCTCGACCGGGTACGGCGAGAGCGGCTGCGGCCAGATGATGCCGTTCTCGTCGTGGCTCTGCTCGACCGCGGCGGCCAGGGTGCGCGAGATGCCGATGCCGTAGCAGCCCATCTCGATGGACGAAGCCTTGCCCTGCGAATCGAGGAAGGTCGCGCCGAGTGCATCGCTGTACTTCGTGCCGAGATAGAAGACCTGCCCGACCTCGATTCCGCGGTGGATCGTGTAGGTTCCCTCGCCGCAGCGCGGGCAACGGTCGCCCTGGGTCGCTTCGCGCAGGTCGGCGAACCTCACGCCGGGTCCGAAGTCGCGCCCGTGCTCGACGCCGACGAGATGCTCGTCGTCGCTGTTGGCGCCGCTCGCTGCCCCCCGGATGCCGTGAAGGGAATGGTCGGCGATGATGGGCGCGTCGAGTCCGACTGGACCGGCGAAGCCGACGGAGGCGCCTGTGACCTTCTCGACCGTTCGCGTGTCCGCCAGGCGAATCCAGTCGCAGCCGAGCGCGGCCCGGAGCTTGGCCTCGGACAGGCTCTGATCCCCACGGACGAGCGCGGCGACCGCGGTGCCATCATCTTTTTCGAAGATCAGCGTCTTGATGAACCGATCGACGTTAATCTCCAGGTACGACGAGACATCCTCGACCGTTCGCTTGTTCGGCGTGGCGACCCGCTGAAGCTCGGCGCTCGCCTCTTCGGTGAGTGTATCCCCGGGACCCTCTCCCAGCGCTGCGAGCTCGACGTTGGCGGCATAAGTGCAGTTGCCGCATGCAGCGATCGCATCCTCGCCGGACTCAGCGAGGACCTGGAATTCGTGGCTGAGGGTGCCGCCGATCGCGCCGGTGTCGGCTTCGACCGCACGGAATTCGAGGCCGCAGCGGTTGAAGATCCGCTCGTAGGCCTCGTACATGTGGCGGTACTCACGCTCGCAGTCCTCTTTGTCCGTGTGGAACGAGTACGCGTCCTTCATCAGGAATTCGCGACCGCGCATCAGGCCGAAGCGAGGACGGATCTCGTCACGGAACTTCATCTGCACCTGGTAGAGGTTCAGCGGGAGGTCGCGGTACGAGCGCACGCCGCTGCGCACGATGTCGGTAATCACTTCCTCGTGCGTCGGGCCGAGGCAGAACTCGCGCTCGTGGCGGTCTTTGATGCGCAGTAGCTGTTTGCCGTAGAGGTCCCAGCGTTTGCTCTCCTTCCAGAGCTCCGCGGGGCAGACCGCCGGCATCAAGAGTTCCTGGCCACCGGCCCGATTCATCTCCTCGCGGACGATGTTCTCGACGTTTCGCAGCACGCGCAGACCGAGCGGCAGGTAGTCGTAGATGCCCCGGGCGACCTGACGGATCATGCCGGCCCGCACCAGAAGCTTGTGGCTCACGACCTCCGCGTCGGTGGGAGCGTCCTTCAGCGTCGGGGCGAATAGAGACGAAAATCGCACGGGCTGCGTCTAGCTCGCCCGCGTCCTCCATTCCAGCCGGGTCGGGCTGTTCTCTACGCTCGTCGGTGCGGTCGCTGCAGGTGCTCCGGATGGAGTGGGATGGGCCCCGGCTCCCGGTGGGACGACTTCTTCGGCTCCATGGGGACCGAGAAGCGGAACTCCGAGCCGCAGCCCGGGAGGCTGGAGGCCTCGATGGTACCGCCCATGCGCTCTACGAAGCGACGGGCGATGGCCAGCCCGAGCCCGGTGCCGTCACACTCCCCCGGCATCGACGGGCCGGCCTGAGACCACGCTTCGAACAGGCGGTTCAGGTGCTCCGGCTCGATTCCGACCCCGGTATCGCGGACCGAGAAGCGCAGAGTGTTGGTCTCGGGGATGGCTGCGACACGGACGCTCACCCGGCCCGACGGTGTGAATTTCACTGCGTTTCCAATGAGATTCACGAGGACCTGGCGCAAGCGTGGAGCGTCTCCGTGGACCATCTGGGGCACGTCGTCCTCGACGATGCCATCGAGGGTCAGGTTCTTCGCGGCGGCCTGAGTGTGGAAGAGCTCGAGGGCCTCGTGAAGCCAGTTGCGCAGTCCGAACAACGTCGGCTCGAACGGCAGATGGCCCGCCTCGACCTTCGAGAGGTCGAGCACGCCGTTCAGGGTCGTGAGGAGGTTTGCCCCGGCGCGCCGAACGCGCTCGGCCAGCTCTCGCTGCTCCTCGTCGAGATCGCTCTCCAGCAGGATGTCCGTCATGCCGAGGACGGCGTTCATGGGGGTCCGAATCTCGTGGCTCATGCTCGCCACGAATTCCGATTTCGCCCTCGTGGCCTGCTGGAGGTCCTGGACGTTGCGCTTCAGGCTCTCCTCGGACTGCCGCTGCTCGGTCACGTCCTCGAGCCAGAGCAACGTCAGCGAACCGCCCTCGTGGCTCATCTCGCGGCGCGAGATCGCGATCCGGCGCGTCTGGTCGTCACCGCGGGCGGCCTGCGCGGGTGACTCCGCGATTCCCCGGGGGAACAGCGTCCGCAAATCCTGCGCGGCGAGGGTGCCCGGCTCGTAGCCGAAGATCTCCTCTGCCGCTGGACTGGCGAGCGCGACTCGATCTGCTCGGTCGAGCACGAGAAGCGGTCCCGGTAACGCGGCAACCAGGCTCGAGAGGAGGGGAGGAGCGAAGTCGGTGCTAGCCTTGAGGCCGGTTCCGGTCCCGCTATTGGGGAACGAAGGACGGGCCATTGGGGAAAGTCGCTATACCATTACGAGAGAACCTATCAACAGGAGGCCCCAGGTATGCCTCCGAGTACATGTGGCCGGGTGCGCCACGACCACGCGCTCCGAGCACGCAGGAGGCGCTGGCCGTCACTCCTTGCGATGGTCTGGACCACCGTCGGGCTTTTTCCGGGGAGACCCGGGTCGTCCGGGAGCCAGGTCTGGACCTCGAGGGCCTGCCCCAGACGGGCGTCCCCCAGGTACTCGATGTCGAGCGAGCGGATTCGGAGTGCACCGCCCTCTTCCAGCATTTCGCCCAGGCCGTACCCGCGCTCAGCGAACAGAGCGAGCGCCGCATCTTCGAGGAAATCGGCCCAGACCGCGTTGTTCACGTGTCGCATGTGGTCGAGGTGGCTCGGCCGGACGGTGATCGTGAAGACCCCAGCCGGGGGCTCGCTCGGCGGGTTCACGCGGGGGGCGCGGTCCTGCGACGGGGCGTCGGTCGTGCCGAAGAGCCCGATCTTCATTTCGTCGGGGACCGACACCGGTCGGCCGCTCGCGACGTCGCAGTAGACCCAATCCGTACTGGCCCGCACGACTGGGGCATCGTCGGACCCCGCGTGCCCACCGGTGCGGTTCACCTCGTACCGGCGCAGCGACCGCGCCCGACGGAAGTCGGAAACGTGGGTGGAGAGCGCCAGGGAGTCGCCGCCCCCGACGGGCCGCAGCCGCTCCAGGCGGGTCCGGCGGACGAGCCAGACGCGGCCGTCTGCCGTGTAGCGGGCGGGGTCGAACCCGCCATCGGCCGAGGCCTCGACGGCGGCTTGCTCGAGAAACCCGAGCAGTGCCGACACCTTGAACTCCCCGAGGAAGTCGACGTCGGCGTGGGAGACGTGCAGGTTCTGTTCGTAGGTGCGAATCGTGTGGGGAGATCAGTCACCGGGGTCGAATGCAAGCGCGCCCGAGTTGCGAATCGCGTTCGGACGGGGGAGGAACGAAGGGTGACGAGACACACTTTTTCGGGCGTGGAGCGGCTGTCATTGGCGTTCCTTCTGGCGGCGTTCGTAGCCGCCTGTGGATCCAGCGGGGGCGACTCCTCGAACGACGGTGGAGGGGGCGCACGGCCCACCCCGGCACCGACAGCGGAGCCGACTGCGGCTCCGCAGCCCACCGAGACTCCGGCGCCGGCCGGTCCGCCGGCGCTCCGCCTGACTGAGATCGCGTCGGGGCTCTCGCAACCGCTGTATGCGGTCTCGCCTCCGGACGACCCCCGGCTCTTCATCCTGGAACAGGCGGGCGCCGTTCGGGTGCTGGTCGACGGCGCCCTGCGGGACGAGCCCTTCCTCGATCTCACCGACATCGTCGGCTGTTGTGGTGAGCGCGGCCTCCTCGGGATCGCGTTCCTCCCCGATTACGAGTCCAGCGGACGGTTCGTCGTGAACTACACCAACGCAGAGGGCGACACGGTCATCGCCGAGTACGCGCGGTCTGAGGACGACCCCGACCGCGCGGCGCCGGACGAGGTTCATCGCTTCCTCGTGATCGAGCAGCCCTTTGGAAACCACAACGGCGGCATGGTCGTGTTCGGGCCCGATGGGATGCTCTACGTGGGTCTCGGGGATGGGGGTGCCGCCGCGGACCCGCTCGATTCCGGCCAGAATTCCCAGACGAAGTTGGGTGCGATGCTTCGGATCGACGTCGACACCCACCCCGAGCCCCCCGACGGCAACCTGGCCGGAGCGGATCCCGACGTGTGGGCGATCGGCCTGAGAAACCCGTGGCGGTACAGCTTCGACCGCATGACCGGCGACCTCTACATCGCCGACGTCGGACAGAACCTGTTCGAGGAAGTCCACGTCGCCGCCGCGGGAGCCGGGAGCGGCAACTACGGCTGGAACATCATGGAGGGCTTCCACTGCTTCGATCCCGTCGAGGATTGCGACATGAGCGGCCTCCTCCTGCCCGCGGTCGAGTACGGTCGAGATCTCGGTTGCTCCGTCACCGGCGGCTACGTCTACCGAGGCGACGCGGTGGCCGGCTTGGACGGCTGGTATCTGTACGGGGACTTTTGCAGCAACCGGGTCTGGGCCATGCGGTGGGAGGCCGGTGAAGTGCTCGAGCACCACGAGATCACCGACGACCTCGACCCCGACGGGATCATTGGTGGACTAGCTTCTTTCGGCGAGGACGCGGATGGCGAGATGTACGTCGTTTCGATCGACGGAAGCGTCTACCGGGTCGATTCCGAGTGAATCCAGGCAGATGCGGCAGGCGCGGTTGACCGTGCGCGGGCTCACCCATAAGGACCGCCCGAAGTGAGGAACCCCAGATGAGCCGGACCCCGGCATGGATCCTGGCTCTCGTGTTTTTCGCTGCGTGCACCCCGAGTTCGGAGCCCACGCGCTCGCCGGTCGCGCCCGCCGAGCCAGCCGCGGAGGAGGCGGCCGCGGAGGAGGCGGCCGCGATCGATCGCGACGTTCTCGTCTCGCGGATCCGCCGTCACTTCGAGTCGAGCGGGCAGATCCCGGGCGACGTGAACATGGAGCTTCTGCGGGTCGAGGACGCCGAAATCGGAGAGCTCCAGCGAGGCGTGCTGCGGCTCTGGAAGGACGACCAGGAGCAGGAACTCGACTTCCTGGTCTCGGCCGATGGTCGCTGGTTCCTGCGGGTCGCGCCGGTCGATCTCACGGTCGACCCGATCGCCCAGGTGATCGACTCGATTACGATCGGGCCGGACGACCCGTATCTCGGCGGCAAAGACGCGGAGGTGACGATCGTCGAGTACTCCGACTTCCAATGCCCGTTCTGCGCTCGTGCCGAGACGATCGTGAAGGACGACGTACTGAGGGAGTATGGCGACAAGGTCAGGTTCGTCTACAAGCAGATGCCGCTCGTCTCGATCCATCCCTGGGCACAGCCTGCCTCGGAGATCGGGCTGTGCGTCTTCCGTGAGGGCGGCAACGACGTCTATTGGAAGTACCACCGTGAGGTGTTCGCGCGGCAAAGCGACGTCGAAGTCGCGACCGCCACCGAGCAGCTCCTAGCCATCGCTGGCGAGGCCGGCGGTGACGTCGCGAAGGTCACGGCTTGCTTCGAGGCCGCGGAGACCGCTGCGATCATCTCCGCGACCCTCGAGGAAGCGGAAGAACTCAGCGTGAACTCGACGCCGACGTTCTTCATCAACGGTCGTCGGCTCTCGGGCGCTCAGCCGCTCGAGGCCTTCAAGGCCGTCATCGATCCTGAGCTCGGCAACTCCTAGACTCTCCGGAGCCGAAGCGGGGCTCAGCTGGAGCCGCGCAGCTCGTCGTAGAGCTGGAACAGCTCCCGGAATGCACGTGCGATCACCCGTGGATTGCCTCCCGACGAGGCGCCGCTCTCCCGGGGCAGATGGCGGACCGGGTTCTCGACGATCTTTGCCCCGGCCGCGACTAGGCGCGCCAGCAGCTCGGCCGAGAACATCGCCCCACCCGACTTGATCTGGAGGTCTTCGAGGGCGTCGCGACGGAAGAGCTTGAAGGCACAGTCGACGTCGCGCACGGGCACTTTCAGGAGCGTGCGAATGAGCCAGTTCCAGGCATGCGCGTTCATGATCCGAATCGCATTGTCTTGGCGATTCACGCGGTACCCGACGGCGGCGTCGCTCTGCGCGATGAGCGGGATCAGTTCCGCGAGTTGAGCGACGTCGAACTGGCGGTCTCCGTCGGTGAAGAACGCGTACTCCATGGTGCCGCTGGTGAGGCCGGTCCAGACGGCGGCTCCGTAGCCCCGATTGACCTCGTGTCGCACGACACGGATCCGGGGATCGGCCTTCGCCATCGCCGAGGCGCGCTCGAAGGTCTTGTCTTTCGAGCCATCGTCGACCGCGATGATCTCGAAGCGATCCGCGAGTTCCGGTAAAGCGGCAAGAAGGCTCCCGATCATCCTCTCGACGTTGTCTTCCTCGTTGTGCGCAGGAAATGAGGCTGAGAGGCTCGGAAGCCGTGTGGAGACGGAGTTCAACGGATGGCCCCCGGGTGATGAAGCTGGACAGCGCCGAAACAGGACGACACGGCCGAACGCTCGTCGACGCGGTCGTGGTGACGGCTCTGGCCTACGGGGCCTACCACGTCGCCAACGACGGCTCGTTCGTGTTCTTCAACTACCACCTGCATCTCGCTGTCTCGTTCCTCGAGGGTCGGCTGTACATCGCCAATCCCCCATCCTGGCTGACGGAGTTCGCGTTCGCGAACGGCAAGCCCTACGTCTATTTCGATCCCTTCCCCGCGGTGTTCCTGCTGCCCTTCGCGTGGGCATGGGGACTCGACGCGAATCTAGCCAGAGTGTCGATCGGGCTCGGCGCCGTCAATGTTGGTCTGATTCGCCTCGTTCTGGGCCAGCTGGGCGTGGCCCGCAGCACGGCCAATTGGGGCGCCGTTCTCTTCGGCGTGGGTACGGTCCACTTCTTCGCCGCTCAGTATGGGAACACGTGGATGCTGGGTCACCTCCTGGCCGTCACCGCACTGACGCTGGCCTGGCTCGAGTCCGCACGGGATGCGAATCCGTTCCTGCTGGGCGTGTTCTGTGCACTTGCCGCAACGAGCCGCGGACCCGCCCTCCTCGGCACTCCTATCTTTCTCTTCCTCGCGTTGCGCCGCCGGCCTCGCTTCTCGACCCTCTTCGAGTTCGGTCTGCCGCTGGCGCTGACGGCCCTGGTTCTCGCCGCCTACAACTACGGTCGGTTCGGCGACCTGCTCGACAACGGCTACCTGCACGCGAATCAGGCCCTGCTGAACCCCGAGCATGGCTCGTTTAGCTGGCGGTACATCGGCAGGAATCTGCACCAGTACTTCGGGCGGCTGCCGTCGTTCCAGGCGACCTGGCCCTTCGCGACGGTCGACGACCACGGCTTGTCGCTCCTCGCGACGACGCCCGCGACGTTGCTGCTGTTGCGGCGAGGCTGGAGTGATCGTGCCCCCGATGCCCGGCTTCTGGGGTGGCTCGCCATCGCCGGCTGCGTGCTCGTCCAAGGGCTCTACATGGTCTACTTCTGGGACGGTTGGCGGCAGTTCGGCAGCCGCTACACCCTGGACTACCTGCCGTTCCTGATCGTCGCGCTCACCCTGCGCAACGATCCCAGGGAGGGTTCGAACCGGTGGCTCTTCCCGAGCCTGGTGACCCTGAGCGTGCTCGTGAACGCCTGGGGAGTCTGGTTTTGGCACACCCAGCGCTCCTGAATCGACTGCTCCCCCGCACTGGGCTAAGGCGTCGTTCATGGACTACGTCGATGGACCGAAGCCGCGCTTTTTTGCGCATCGGGGCGGCGCTCTCGAGGCGCCGGAAAACACGATCGAGGCGTTTACCGCGGGGATGACGGCAGGCGCCGATCGCCTGGAACTGGACGTACACGCGACCGCAGGCGGCGAGGTCGTGGTGCTGCACGACGAGACGGTCGACCGGACCACCGACGGCACCGGCCCGGTTCGTTCCAAGACCCTCGCAGAGGTCCGGGAGTTGGACGCCGGGGCGCAGTTCCGAGCGGGCGATGGCACGGCGTCGTTCGCGGGCCGGGGCGTTCGGATTCCGACGCTGGCCGAAGTGTTCGAGGCCTTTCCGGGCGTGCCGCTCAATATCGAGATCAAGCAGGACGAGCCGCAGATCGAAGCGGAGGTCCTCGCCGTGATCGACCGTTTTTCCGCTCGAAAGCAGGTTCTGCTCGCAGCGGAGCACGGCGTGATCATGGAGCGGATCCGGGTCGCGGCACCCGACGTGTGCAGCGGGACCTCCCTGGAGGATGGGGCGGAGTTCCTCGACCTGTGGGCCAAAGGCCGGCTCGGCGACTACCAGCCCCGCGGAATCGCGTTCCAGGTGCCGCCCACCTTCCTCGATCAACCGCTCGTCACCAAGGAGTTCGTCGAGGTGGCGCACGCCGCGAGCGTCGAGGTCCACGTCTGGACGATCGATGAGGTGGATGAGATCGAGCGCCTGCTCGGCCTGGGCGTCGACGGGATCATGACTGACCGGCCGACCGTGTGCGCCAAGGTCTTCCGTCGCCTCGGCCTGCGCTGAGCCTGATCGCTTTCACAGATACAGGGGCAGGTTCGACGTCGAACGGGCACCGTTTCCCACGATCGGATGTTGACAATTGGTTGGACCAATGAGACACTGGATCAATCTTGGGCACGGGACCAGCAAATAACGAGACCGCGCCGAAGGTAGTGTCCTTCAAGCCGCCCGCCCGCCGACGCCTCCACGAGGACGTCGCCGATCAGCTCCGGGATGCGATCTTCGACGGCCGCTTCGTGGCCGGCGAGAAGCTCCCTCCGGAGCGCGAGCTGGCGGAGGAGTTCCAGGTAAATCGGACCTCGGTTCGCGAGGCGATCAAGGTCCTCGAGGGCTTGGGGCTCGTGGCGGTTCGGCAGGGAGACGGGGTCACGGTGCGGCCGCGCACGGAAGCCTCGTTCGACGCGTTGCCTTCGATGATCTTCCATGGAGACCACATCCACCTCTCGCTCCTCACGGAGTTGGTGGAGGTGATGTCGCCTTTGCTGCTCGAGATGGGGCGGCTCGCCATCGAGCGTCACACGCCCGAACAGCTCGACGAGCTTCGCCGTCTGCGGGACCAGCTCGCGGGCGATCCGGCGGATCGACACGAGGTCCTCCGCGAGATCGTGGTCCTCCTGTCCGACATGACCCGAAACACCGTTTGGCAGATGTTGGCCCGCCGGATGCGCAGCTTCCTCGAAGCCCCGCCGATGGCCGGAGCGCGCCGCCGCTACGGCCGCGACCCGGCCCGGCTTCTCCCGACGATCGACGCCTGCCTGAAGGCGATCGAGACCGGTGATCGAGGAACCGCCGTGCGCGAGCTGCAGGGCATCATCCGACAGATCTACGAGGCGGTGCTGCACGACGCGCACAACGCCGAAAACGGAGGCATTTCCCGATGAGCGATTTCCGAGTCACGACCGAGACCCAAGAGCCCCCCTTCAAGACCGAGACCGAGGTCATCTACCAGTGGAACTATGACCCCGAGGTGGAGGAGCTCCGGCGCCTTTACGTGAAGGCGGCCGAGGCGCAGTGGGTCTCCGAGCGTGATCTCGATTGGGACCGCGACATCGACATGGGCCTGTTCGAGAGCACGCCTCTCGGCCTCGGACTGCCCGTTCAGGAGACCTCGTATTGGAAGGGTCTCCCCGACGAGAAGCGCCGGGAAATCACCAAGAAGACGGCGGCGTTTCGCCTGAGCAACTTTCTGCACGGCGAGCAGGGCGCGCTCATGGTCGCATCGCAGCTCGTGAACGCCGTGCCGCACACCGACGCGAAGTTCTACGCCGCCACGCAGACGATGGACGAGGCGCGTCACGTCGAGGTGTTCGCAAAGTACATCGAAAAGCTCGACGAGATTCAGCCGATCGCCGGGTCGCTCAAGAAGGTGCTGGATGACACGCTTTCGACCGGCGACTGGCTGAAGAAGCTCGTCGGCATGCAGATCGTCGTCGAAGGCCTCGCGCTCTTCAGCTTCCGTGAGATGCGCAACCTCACCAAGGAGCCGCTCCTGAAGGACCTGCTCACGTATGTCGCGCGGGACGAGGCCCGTCACCACGCGTACGGAGTGCAGTACGTAGAGCGCTGCGTTCCGCAGCTGAGCGCGAGCCGGCTTGAGGAACTCGAAGACTTCGCGTTGGATGCTGCGAGCACGCTGATCGACGCGCGGAAATCGTCGACGCTGTTCGCCTCGGTTCTCGAGATCTGGACGAACGCGGGTCTCGACGCAGCGGCACTGCTCGAATCGGCCGGCAAGGAGATCCCGGGCATACTGGCGAAGCAGAACAAGAAGCGCCGCCTGGGACCGGTGCAGGGCTTCGTGATTCCGACGCTGCGTCGCTGCGGGCTCCTGAGCGACCGTGTGGCCGGGCACTACCATGAGATGCTGGCCGCGAACCTCTCGCCGAGCGTCGTCGGGGAAGACCTCGAGGACTTCCTGTCGCGCATTCCCGACCTGCCAGAGGACACCGCGGCGTGGGTACTGAGTGAGCTTCAGGAAGACGAGCGCGAGCTGCCGTCCGCTGCGTCGTCGCAGCCTACCGCGTAGATCGGCCCGGAGGCTCCTTCGGTGCCCAAGACGTATCCGCGGCCGTCGTGCGTGTAGCTGATGGCCTCGGACTGACGCTGGATGCGGGCCGGAACCTGGACGGGCGTAGCTTCGAGGATGTCCTCGACGCCGGTGGGGAGGCCGGCGTTCCCCGTAGGGGGGTGAATCTGCTTGATCGCGACCGCTCGGCCGACGCCGCCCGTGCGAAGGTCCTCCAGCCGATGCACGACGCCCAGCGAGCGCGGCTCCTTGGTCCACACGAAGATCACGCCCGTCTTCGGATCGACGACCATCGCCTCGCCGTGCAGGGGGAACCGCGCCCGGAGAGTTCTTCGAGTTCGTCGGGAACCTTGCCGACGCTGGTCGGGCGGCCATAGGTCGCGCACACGCCGTGAGTCGGTTCCGGCTCGTCCGAGCCGGCACCCGCGAACGGAGTCCGGCACGCGAGAACCGCGAGGGTCGCCGCGGCCGTGAACTGCGCACGACCGCAGCGGCGCCGGCGACTTGCTCTCATTCGCCCAATGGTATCGGTCAAGACCAGCCATGGCGAAGTTCACAACGCTGACTAACGATCTGTACGCCTACATGTCCGGCCATCGGAGCGATCGGGATCCTCTCCTGGCGAAGCTGGTGGAGGAGACGAAGGGTCTCGGGCCCATTTCGATGATGCAGATTGCGCCCGACCAGGGTGCCTTGCTGTCGCTGCTCACGCGGATCTCCGGCACCCGGAATGCGATCGAGATCGGTACCTTCACCGGCTACAGCGCGCTGTCGATCGCGCGCGGACTCCCGGCGGACGGCACCCTCCTGTGCTGCGATTCCAGTGAGGAATGGACAGCGATCGCCCGGAAGTACTTCGAGCTTGCGGGCCTCACCGACAAGATCGAGCTTCGGATCGGACCGGCGCTCGAGACCCTGGACCAGATGGATCGCTCGGAACAGTTCGACCTCGCCTTCATCGACGCCGACAAGACGAACTACTCGGCCTACTACGAGGATCTGCTGCCGCGGCTGCGGCCGGGCGGATTGATGCTGTTCGACAACGTCCTCTGGGGTGGAAGCATCATCGACGTTACGAACACGCAGGATGGCACGAAAGCGATCCGCGCCTTGAACGACCAGGTTCGGGACGACCCGCGGCTCGAGACTGTCATGCTTCCGGTGGGCGACGGTCTCACGATCGCCCGCAAGCGCCACGCCGAAGAGATGGACTGACCCGCCGCCGCGCCCTTAGCTTCGCGGCTCGGGCGTCCCTTAGCTTCGTTCGTAGCGCCAGCCGTCGGCTACCATCCAGAGGCGGTGCCGCGGGCCGGGCGCATCGGCGTCGGACGTCTCGTACCCGGCGTCTCCGTGGTACAGGGCCACCGCTCCGCCTTCGGTCATGGCGACGTGAGTCGCGAAGCGCTGCGGCTCGTTCTGCCTCGCCCAGCGCAGGGTATCCTCGACGTCGGCCAGCGGCGCGAGTTGTTCGAGCGTAATCCACGTGGGCGGGCTGAGTTCGATCTCGCCCCTGTTGCGACGCTCCAGGGCGTCGGCGGGCCGCATCCAGGCGTGGTCGCGGATCTCGTGGTCGTCGATCAGGACGGCATCCGTCGTCGCGGCGGCGAGGAAGAACCAGGTGATGTAGCGCTTGGGCGCGATCTCGGGCGGCGTCCAATGGGAGAACGGGACGAGGGCGTTCTCGTCCAACGTGAGACCGGCTTCTTCCTTAGCTTCGCGGACGGCGGTGCGGCGGGCGGTCTGGATCTCGCCTGCCGACCCGGTGCGGTCATCGTCGTCGACGCGCCCGCCGGGGAAGACCCAATGGCCTCCGGCGAAAGCGATCCGCGAATCGCGGCGGACCATGAGGAGTTCGAGTCCCTCGGCGCCATCGCGAACGAGCACGACCGTTGCGGCGTCCATCGTCTTCGACGCCATGGGCTACCCCTTCTCGCTCGGGCCGATCGAGGTCACCGGGATATCGTTCAGGGATTTTGTGATGTGATGGGCCTTCCCGAGCAGCCTCGCGTCCATGCCCGGGTCGGGGACGCCGACGACCATCATCCCGGCTGCGAGCGCGGCCTCGACGCCGGCCGGGGCATCCTCGAAGACCAGGCAGGTGGTCGGGTCGGCTCCGAGTCCGGCGGCGGCGAGCAGGAAGATGTCCGGAGCGGGCTTCCCGCGTTGGATTCGGGGATCGTCGCCGAGGACGATCTGATCGAACAGCTCGAACCAGTCGCCGTGCCGCCTCGTCTTTAGGTCGAACACGTCGCGTTGCGAGCTGGTGGCAACGGCCATCGGGACGCCGCGCTCGGATAAAGACCGAACGAGATCCACGGCGCCCGGCATGGGGTCGGCCTCGGGCATGCGGGTCTGGAAGACGACTTCGCGCTCCTCGAGGTACTGCTCGGCGGTGATGGGAAGATCGAGTGTCGTAACGAGGTAGCGAGCCGATTCGATCGAGGGGCGGCCGACCATCTGGCTCTTGATCGACCAGTCGAAGGTCTTGCCCCACCGGCCGACGATGGCCTGCGTGACCTCGGTGTAGATCCGCTCGGTGTCGAGGAGGACGCCGTCCATGTCGAAAATGACGTCCTGTGGGCGGCGGGGGAGGTCCATGTCTGTGGCTTCGCATGCGGCCTCGGGCCTCGCCACTCCGCATGGCCAGGCGGGGGTCTTTCCAGTACAGGGGAGAGATGACTCGTGCCTTCGTGGTTGGGCTGGTGATGGCGGCCTGTGTGCTGTCCCTCGGTCGTCTCCCCGAGGCGGGGGCGATGGTGGTCGATCGGATTGTCGCAACCGTGGACGGTTCGCCCATCACACAGTTCGAGCTGGAGCGGTTCATCCGCCTGAATGGGGGCGTCGACCCCAACTCGGTGACCAAGCAAGACCGCGCCAAGGCCCTCGAGATGCTGATCGGCGAAACGCTCGTTCGGCTCGAGAGCCGTCGGCTGGGCCTGGGGGTCTCGCAGCAGGACGTCGATCTCTACATCGAGGAGATCAAGCGCGGGAACAATCTCGACGAGTCGACCCTCACCGAGGCGCTCGCCCAACAGGGGTTCACGGTGGAGACCTACAAGGTTCAGGTCGCGAAGGAGCTCCTGAAGAACCAGCTCATCATGCGCCAGATCCGCGACAAGGTTCAGGTAACGTCGGGCGACGTTCAGAAGTTCTACGTCGACAACAAGGAGATGTTTGCGAAGACCGGGTCGGTGCACATTCGCCAGATCTTCTTCGTCTTGTCCCCGCAGGCCTCGGAGCAAGAGCAGCAGCAGGTCGCGATGGTGGCCCAACGGGTGGTCCAAGAGCTCCAGGCCGGGCGGCCCTTCCCGGCCGTCGCGAAGAAGTACTCGCAGGGCCCTGAAGCGGCAGACGGGGGAAGTCTCGGCTGGATGGAGAAGGGCCAGATGATCCCGCAGCTCGAACAGATCGCGTTCTCGCTGCGCAAAGGAGAGGTTGGCCCGCCCGTGCGAACCGGGGCCGGCGTCCACATCCTCACGGTGGACGATACGAAGGCCAGTGAATACGTGCCGCTCGCCGACGTGGAAGCGCAGATCACGGAGCGCCTCTACGGGGAGGCGGTCGAAGAGCGTTTCCAGGACTACGTCGAGTCGGACCTGACGCAGGGCCACTCGATCGTGCGTCGTCTCGATCCGGCGAGCGTCGCCGCGCCGGGCGCGACGACGGCCGAGGAGCCGTCGGAATCTGATGGCGGAGCAGAAGCTTCCAGCTCTAGCGATCACGCTGGGTGATCCCGCCGGGATCGGCCCGGAGGTTGCTCTCCGCGCGCTGGTCGCGCCGCGCCGGCTGAAGGCCCGCGCCCTTCTGGTGGGCGACGTCGCTGCCACGCAGGCCTGCATACGTCGGCTGAAGTCGCCGCTCAGGGTCGTGCCGATGTCTCTGGAGGATGTGGTTCGCGAGGGGGTGCCTTCGGGCAGCTCGGTGGCTCTCGTCCCTCCCGGAGTGAAGAGCCCACTGCCGCCTCTGCGGGCCACGCAGCGCAGGCCGGGAAAGCCCGGTCGCGCGGGAGCGAAGGTTGCCTTCGAGGCGATTCGCACCTCGGTGCATCTTGCGAAGCTGGGTGTCGTGGGCGCCCTTTGCACGGCGCCGGTCAGTAAGGAGTGGTTCGCGCGCGCCGGCGTCGCCCGGACCGGACATACCGAGATCCTCGGCAAAGAGTGCGGCGTTGACGACGTTCGAATGATGATGGCGGTGGACGATCTGCGGGTGGTGCTCGCGACGATCCATCTTCCGCTTCGCGGCGTCGCACGTGCCCTCGACGTGGATGGTATCGCCGACACGATCGAGATGACGGCCGAGCACCTGCGTCGCTGGTGGGGGATCCGTCGCCCTCGTATCGCCGTCGCGGCGCTCAACCCCCACGCGGGCGATGGCGGCATCTATGGAGACGAGGAGGCTCGGATCATTGCGCCGGCGCTCCGCCGTGCGCGCCGGCGGGGCATCGCGGCGACGGGGCCCTACCCGGCCGACACCCTCTTTTCCGCCCTCGGACCGCCTGCCGACGCGATCATCGCGATGTACCACGACCAGGGGCTCGTCCCGATCAAGCAGCGCGACGTCCACCGTGCGGTGAACGTGACGCTCGGCCTGCCGTTCGTGCGGACCTCACCCGATCATGGCACAGCCTACGATCTCGCGGGGAAAGGGCGTGCCGACCCGAGCAGCATGCGAGCTGCGTTGGAACTCGCTCTCGAACTCGCGCCAGCGCATCGGCGGTAGGACTGACCGCTCCACGGTCACGCATGAGAATGACACCCACGATCTTCCGCGAGTACGACATTCGCGGCGTCGCCGGGGAGGAGTTCGACGCTAGTTTCGCATGGGCCCTCGGCCGCGCCTTCGGGTCGCGCGTCCGGCGGCTTCATCCCGAGCGGGAGGTGTTGGTGGCGGTCGGGCGCGACTGTCGGCTCACGTCGGACGAGTACGCGAATGCGCTGATCCGAGGGCTCGTCGAGTGTGGTGTGCAGGTCCTGGACATCGGACAGTGCCCGACCCCGCTGCTGTACTTCTCCCTCTTCCACTACTCGGTCGATGGAGGCGTCGAGGTGACCGCGAGCCACAATGCGGCCGATTACAACGGCTTCAAGATGTGCCTCGGGCGAGACTCGATGCACGGCGAGGCCATCACCTCGCTGCGCGGCGAGATCGAGGCGCGGAACTTCGTCGACGGAGAGGGTTGCGTCGAGACGGCCGAGATCCTCGAGCCCTACCTCGACTACTGCAAAAAGCAGTTCGGAACGCTGCCGCGTCGCCTCAAGGTAGTCGCCGATGCGGGCAACGGTGTTGGCGGCCCTGTGGGACCAAGGGTTCTGGAGAACCTCGGGTGTGAGGTGATCGCTCTGCACTGCGAACCCGACGGCCGGTTCCCGAACCACCATCCGGACCCCACGGTCGAGGAGAACCTCGAAGACCTCATCCGCACCGTCGCCGCGGAAGGCGCAGACCTGGGCGTCGCGTTCGACGGAGATGCCGACCGATTGGGTGTCGTCGCGCCGGGCGGGAAGATTCTGTGGGGAGACGAACTGCTGGTGATCTTCGCCCGGGAGATCCTGGCGCGCCGTCCCGGCAGCGTCGTCATCAGCGAGGTGAAGTGCTCGCGGCGGCTCTTCGACGAGGTCACGCGGCTCGGAGGTCGGCCGATCATGTGGAAGGCCGGCCACTCCCTGATCAAGGCTAAGATGAAGGAGACCGACGCCGTGGTGGGCGCGGAGATGAGCGGACACCTGTTCTTCGGGGATCGGTTCTTCGGCTACGACGATGCCGTTTACGCCGCGGCGCGCCTCATCGAAATCCTCGCCAGCACCGACGGCAAGCTGGTGGACCTACTCGCGGGTCTCCCTGAGGCGCACGCCACGCCTGAGCTTCGGGTGGACTGTTCCGACACGACGAAGTTCGCCGTGGCCGCTCGGGTGACCGAACTTCTGCGCGCCGACTGGCCGGTGAACGACATCGACGGGGTGCGCGCCGACTTCGGCGACGGCTGGGGCCTCGTGCGGGCGTCGAACACTCAGCCCGCCCTGGTCCTCCGCTTCGAAGCGGGGAGTGAAGCCCGTCGCGACGAGCTTCGTGCCCTGGTGGAGGCGGTCGTGGCGAAGGCGCGGGCCGAGATCGAGGGTGGCTCCCCGGAGATCCCCTGATGAGGGGATGCGTTTTGGTGGGCGCTCGGCATACGCTGAGTTTCGAGACTTTGGAATGGTGGGCGGAGGCTCCCAGGGCACGGGCGACGCTCACCGGTCGCGGAACGGAGATTCTCCGGCTCATCACGAAGTGTTTCAGCTTGGCGGAGATCGCATCCCTGCTGTCGATCTCGGCCCACACCGTGACCTCCCACGTTCGGCGCATCTACGAGAAGCTCGAGGTGAATTCCCGCAGCGAGGCCGTATACGACGCCGTCGAGCAGGGCCTGATCCGGATGGATGAGTAGCCCCTGACTCCTGCGCCCCCTGATGGACGAGACCGGCGCGCTTCGCTAGCTAGGCCCGGAGACACCACAGGAAAAGGGAGCCCGTCATGGAAGAAGTCTGGATCGTCGAAGCCGTCCGTAGTCCGATTGGTCGCCGCAAAGGCGCGCTTTCCGGAGTCATGCCTGCCGACCTGCTCGGTGCCGTCCAAAAGGCGGCGGTCGAGCGTTCCGGCATCGATCCGGATCAGGTGGGCCAGGTCGTCGGCGGCTGCGTCTCGCAAGTGGGCGAGCAGTCCTTCAACATCGCGCGCGTCGCTTGGCTCGCGGCCGGGCTCCCGCTCGAGGTCGCTTCGACCACGATCGACAGCCAGTGCGGTTCGTCTCAGCAGGCGACGTCAGTCGCGGCCGGCTTGATCGGCTCGGGCATCGAGGACGTCGTTCTGGCTTGTGGCGTCGAGATGATGACGCGCGTCCCGCTCGGCTCGAACATGAAGGGCGGCTTTCCGATGACGCCGGCTTACGTCGAGCACTTCGCGCCGACGTCTCAGTTCCAGGGCGCGGAGATGATCGTCGAGGAGTACGGCATCACCCGCGAGGATACCGATCGCTTCGGCTTGCTCAGCCAGCAGCATGCCGCCGAGGCCTGGGGAGAAGGCCGCTTTGATCGGGAGATCGCGCCGATCACCGCGCCGGTCCTCGATGACGAGAAGAATCCTACCGCTGCCATGCACGAGGTTACACGCGACGAGGGGCTTCGTGAGACTTCGCTCGAGAAGCTCGGCACTCTGAAGGCGGTACAAGAGGGGGGTGTCCATACTGCGGGCACGTCCTCGCAGGTCTCCGACGGTGCGTCGGCGGTCCTGCTGGCGTCGCCGGCGAAGGCGAAGGCGCTCGGATTGAAGCCGCGCGCTCGTATCACCGCCACGACCCTCGTGGGTTGCGACCCGGTGACGATGTTAAAGGGCCCGATCCCGGCTTCGCATAAGGTCCTGAAGCAAAGCGGCCTGTCGATCGATCAGATCGACACCTTCGAGGTGAACGAGGCCTTCGCCGCGGTCGTGCTGGCCTGGCAGAAGGAGCTGAAGCCCAACCCCGAGCGCGTGAACCCGAACGGCGGTGCGATCGCTCTCGGTCACCCGACGGGATGCACGGGCGCACGCCTTCTGACGACGGCTCTCCACGAGCTCGAGCGGACCGGCGGCAAATACGGTCTCATCTCGATGTGTTGTGGCGGTGGGCTCGGCACCGGTACCATCATCGAGCGTCTCTGATTTGGGTCGCCCGGCGGCGTTGCGAGGAGGCATGATGCTGCGCTTCGTCGCTCTGGGAATCACTCTGCTGGCGGTGGCGTGGGCGGTCTGGCCTACGCCACCGCACGCGCCGCCGCTGCGTCTGTCGGATGGTCGGTTCCCGAACATTCTGCTGCTGACGATCGATACGCTTCGTGCCGATCACCTGGGGTACGTGGAAAGCGGTCCGAACGACCTGACGCCGTCCCTGGATGCGCTGACGAACGCCGGCACCGCCTTCCTGGCGGCGAGCACGCCGGCGCCGACAACCCGCGCCGCGACGGCCGCCCTGCTGACCGGTGCGTACCGGGGCGGCCACGGGGTTCGCGGCAACGGATGGTCTTTGGGCAAGCGGTCTCCCGTTCTCGCTGAACTCCTCGGGGCGGCGGGGTACCGGACCGCGGCGTTCTTCGGCAACGGGATCCTCGCCGCCGAGTACGGCTTCGGCCGCGGCTTCGAACTCTACGATTCCTTCGCGAAGTTCCGCGGCCGTGGGTTCTCCAAGGACGAAGTGGGTGTCGATCGCGCGCGCGACTGGCTCGCGAACGCGCCCCCCGAGCCCTGGTTCTTGTGGGTTCATCTGATGGACCCGCACGGCCCGTATGATTCGGCGCCGCCCGAGGCGCGCGAGAAGGTCGCACGCGAGGATCCGCGGCCCGAGACAGTCCTCGAGATGAGCAAGAAGAACACGGGTCTGGGCGTGATCCCGAAGTACCAGAAGATCCAGCGGACGAATCGCGCCTCCGTCTACCGTTGGCGGTATCGGGGAGAGGTGCACCACAGCGATGCGCAGGCAGGGCGGCTGCTTACGACTCTCGAGGAACTCGGGCTTGCGGGCGATACCCTGATCGTACTCACCGCGGACCACGGTGAGGGGTTGGGGGATCACGACTACTTCTTCCAGCATGGCTGGTTCCCGTTCGAAGGTTCCGTCGCCATCCCATTGGCGTTCCGGCTCCCCGGCCGGGTCGGGGCGGGTGTGAAGCTCGAGTCGCCCGTCAGTCTGGTCGACGTGACGCCGACGGTTCTCGGTGGTTTGGGGCTCCCCATCCCCGATTCGATGGACGGTCGCGACCTCTCGGGTGCGCTCTCCGCGAGCCGCTCGATCCCGATGCGAGAGGGGCCGGTCTTCACGGCGTCCACGCTGCTGAGCGGCATGTCCGCCGTCCGGCTGGGGCGCTGGAAGCTCGTGCACACGCCGCCGCCGCCGGCCCAGATACGGCCCGAGGACCCTTGGAAGTCCGACTACGCCACCGAAGAGAGCTTCCGTCTCTACGACATCGACGCCGACCCCGGAGAAGCCGCGGATCTCTCCGCCGAGCACCCCGCGGAACAGGCGCGGCTCCGCGCCCTGCTGGCAGTCTGGGAGAGCGAGCAAAACCTCCACATCGGGGTCGACCGGACGCCTCCGGCCGACGTCGACCCCCGGCTCCAGGACATGCTTCGCTCGCTCGGATACGTCGATTGAAGGCGAAATTGCGGCGAATCTCGTTCGACGCCTGTGCGGAGGAAATCGTTGACGCCCGGGCTCTTTCTTGGCTAGGCGTAAGGCTTACCCCCCTGGGGACCTTATGAAATTAGGTAATAGGAACGAACACGTTCTCGACGCGATCGATTTGAAGATCCTCGAGACGGTACAGGCGGACTGCAAGATCCCGCTCGCTCGGGTGGGTGAGCAGGTCGGACTTTCGGCGCCCTCGGTCATCGATCGGATCAAGAAGCTCGAGAGCGCTGGGGTCATCACCGGCTATCATGCGGCGCTCGATTCTCAGGAGTTGGGACTCGACGTCACGGCCTTCATCGGGGTCGAACATGGCCAGTTGGCCGACGTCACCGAGTTCGAAAACCTCGTCGGCGCACTCGAAGGCGTGCTCGAGTGTCACCACGTCACGGGACAGCACACGTTCTTGCTCAAGGCCAAGACCGAAAACACGTCCTCACTCGAAAGCCTGATCAGCCAGATCCGGAACATTCCCGGCGTGGCCCGGACCGAGACCATGGTGGTCCTGTCCACGCACATCGAACGCTCTCAGGTTCCGCTGCCGGGTGAGCCCACCCAGACGCAGAACTCGTCACCGAGACGCCGTTCGCGGGCGACGGGGAACAAGCCCGTCGCTGCCGCGTCATGAGGGTCCGGGTCCCACACCTTACGAGAGGCTGGAAATGAAGAACGAAACGGAATTTGCCGAGCTACGACGCCTTCAGCGCGAGGCGGAGAGCGGTGGGCTGTACCGCTCCGAGCAGGAGCACGACGCATGTGGTGTTGGCTTCGTCGTCAACATGCACGGCAAGCGATCGCACGACATCATCGAGAAGGGCCTCCGGATCCTCGAGAACCTGACTCACCGTGGTGCCTGCGGCTGTGATCCGCTCACGGGCGACGGCGCCGGGATGTTGATGCAGATTCCGCACGATTTCCTCGCTCGGGAGTGCCGCGAGATCGGCTTCGAGCTCCCCGACGAGGGGGGCTACGGCGTCGGCACGGTTTTTCTCCCGCGCGACGTCTTCGAGCGCAACGCGTGCCTCGAGACGTTCGAGAAGGTGATCCACGAAGAAGGGCAGAAATTCCTCGGATGGCGTGTCGTGCCGGTCGACGAGAGCGCGGCGGGCCCGCTCGCTCGCTCCTCGATGCCCGAGATCCGCCAGGTCTTCATCGGCGCTGGGCGTGGGGCAGACGACGCGGCGGCACTCGAGCGCAAGCTGTACGTCATTCGCAAGCGGGTCGAAGCCGACGTCCGGAACTCCGACTTGAAGGACTCCGAGTCGTTCTACGTCCCGAGTCTCTCGTCGCGGACCTTGGTCTACAAGGGGCTCCTTCTTCCCGAGCAGATCCCTGCGTTCTTCAAGGACCTGCGTGACCCCGCGCTCGTGAGTGCGATCTCCCTGGTTCACCAGCGCTTTAGCACCAACACACTTCCGTCGTGGGATCGCGCTCATCCCTACCGGATGGTGGCTCACAACGGCGAGATCAATACCCTGCGCGGGAACGTCAACTGGATGCGCGCCCGGCAGAAGATGTTCATCTCCGAGGCGTTTGGTGAGGACGTCGAGAAGATTCTGCCGGTGATCCAGCCCGACGGCAGTGACTCCGCCGGGTTTGACAACGCCCTCGAGCTGCTCTCGCACACCGGGCGTTCGTTGCCGCACGCGGTGATGATGATGATTCCCGAGGCCTGGCAGAAGCACGAAGCCATGAGCCAGGGGAAGCGCGACTTCTACGAGTACCATGCGTGTCTCATGGAGCCGTGGGACGGTCCCGCCTCGATCGCTTTCACGGACGGATCGATGATCGGAGCGGTCCTCGACCGGAACGGTCTTCGCCCGTCGCGCTACGTGGTGACGAAGGATGGCCTCGTCGTCATGGCGTCGGAAGTCGGCGTTCTCGACATCCCCGACGAAGACGTCATCGCCAAGAACCGTCTTCAGCCGGGACGCATGTTTCTCGTCGACACCGCCCAGGGGCGGATCATCGACGACGAAGAAATCAAGAACCAGATGGCCGACCGCAAGCCGTGGGGCGAGTGGATTGGCGAGAACCTGATTCGCTTCGAGGATCTCCCTGCCGCCGATCCGAGTGAGGTCGTATCGGATCACGGCCAGGAGCGTCTCCTGACGCTGCAAAAGGCGTTCGGCTACTCGCGCGAAGACGTCAGGATCCTGATGACCCCCATGGCCCAGAACGGCATGGAGGGCATCGGGTCGATGGGGAACGACACGCCGCTCGCGGCGTTGTCCGACAAACCCCAGCTTCTGTTCAATTATTTCAAGCAGCTCTTCGCGCAGGTCACGAACCCGCCGATCGATCCGATCCGCGAGGAACTCGTGATGTCGTTGAAGACGACTCTCGGTTCGGAAGAGAACCTGTTCGGCGAGAGCCCGCAGCACTGCCGTCAGCTCGAACTCGAGCAGCCGGTTCTGACGAACGAGGCGCTGGCGCGGATCAAGAAGCTGTCGAAGCCCGGTTTCAAAGCGGTGACGCTGCAGACGCTGTACCGCGTGGCAGACGGCGCGAGCGCCCTCGCGTCGGCTCTCGACGAGCTGTGTGCTCAGGCTTCGGCTGCGGTGGCGGGAGGCGCAACGACCCTGGTTCTCTGCGATCGTCAGGTCGACGAGGCGAACGCCGCGATTCCGAGTTTGCTCGCGACGGCGGCCGTGCACCATCACCTCATTCGCGAGGGGACGCGCACCCGGTGCGGCATCATCGTCGAGTCCGGAGAGCCCCGCGAGGTGCAGCACTTCGCGCTGCTCTCGGGTTACGGCGCCGGCGCTGTGAACCCGTACGTCGCGCTCGAGTCCCTCAGTCAGCAGATCCGCGAAGGCGTTCTAAAGGACGTCGACCCGGCGGAGGCCGCTGAGCACTACATCAAGGCGGTCGGCAAGGGCCTCTTCAAGGTCA
This sequence comes from Candidatus Binatia bacterium, assembly GCA_029243485.1. NCBI lineage: Bacteria > Candidatus Binatota > Binatia (SeqCode) > Binatia bacterium. The sequence continues at coordinate 198,560 of JAQWRY010000086.1, read as the reverse complement.
TGAGCAAGATGGGGATCTCGACGCTCCAGAGCTACCGGGGCGCGCAGATCTACGAGGCTGTCGGTCTCAACCACTCCGTCATCGACAAGTACTTCACCTGGACCGCGTCGCAGGTAGAAGGCGTCGGGCTCGACGTTCTCGCGCAGGAATGCGCGATGCGGCACCAGGATGCGTTCGACTCGATCACGGCGAAGGACGAGGAGCTCAATCCGGGCGGTCAGTATCAGTGGCGTCGGCGCGGTGAGCACCACGCTTACAATCCGGACACGATCGCGCGCCTGCAGCACTCGGTGCGCAACGGCAGCTATCCGCAGTTCAAGGAGTACACCGCCCTCGTCAACGACGAGAGCAAGCAGCGCTGTACGCTGCGAGGGCTGCTCGAATTCAAGAAGGGTCGCTCGATTCCGATCGACGAGGTGGAGCCCACTTCCGAAATCGTAAAGCGGTTCAAGACCGGTGCGATGTCACTCGGTTCGATCAGTCGGGAAGCGCACGAGAACCTGGCGATCGCGATGAACCGCCTCGGCGGCAAGTCGAATACCGGCGAAGGCGGCGAAGATCCGGTTCGCTACACGCTCGACGAGAACGGCGACTCGCGCCGGAGCTCGATCAAGCAGGTGGCGTCCGGCCGCTTCGGGGTCACGAGCCACTACCTCGTCAACGCCGACGAGCTGCAGATCAAGATGGCTCAGGGTGCCAAGCCAGGCGAGGGTGGACAGCTTCCGGGTCACAAGGTCGACGAGTACATCGCCAAGATCCGCTACTCGACGCCGGGTGTCGGTCTCATCTCGCCGCCGCCGCATCACGACATCTACTCGATCGAGGATCTTTCTCAGTTGATCCACGATTTGAAGAACTCGAACAACCAGGCGCGCGTCTGCGTGAAGCTGGTTTCCGAGGTCGGTGTCGGGACGGTCGCGGCCGGTGTCTCGAAGGGCAAGGCGGACGTTGTTCTCATCAGTGGGTACGAGGGGGGCACGGGTGCCTCGCCGCTCACCTCGATCAAGCACGCGGGTCTCCCCTGGGAATTGGGTCTTGCCGAGACCCAACAGGTTCTCGTGATGAACGACCTCCGGGGGCGCATCAAGGTCGAGACCGACGGACAGTTGAAGACGGGTCGCGACGTTGCGATTGCGACGATGCTCGGCGCTGAGGAGTACGGGTTTGCGAGCTCGGCCCTCATCGCATCGGGCTGCATCATGATGCGCGTGTGTCATCTGAACACCTGTCCGGTCGGCATCGCGACGCAGGATCCGAAGCTCCGGGAGCGCTTTACCGGCAAGCCGGAGCACGTGGTGAACTACCTCACGTACATCGCGGAGGAAGTGCGCGAGATCATGGCGGAGCTCGGCTTCCGGACGATCGAGCAGATGGTGGGCCGCGTCGACATGCTCGATTCGGTCGATGCCGTTGGTCACTGGAAGGCCAAGGGAATCGATCTCACCCAGATCCTTCATAAGCCGGAGGTTCCGTCGGGCGTCGCGATCCACTGGGTCGAGCCGCAGGATCACGGGCTCGACAAGGCGCTCGACAATCAGATCATCGAGCTGTCGAACGACGCCCTCGAGAACAAGAAGCCCGTCGAGTTCGCGCTCCCGATCAGGAACGTGAACCGGACGGTCTGTACGATGCTCTCTGCGGAGATCTCACGCCGGCATGGGCAGCCGGGACTGCCGCCCGAGACGATTAAGATCCACTTCCGTGGCTCTGCCGGGAACAGTTTCGGCGCCTTTCTCGCGAGCGGAATCTCGATACGCCTCGAAGGCGATGCGAACGATTACTTCGGCAAGGGAATGTCGGCCGGCCGGATTGTCGTCCACCCATCGGAGGCTTCCACCTTCGTTCCCGAAGAGAACATCATCGTCGGAAACGTCTCGCTCTATGGCGCGACGGGGGGCGAGGTCTTCTTGCGGGGGATGGCGGGCGAGCGGTTCTGTGTGAGGAACAGCGGTGTCGCCGCCGTCGTCGAAGGCGTCGGCGATCACGGTTGTGAGTACATGACCGGAGGCACTGTCGTGGTCCTCGGCGAGACCGGCCGAAACTTCGCAGCAGGGATGAGTGGCGGCATTGCCTACATCTACGATCCCGAGAACACCACCGAGCAGAATCTGAACCCCGGAATGGTGGAGCTCGAGCCACTGTCGGACGAAGATGACGCGACGGTACACGACCTCGTTCGTCGCCATTACGATTACACCCAAAGCCAAGTTGCTTGGCGGATCCTCTCGGGCTGGAAGCAGCTCGTCGGAAATTTTCGCAAGGTGATGCCGGTCGAGTACCGGCGTGTGCTCGCGCAGCGCGCAGCCGCAAGCCGTTAGGTCCGGCGAGCGAGACCGGACAGGAGACGTACTGTGGGAAAGATCACTGGGTTTATGGAGTTCGAACGGGAGCTGCCGAAGCGTCGGCCGGTAGCGGACCGTCTGAAGGACTGGAACGAGCTCGAAGGGAAGCACAGCGACGAGGCGCTCTCGGAGCAGGGTGCGCGTTGCATGGATTGCGGAATCCCCTTCTGCCACAAGGGCTGCCCGCTCGGGAACATCATTCCCGACTGGAACGACTTCATCTTCCGGGGCCGTTGGGAAGAAGGGATCGAGCGTCTGCACTCGACCAACAACTTCCCGGAGTTCACCGGCCGCGTCTGTCCCGCGCCGTGTGAAGAAGCGTGCGTGCTCAACATCAATGAGAGCCCGGTCACCATCAAGCAGATCGAGAAGCAGATCATCGATCGCGCTTTCAAAGAGGGCTGGGTCAAGCCACAGATTGCCGACAAGAAGACGGGCAAGAAGGTCGCCGTGATCGGCTCGGGGCCCGCGGGCATGGCTTGCGCGCAACAGCTTGCGCGCGCCGGCCACGACGTCACGCTCTTCGAGCGTGCCGATCGCATCGGCGGTCTGATGCGCTACGGCATCCCTGACTTCAAGATGGAGAAGCACCTCATCGATCGGCGCATGGAACAGATGGCGGCCGAGGGTGTGACGTTCCGCACCGGAGTCAACGTGGGTGTCGACGTCACCGTTGATCAGCTGAAGAACGACTTCGATGCGGTGGTGCTCTCGACCGGCGCCACGCACGCGCGTGACCTGCCCGTTCCGGGCCGCGACCTCGACGGCGTTCATCTGGCGATGGACTTCCTCCCGCAGCAGAACAAGGTCGTGGCGGGGGACACCGTCGACGGTCAGATCACGGCGACCGGCAAGAAAGTCGTCATCTTGGGTGGTGGCGATACGGGTTCGGATTGTCTGGGCACCTCGAATCGTCAGGGCGCCGTGTCCGTTCACCAGTTCGAACTCCTCCCGAAGCCGCCGGATGAGCGAAGCGCCGGCGGCGTCGCCGCTTGGCCTCAATGGCCGATGATTCTGCGCACTTCGTCGTCCCACGAAGAGGGAGTGGAGCGAGACTGGTGCATCAACACCAAGAGCTTCAGTGGCGACCAGGAAGGACGTGTTCGCAAGCTGCACGGCGTGCGACTCGAGTGGGAGAAGCCCGAAGACGGCGGTCGTCCCAAGATGATCGAGATCCCGGGAAGCGAGTTTGAGATCGAGGCCGATCTGGTGCTCTTCGCGCTCGGTTTCCTCGGCCCGGACAAGCCCCTTCTGGAAGGCCTCGGCACGGACCTGGACGGGCGGGGGAACATCGTCGCGAACCCCAGTTACGCGACCAGCGTCCCGGGCGTGTTCGCTTGCGGTGACGCTCGGCGGGGCCAGTCCCTGGTCGTGTGGGCAATCTGGGAGGGCCGTGAAGCGGCGCGTGGAGTCGACGAGTTCCTGATGGGCGAAACCACCCTGCCCGCAAGCCCGATGCTGTAGGTTAGAGAGAACCGGCGTCAGGAGGATTCGGCGGCCCAACCCTCGCATTCGCCAACGGGTATGGGTGGGTAGCGGGGGTATGCCGGGTCGTCGGCTGCGAGCCCGCAGAGCCAAAACACGCTCCCGCTGCCGGATTCGATTCGCCGGACGTGCCGGCACGACGCGCACAGGCCCGCAGCCTTTTCCTCCTCACCTCTCAAGGCGACGCAGTTTCGCACGCGGCGCAGAGCGCCCCAACCGCTTTGTCGATGGCGGTGCTCGGGCACTCGTGGTACCCCGCTGTGGAGTCCGCCCGCAGCCTGGGGTGGCCCTGCCCGGAGGGAATTACGAGCGACAGGCGACCGAAGAATCCGACCCTCCTAAAGGCAGCACCCGTCCGTCCGGTGCGGCCCGACGAGGAGCGAGATTTCGACGTCCTCCTCGAAGATCTGCGTCGTGAGCGCGACCGGATCGATGACGAGCGGGGGCGTCTCGAGCAGCAGTGTCGTGAGCTTCGTGAACGAATTGATGAGGCGACGGCGCGCGCGCAACGCGACGAAGCGCTCATCCTCATGCAGCACAAAGAGTTCCAGGTTCTGAGTGAGACGCTGCGCAAGGTCTTCTCCTCTCACACTTGGCGGCTCGGGTCGCCTCTTCGAACCGTTGCTCAGCGGCTGCGGAGTGTCCTCGGGCTGCCCGATCCCTCGAGGATTAATCCGGGCGCCAAGCGCCAGCTCGCGGGTGTCTTATCGAAGGCGGCATTGCTTCTCTCGGGATGCCCGGGCGATGCGAAGCGCTATCGTTGTGACCATCTTTCGGAGCAGCTCGAATCGCTCGGGGTGAGTACCGAATCGGCCACGCAAGGCGAGATCGATCTGACGGACGCGCTCGACTGCTTTTCGATCTTCGTTCTCCATCGCGTTGCGTACGATCGAAACATCGACTGGTTCCTTCGCAAGGCGAGTGAGCGCGGCGCGGTGGTCTTGTTCGACACCGACGATTGGGTCTTCGATCCGGAGGCGTATCGTTACATCGATACCGCCGGGATGAGCGAGCGCGACCAGAAGCTTTACCGTACCGGGCTCGAGCGCTACCGCGAGACGATTGCGCGCTCACACGGGATGGTCGTGTCGACCGACGCCCTATTCGAACTCGCGTCCGGTCTTCAGAAGGATGTACGCACGCTCCCGAACGTCGTGAGCGGAGAGATGATGCAACTCGCCACGGCAGCCCGCGCGGGGACGACTTCCCGACGCATGGGCGGCGTCGGCACGAGCGTCACGTTGGGCTATCTGAGCGGGACTCCGACCCATCGCAAGGACTTTGCCGTCGCGGAGGAAGCGATCGAGTGGGCCCTCGATACGTATCCGTCCGTCCGGTTGCTGACAGTCGGACACATTGACGTCTCCGACCGCTTCGGCCGTTTCGGCGAGCGATTCCAGCACATGCCGCTCATGCCGTGGCAGCGTCTGGCGGACACCCTCGCTCGGATCGACGTGAATCTGGCGCCCCTCGAACCGGGCAACCCCTTCACTGCGTCAAAGAGTGCGCTCAAATTCTTGGAAGCGGCGCTCGTCGGCGTCCCTACCATTGCGTCGCCCATGCCGGACTTCCGCCGCGCGATCGACCAAAAGGTCACGGGCTGGCTCGCAGAGACGCCGGCGGAGTGGCGCGAGGCACTCGGGCATCTCATCGAGTCTCCGGATGCGGCCCGCGAGATGGGCGAGAGCGCCCGGGACTGCGTGCTCGCAAAGCACACAACCGCGAGTCAGGCGGTTCATGCCCTCGAGACGGTTCGCTCTTTCGCGCCGTCTACCGAGGGACGGCCGCTTACGATCAACTGGATTCTGCGCGCGCCCATCGCCGGTACCGGCGGGGGATATTGGACAATCTTCCGGCTCGCGAATTTCCTCGGGGCCGCCGGGCACCGAGTACGCGTGTACATCGAGCCGATCGCGCACCTCGAGGGGAAGTCCCACGAGGAGATCGAACAGTTCCTCGAAGAGAACTTCGGTCCGCTGCGCGTTCAGACCGTCGTGGGGCACGATCGGATCCTTCCCGCCGATGCGACCATCGCAACGAACTGGCCCACCGCGTACACGGTCGCCGGGCAGCAGGACAGCCTCTTCCGGTTCTACTTCGTTCAGGACTTCGAGCCGGAGTTCTACTCCGACCGCGATCCACTATATCGCGAGGCGGAGCGAACGTACGACTTGCCTCTGCAGCACGTGTGCATAGGCCGTTCTTTGGCGGCGCGACTCGGGCGGCTCACGGGACGTCCTACCGAACGCATCGACTTCGCAGTCGACACGGAGATCTTCCGAACCCAGGTGCGTGCCGCCGACCGTTCCGGACCTACCCGTGTGCTCTTCTTCGCGCGTCCGGGGATCAAACGGCGTGGGTTCGATCTTGGGGTCGAAGCGCTCGAACGCTTCGCGCGCGAGCGTCCTGAGGTTGAGATCTGCATGTTTGGCGCCGAGGACGAAGAGCTACGAGGCGTGCGGTTCCCGTTCACCAACCTCGGAGTTCTCGGTCACTACGAACTCGCCCGTGTAATGAACGAAGCGCACATCCTGCTCTGCTTCTCCTTGTCCGCGAACGTGTCTTGGGTCCCGCTCCAGGCGATGGCCTGCGGATGTGCGGTCGTGGAGGCCGACGTCCCGGGCGTTCGGGAGATGGTCCAAAGCGACACCTGCCTTCTTGCGAAACCGTCCGGGCCTGAGGTGACGGAGGCTCTGGTTCGCCTGGTCGATGACGATGATCTCCGGTGTCGTCTGGCCGAGAACGCAGCGGCCGCTCTGGCCGAGCGCTCGTGGGAGAGCTCCGCGCGCCAGTTCGAACAGATTCTGCAGAAGCGCTGCTTTGTGCGAGCCGCGGGAAGCGGATCGGCGCAGCCCGCGGAAGCCGCGGACGAGAGAAAGGCCCGCGCCGCGACAGCGGGCTAGGAGCCTGACCCAAGATGGATTGGCGGTAGGTCGTCGTGAGCCCTCTGGGGCCAGGCTCCTACCGCGGGGTCCAGCTTTCTCCGTCGAGAGAGGCCCGTTGTTCGCGCTCGAGCTTCCGTAGGTGAGAGCGGACGGACGTGCCGGCAGCGGGATGCAGGAACTTCGGCACGTCGGCGTACATCTGGACGACCATCTCTCCGACGTCGGAAACGCCTTGCTTCAAGAGCTCGACGATCTGGTCTTCGCGTAGCTCGCGGTGGGCGATGTACTGGCGGATCTTTCCGCTGGCATCGTGAATCGCCGGCCCGTGCGCGGGATAGAGCACCGCAGGCTCCAACTCGAGAAGGTGTTGGAGAGACTGCATGTAGTCCAGGAGGTCGCCGCCGTGTTCGGGGATCACCGTCGTGCCGGCACCGAGGACGACGTCACCCGTGAAGATCGCGCGCTCCTCGCGCAGCAGATAGCAGAGATGATCTTCCGCGTGCCCCGGCGTGTGGATGGCCTCGAGCGTCGCGCCTTCGGTCTCGATGACTTCGCCGTCGTCGATCGCGACGATGTCGTCTCCGGCCTTGCCGTCCATTCCTTCCCAGAGCCGCTTCTTCACAGGCATCGGGCCGAACTTTTCGCGAATCTGCGGACATCCACCAATGTGGTCGGCATGGGCGTGTGTCAGGACGATCTCGGCCGGCGTACGGCCGTCGAGGGTCTTCTCGAGCAGGGGTATATAGCTCTCCATGCCCTGTCCGGTGTCGAGGATCAGCGGGCGGCGGGAAGTCCCGACGATGTACGTATTCGTTCCGGGCCCGGTGAAGGGTCCCGGGTTCTGCCCGAGGACCGTCTCGACGCGGTCGCTCCATTTGTCGATGTCCGGCATCGACAGGCCGATCATGTTGCCCTGGACGATACGGCCGGGGCGATCGGTCATTGCGGCGAGGCGCTATGGGCCGCGACCGTCACGCGGCCGATCCATTTGTGGTACTTGCCGTCGTAGCCGACGGCGGCCTGCTGCTCGCGGACGTGGGCCATCAGAGCGTCGACGTCGGTTCGGGGCTTCGCATCCGCACCGATGTGCTCGACGAGGAACTCGGCGATCTTGCGGCTGTGCTTGCGCGAGGCGACGAGGTTGCCCTTGCCGGTGATGACGTTGCCGCAGCCGAAGACGTTCTCGAACGTGGTGACGCGGCCGTGCTCTTTGTCGTCGAGCCGGAGGAACTCTCCATCCATCGGCAGGCCCTTGATCGGCATCGGGATCGAGCCGATCGACGAGATCACCATGGGTGCTTCGACATTTTGAATGTCGCCGGGGACGATGACTGCTTTGCCGTCGTCGCCGAGTTTCGTGCGAGCGAAGCGCAATCCGTCGAGCATGTCGCCGTGCGTGAGCAGACCGATGGGGCTCCAGAGCGGATCGACCCGAAACAGGTACTTGCGCTGGGCCTTCTGGAGGATGCGGCGTCGCACGGACTCGACCTTCGTCAGCTGCTCGGACGTTGCGTTCGGCGGTGCCTCGGCGAGAGGCATGTCTTCGACGCGGCGCCGGTAGTAGAGCGTGCAGCCTTTGAGCCCCAGGTCTTCCCACTTGAGATTGTGGGAGGCCAAAGTCTCGGTAATGCCGTCGACCTCCATCTCGAAGAGGTCTTGCTGGATGCCGCGCTCGGCGAGCTTGCGCGCCGTGCTCTCGAGTTGGAGGACCTTCGCGACGTCGATCGAGGCAAGTCCGCCACCGACGACGGCCGTCCCGTCGTGGATCTCGTAGGAGGGGCCGTCGTAGCCGGTTTCGCGGTAGTGGTTGAACCAGTAGATGAAAGGGTTCTGGTACACGAGGCCGCGGTTGATGTAGGAATCTGCTCCCGAGACCGGCAGGCCACGATCCCGCCAGGCGCCGTTGGCCAGGATCACGAGGTCGAAGCCCCATTCCCGCAAGAGCTGGTCGAACGAGACTTCGCGTCCGATGCCGGTGCGCGGGATGAAGTGCACGCCGTCACGCGTGAGCTTCGAGTCGATCAGCCCGTATTCCTTCTCGCGCAGCGCCTTGTGCCAGGCGGGGAGTCCATCCTCGACCTTGCCGTAGGGGCGGTCGTTCTGCTCAAAGACGACGCAGAGCGCGCCCTCGGCGGCGAGTCGATCTGCCGCCTCGGCACCTGCGGTTGCACCGCCGATGATTGCGATGTGCGCGCGGTATGCTGCACCTTCGGACATTGCGAAATGGGTCGGATGCACACGGAGCCGTGCGCACCTTCCGGGTACCTGGTGTGGCCTGGAATCGCAAGGAACGACGGCCCTCGCAGCGGTGCCGGAATAGGGGATTTGAGTCGCGCCTCCAGGTCTGCTCTGGCCTTCGGATGCGGAGAGAGGTGAACTCGTCTGGCCGTCTCGCCGCGCCGTTCTTCTGGACGGTGGCGACGCTTCTTCTCTTGGTCGGTCTCGGGTCCCCGAGCTTGCGTGGCTCCGAGGATCGCTTCGCCGAGATCACTCGAGAGATGATCCTAAGCGGTGACTACTTCCATCCGACCCTGAACGGGGAGCCGCACTTCCATAAGCCCCTCGCGAGCTACTGGGCGATCGCCGGGGCGAGCCGGGTCCTCGGCACTCTCGATGAACTCGCGGCGCGACTGCCGAGCGTTCTGGCTGGACTTCTGGCGCTGTGGGCGACGGTTCGGCTGGGCCGAGAGCTGTGGAACCCAATCGTCGGTCGCACGGCCGGGTGGGTTCTGCTCGGGTCGTACGGTTTTCTTCTCTGGTCACGGACGGCGGCGGCCGACATGGAGAATCTGGCCGCCGTGATTCTCGCGGTGACATGGTTCCGTTGTCGCGAGGATCGTCTGACGATGGCGTTCTACCTGGTGTTCGTGTTGATCTGCGTGGTCGGCGCCCACGCCAAAGGGCTGGCGGCCATCGTACTCCCGGCGCTCGTGTTGTTCCCGCATCTCGCGCGTCACGGTCAGTGGCGCGCGCATCTCAGCCCTTCCGTTCTCGTGGCTGCCGCCGTGGCCGTGATCGTCTACTTCGCGCCCTTCATCGCGGCGGATATCGCGCGACCGGATCTGGATTCGGTCGACGCGCTGGTCTCGGGCGACACGCGCAGCGGCTTGTACATGGTCTTCCAGGAGAACGTCCGGCGCTTCTACGCCCCGCACGACCACCAGGGACCGATCACCACGTACCTCTTTGCGCTGCCGGTCTTGCTCCTGCCATGGGCGCTGGTGTGGATCGCCGCGCTCCTCGATTGCGCGCGGGAGTGGGTACGCCTCGAGCCGGAGACCCGCTGGGTACTAATCTCGATCGGCCTCATCTTCGCGGTGTTCACCGCTGCCGGTTCGAGGCGCTCATACTACATCCTTCCCATCGTGCCGTTCTGCGCGCTGCTCGTCGCCGCGGTCTTGGATGGGGAAGCGCGCGGGCGCTTCGTCGAACGCGCGCTTCGTTGGACGGCGATCGCGCTCGCGGCTGTGATGGGAGCGGAGCTTGCGGTGGCCTTGCTCGCTCCGGTTTTGGGTTCCGTTTACGGCGTCTCGGTTCCGCCTGCACTGGTGATGGTGACGCTGATGCTCGCCGCATTTGCGCGTCTGATCTGGGTGCGAGCGGATACGATCGCGAGTTGCAGGGCCCTCAAGCTCGGCCTTCCGCCCGGGGTGGTTTGTCCCACCGCTTTGTCGGTGGTGGTGCTGGGTGGGTACTTCGCGCTGCAAGCTCCCCTCCTCGACCGATTCCGCACGGAGCGACCTTTCGCGCTGGCACTGCGCGGCGCGTCGGCGGATCTGGACGCGGGGCGCGTGGCCTTCGTTCGGCACGCTCCGTCGCTGTTCCCGTTCTATCTGGACGCGCCCGAGCCCCTGCCGGTACTTGGAGTAGTCTCGGACGTCACGCGGTTTGCCGCCGGGGGTCGTGGTTTGATCGTTGCCTCGCCTCGTTCGCTGTCTCGCCTCGGCGGCGAGACGCCCCGGGTGTTCGAGCGTCCGCCCGACTTGCAAGAAGGGCTCTACCCATGGGACCAGAAGGACGAGCGGCTCGCCGCGTGGTGGGTGGGCGGCGAGGTGTCACCGAAGGGGCCAGGAGACTGAGTATGGCGATTGTAAAGCGAGCTCATCACGTGAGCGTCCAGATCACAGACTTGGAGCGCTCCCGCGCGTTCTACGAAGGCGTTCTCGGTTTTGAGGAGACCGAGCGTCCCGACTTCGGCTTCCCGGGAGTCTGGTACCAGCTCGGCGACGTCCAGGTGCACTTGATAGGCGAGATTCCGGGGATGGACCGAAGCACGCCTCCGAAGAGCCTGTCGCCCGCGGCGACGCATCTGGCCTTCCAGATCGACGACTACCAGGCCACGCTCGATGCGGTGACCGAAAGCGGGGTTGAAGCGTTCGGGCTCGGCGAAGAGGTCGGCCAACTCTTCGTGCGCGACCCCGACGGCAACATCATCGAGCTGATCGTACCCGGTGGGATGCTCGGTCGACGGAAGTGAACTACGAACCTGCCCCAAGCTGGCTCACGACGAGCTGACGCCGCCCGGATCGCCGCGACCGACCTGGGGTCAGGCTCCTAGTCAGCGTCGTTCACGTCGTCGATCAGCATCCGGAGCCTGCCGAAGTGTCGCCTCGCCGAATGAAAGACGAGTCGCGGTAGTTCTGCGAGCTCGCGTTCTGCGGCTTCCTCGGGCAGCGCATTCGTCTGGTGGATCTTTCCGTGCGCGAGAATGTCGCCGTACTCGTCGTTCAGATCGGCGATGGTTTCCCTCGAGAGTGGGCTGGTGAGCCGAAGTACCAATCGATCTCCGACGAAGCGCGAGGAGTGGTAGCGGCTATAGAAGTGTTCGATCTCTTCGATCGCGACATCGAGGTCGTCGGTCACGAGGAACAGGCGCATGTCGGCTTTCGAGATCAGCCCCTCCTTCAGGAGGTGTCGTTCGATGTAACGCTTCCAGGTCTTCCAGTACGTACCGCCCGGCGCATCGATGAAGACGACCGGAAGCGGCCTCGCTTTGCCGGTCTGAAGCAGCGTCAGCGATTCGAATCCCTCGTCGTGCGTGCCGAAGCCGCCCGGGAAGAGCGCGATCGCGTCCGCTTCCTTCACGAACATCAGTTTGCGCGTGAAGAAGTACTTGAAGGTGATGAGCTTGGGATCATTGTCGATGATGTCGTTCGCCGACTGCTCAAACGGGAGCCGGATGTTGATCCCGAAGCTGCGGTCGCGCCCCGGCCCTTCGTTGCACGCTCGCATGATTCCGGGGCCGGCGCCGGTGATCACCATGAAGCCGGCGTCCGCGATCCGGCGTGAGAACTCGCGGGCTTGCTCGTACTGGGGTGACCCGGGAGGGGTGCGGGCCGAACCGAACGTCGAGACCTTTCGCATCCCCTCGTAATGCGAGAATACGCGGAAGGCTCTTCGCAATTCCTTCAGAGACGAGTGGATCAGCTTCATGTCGGCGACGCTGGTGCGATCCGTCACGAGTTTCTGGGCGGTCTCGGCGATGTCGGTTGCGATGTCTTGGACAATGTCCTCACGGGATCGCGGCTCATCGGCACGCCGCGTCCTCGCGGGCCCTTCGGCATCCATCCCGACGGGGACCTCTCCTCGTCGCGGTGGGCTCGGCTCATCGAAGTCGCCTGGGGGCGGCTCCGGGGCGTTCTTCGCGGGCCGGGATCGCTTGCGACGGGTGGTCTGGGGGGAGGTCCTGTTCTTCTTCACGGCTCTGTTTCTCGGCCGGTCGGGCTTGAACCTCAAGCGGGCCCGGACTGTTCCGTTTCGGAACGGCTCGGGGCGAGGTCGGCGCTCAGGCCGAGCGCAGGGTGCTCGAGGGCATCGCTCCGGCCTGCTCGGCACGATCGGTCAGCCGTCGCGCTTCGTCCTCGGGAAGCCCCAGATGTTGGGACAAGTCCCGTGCGGTTCGGGCGGGATCTTCCTCGAGACACGTTACGCGGTGCTCGGCTAGAGCGGAAATCATCCGGAGCGGGATCGTCAGACGCCCCTCGTCGAAGCCGACGCGGTACGCCACGATCCAGACGGCCGCCATCAGGCTGGCCGTGCCGCAGATTCCCAAGAAGATGAATGCGATGGTGCTCACAGTGTCGAAAACGGACGCTTCCCTTCGTCCATACTTACGGAGGGTCCCCGCTTCTTGTTCGCCACGAGCCGGAAGAGACCCGGCGCCCCCAACCGTCCATGGCATTTTTAGCGAGAATAGAGCCGATTATCCAATCCGGACCCGGGAATCCCTCGAACAGCTGGCCGGTCGTAGTCCTGCGAAAAGGCGCGCTAATCCAAAACGAGGACAACCTGACCTTGCCCTTTCCCCGCAGTCCGCCTACAACTTCCGCCACGGTCATGCGTGGCTCAGCCTCATGTGACGACCGCGTCGTGGCGCTCCCTAAGGCCAAAAGCGCTGACTCCACTGCTGAACTCCTAGCGGGGTGCATCGGTGGCGATGCCGATGCGCGCACTACGCTGGTCGAAAAGTACTCGGGCATCGTTTCCTACGGTGTAACCGTTATTTTTCAGCAGTTCGGTCGTCCATATAGGAAAGAGGAAATCGAAGACCTCAGCCAGGACGTCTTTCTGGCCCTATTCGATAAAGATTCTCGCAAGTTGAGACAGTATCAGGGGCGGAACGGCTGTTCTCTCGCAAGTTGGCTCCGGGTAGTAGCAAATCGGTTCACCATCGACCGCCTTCGGCGGGAGGGGCGAACGATCTCGCTGGACGATCCGGAAAGTGGCGAGAGTTGGCGGGTCCGAGAAGCCCGGCCGGATTCCCGGCCCGGGCCAGAACCACAAGTCGAAGCGGCAGAAAGAGCGGCCAAGGTGCGTGAACTCGTCACGCAGCTCCCGCCCAAGGACCAAATGTTCGTGCAGCTATTCTACTTCCAGGGACTTCCAATCGATGAGGTCGCTACCACGATCGGCATTACGACCAATGCCGCATACGTGCGGAAGATGAGACTGCACCAGAAGCTTCGGAAACTGGTTACCGCTCACTTCGAGGGAGAATTCTGATGGCCCGCACCGGCGATCCCGGCCTGGCGGCCATTCGCAGCATGGTTCGCGATGCGTTCCTGGACACGTCCTCGGAGTTCGGCCAGGACCCCGCGATCTACGAGGAGCATCCGAACGAGTTCCAGTTGGCGAACTACATCGAACACCTCCTCAGTGATTCCGAAGAGGCTGCGTTCGAGAGCCACGTCGCCATGTGCTCCGATTGCGCCGAGGAACTCGTGTTGTCGACGCGCGTCGTCGACGGTGAACGCCGCAAAGAGGCTTCGTCCTACTGGAAGATCGCCGCAGGCGTGGCGCTTGCGATGGGCGGCCTGATAGCTGCCCTGCTGGCCGGACGCAGTGCCGGGAACTACCTCGAAGGTTCGATGCTCGCTGGTCTCGAAGCCGGCCTGGGCGGCAGGGCTTCGGTCAACGCCGTCTCGGTCTCGTTCCTAGGTGGTCCTCAAATCGAACTGGATGGGCTGATCATCGACGATCCGGCGGGAGGCGATCCGTTGATCGCCGCCCCGTCCGCCAAGTTCGTCGTGGACCTCGCTTCTGTGCGAGACGGCGAATTCGGAGGCGATCTCGAGCTCGATCGACCCGTCATCAACGTTACGCGTAGCACATCCGGTGACGTGAACATCGACTCGCTTCTGCCGACCTCGGAGCGGTTGAGCGGGCTTCTGGCAGATGCCGCCAAGAACTCGGTTCGCTCGGTCCGCGTGACCGACGGCATCATTCGAATCATAGATCGGGCGGCCGGTGGTCCGCGCGAAGTGCGTATGGCCGACGTCGACGCTGTGCTGGAGGGTCTCAGCGAGACCGCCCCGGCGACTCTCCGCGCACGCGCGGGTATCGAGTCCACGGAACAGAATCTAGGGCTCGTCGGAACCGTCGGCCCCTGGGGTGGTGGTACGCCGCCGCAGTATCGCTTCAGCGAAGTCGATCTCGACGCCGTACCGCTGCGCGCACTCGCTTCGGCACGCAGCGCCATTCGCGGCGGGTTGTCCTACGACGGGACTCTTCGGACCGTAGGCAATGGTTGGGATCAGATCGCTTCGAACGTCTCGGGTGCCGGCAAGATGCAGGTGGTCTCGGGCGCGCTCGTCGGCAAGAACCTGATCGCCGACACGATTCGGCCCTGGATCGGGGACGGCGATGCACCGACCCATCTGGGCATGGTTCTGGCCGCCGCGGATACTCCTTTTGACGAGATCCGAACTGCGGTTTCGGTTCGCCGATCGGGCCTTTCAGCGCGAGACCTGCATGCGTACGGACAAGGTTTCGAAATCGTCGGAGCTGGTTCTTTGGAGAGCACGGGCGTCGTCGATTTCACCGGAACCCTGGTGGTTTCCGCCGAGATGTCTGCCGAACTCGTGGCGATCGCACCGGTCTCGGGCAAGCTCTTGAATGAGAACCGCCAACTGGCGATTCCGTTCCAGGTCGACGGGACGTGGCCACAGCTTCAGCCCCGGGTCGACCTCGAGGTTTTCGCCTCGAGGTTCTTCCCGATGCCGCGTCTTGCCACCTTGTTCTTCGCTCCTCGCGCCGGCTGATCATCGGCGGTACGCTCGGCCCGCGATGACGGGACGGAGGGGGTTGGCAGCGGTCTTTGCGCTGCTCTGTGTCGTCGTGGTGGCACACGCGGGCACTCCGTTTCGGGATGATGGAGATCGCGAATCCCTGTTGGCGTCGCTGGAACTGGCGCGCACCGGTCTGCAGGAGGACTCGGCTCGCTGCCGGCTTCTCGACGAAGCCATCGGTCGATTAGCCGCGGGTGGCTCCGTCGATAGCGTCTTCGCGCAACGCGCGCGCTCGGAGCCGGTGGACGTCCTTCTCACCGGCTACTACGAGCCGGTGCTGCCGGCGCGGCGCGAGCGGAGCCCGCGGTTCCGGTATCCGCTCTTTCGAGCACCGGGAAACGATGCGCATCGCAGGGCATCCCGACGCGACATCGACCAGGGAGCGCTTTCGGGCGCGGGCCTCGAGCTGTTCTGGCTGGACGACCCGGTCGAGAGCTTCTTCCTGCACGTGCAGGGCTCCGGCCGGTTGGATCTGGGAAACGGCGAAACGGCTCGTGTCGGTTACGCAGCCAACAATGGCCGCTCGTATCATTCGATCGGGAAGGAACTCGTCGCTCGCGGCGAGTTCTTTGCGAAGCAGGCGACGGCTCCGGCGATCAAGAAGTGGCTGCGCGAGCATCGAGGCCGTCTCTTCGAGATCCTTCACACCAATCCCCGCTACATCTTCTTTCGAGAGGTCGACGCGCCGCCGGAACGTGGCCCGGTCGGGGCGATGGGCGTGGCCCTCGTTCCGTTCCGGTCCGTCGCGACCGATCCGGAGGTGACGCCAATGGGGTCCGTCGGGTTTCTCACGGCGCCGATGCCCGACGGTTCCATCTTGCGACGTGTCGTCGTTGCGATGGACCAGGGTGCCGCAATCCGAGGTCGCACACGGATCGACCTGTTCGCCGGTGCGGGTGCGCCGGCGGAGCTGATAGCGGGTGAGTTGCGGGCGCGGGCTCAGGTGGTCTGGCTCGTGTAGGACTCGCCCCCCCCCCCCCCCCGAACTGGTCAAGACGGGGAAATTGAAGAAACGCCTTTCTTATTAGGTATTTCGGTGACTTTCGAGTCCTTCGCCCGACGGCTGTGTTGGGTAGGTGGTAGCGAGTCTTCACGGCTCGAACTCAGGGAGGCATCACCTTGGCTTGTCGAAAGATCGGATTGCTCGCAGCCTTCGCGCTCACGCTTTTTTCGCCCTCATTGGCCGTGGCCGCCGATGATCCCCCAGGGGTCGCCCGTATCAGCCTGATCGATGGCCCCGCGTCGTACCGACTCCACGATGGCGAGGATTGGACCGGCGTCGCCGTGAACGCACCACTCGTCACCGGGGACGCCTTTTATTCGGGGGCGGGCGCGCGCGCCGAGATTCAGTTGGCTCCGGGCACGTACGCGCGCCTTGGCGCCGACACCCAGCTCGATCTGTTGGAGGTGGCCGCGGATGCCACGCAAGTGGGTGTTCGCGTGGGGCGCGTCATCGTCCGTCTGCGAAGCGACCCGAACCAGAGACACGTCGAGATCGATACGCCGGGCGCCGCCATCGTCTTGAAGCGCGCGGGGAGCTATCGGGTCGACGTCGAGGCCGACGGACGCACGACGGTTCGCGTCGGACGTGGTGAGGCGATCGCTCACGTGGGCGATGACCGCTTCGAGTTGTTCGCTCACGCGAGCGCGGTCGTCGGCGCATCGGACGGTCCGGCACGCTACCGCCCGATCGCGAATGCCGCGGAAGACGACTTCGACAGGTGGGAACGTTCGCGCGACGACCGCGTCGACGCGTCCCAGAGCTACCAGCATGTCAGCGCGGACATCTACGGCGTAGAGGACCTCGATGAGAACGGGGTTTGGGAGTACCAGCGTGGCTACGGTCAGATGTGGCGCCCCACCAACGTGAGTGCGGGTTGGGCGCCGTATCGTGATGGGCGCTGGGTCTTTGTGGAGCCGTGGGGATGGACGTGGATGGATTACGCCGCGTGGGGCTGGGCGCCGTTCCACTACGGTCGCTGGGTACGGCAGAACAGCTACTGGTATTGGGCCCCGGGGACCGTGATCGCGCGCCCGGCGTACTCGCCAGCTCTCGTCGCCTTCTACGGCTACGGCGGCGGGTACGGCTACGGCGCGTCCGTGTCCGTGGGGATCGGCGCCGGCTACGTCGGCTGGGTCCCCCTCGGTTGGGGTGAGCCCTGTTACCCGTGGTGGGGAGGCTTCGGGGGGGTCCGCGTCGGTTCTGCCTGGTGGGGTGGATGGGGCGGGCCGCGGGTCGTCAATAACGTCATTATCAAGCAAAAAAATATCTACAACGTCCGCGTGAAGGACGTTCGTCACGTGAATCGTCATCACCCCGGTGGCTTCACGGGAACGGAGCGTGGAGGATTCGGCCGCGGTGGTCGCAGGGCTCCTCTTGGCGAACGCGATCGCCGGGGTCTTCGTGCGGTGAGCGGTCGGGTCGGCGTGACGCCGGACCGATCGAGCCGACGTGCCGTCCAGCCCTCGAGAGAAGCCGTGGGGCGTGGGGCGAGGCCGCCCAGTGGCCGCGAACGCTCCGGCGTGAGGCGCGCGGGACTCACGGGGTCATCTGGCGCACGGGGCACCCCGCGGGTGCAGCGGAACGCGAGTCGAACCCGGAGTGGCAGCCAAGACGAACGCGCGCAGCTCGCGGCGCGCGGACAGACCGGTCGCTCATCGGTGCGTTCTGCGGCGACGTCCTCTCGCCCCTCCCGTTCTCGCGCACCGACTGCACGCGTGGATACGCGGGCCGGCGGTCGCGCAAGCGTCGCGCCGCGTCCGCCGGCCCGCACGACCCGAGCGGCCCGAGCGGCCCCGCCATCGGCGCCGCGCCGGTTTGCCCGTCGGAGCGAGCCCTACGTCGCGAGCCGGCCGGCGTTCTCTCCGGAAAGCTCGGAGCGTAATCCGGTCGGCGCTTCCCGCGCGCGCCGGTCGCGTGGTGCCTCCCGCGGACCCGAGCGCGCGGCGGTGAGTGGCGCCGGGGCCACGAGAGCATCCTCAGCACGTTCGGGGATCGGCCGGCCCCCGGTTTCCCGACGCCAGTCGGGCGGGGGGCGTGAGGCCGTGACACGGGCGAGGGCCTCGAAGCCACGCGCCAGTGCCGGTCGCTCTGGAGCCCGGACGAATACTGTGGGTCGTGCGGGAACGCGGCCGTCGGTGTCTCCCCGTGTGAGTCGGTCCGCCTCGCCTGCCCGTGTGAGCCGCAAGGCGACGTCTCCCCGCGTGACCCGGTCGGGTTCGTCCGCTCGCGCGACCCGGCCCGCGCCCCCGCCGCGCGTCGCGAGCTCCGGTCGGAGGCCCCCCCGGGGGGCCTCCACAACGCAATCTCGGGGATCCTCCGGGGGCAACAGGCGCGCCGTGTCGAGTGGCTCGCGGTCGTCGTTCTCGTCCAGCGGTCGCTCGGCATCGGGGCCGGGCCGTTCGACCGCGCGAAGCGGTGGCCGCTCCAGTTTGGGTGGAAGCCGTAGTTTCAGTGGTGGATCGCGTGGTGGGAGTTCCGGCGGTGGTCGGGTCGGAGTCAGCCGCCGGTGACGTATACTGTCTGAGTGTTCGTCCGCCTCGCTGCCCTCGCGCTGGCCCTCGGTTGCGCCGCCTGCGCACCGACGGCGTCGCCGACGACGATCGAGGCGAAGGCACGAGCCGCGCGAATGGGCCGGGCCGTTTCCCAGCGGCCGCCGTCCCCCACGTCGGCGCCAAAGCCACCTCCCCGCGACCCGAGCGTGCGTCGCGCCCGTGCCCGCGCCGCACTCCCCCCCGGCTCAGAGGCGGTCTTCATCGAGGTCGGGGAGGCCTCGCCGTACCTCATGGCACTCGTGCCGATCGCCCTCGGTGAGGGGCGCGACGGCGCTCTCTTGGCGCTGGTGGACGTGACCCAGAAGCCGGGCGTGCTCCTCGGTCGGCACGACTTCGTGTCGGGTCCGATGACAGCGCGCAAGGCGTTGGTGGTCCACACCATGCGTGGCGAGCCGGCCATCCTGGCGGAACTCGATGGTGAGAAGGAGTCGATGACCTGCGGTTGGTGGCTCGCGGAGAAGCGACCTCGTTTCCTGTGTGCTCCCAAGATCGCCGGTGAGTCACGCTACGAGACGTATCGGGATGAGCTCGTCGAGTCTTGGGAGACCGAGTTTCCCCCGGCCGGACTCGCAGAACCGACTCGAACCGGGCGTATGCTGCGCCTCTCTCCGGCCGGTCGGTGGACCGAAGTGGATAGTTTCCGGTGTCTCGGGCGCCCTCTGGCGGAGTCGCTCGAGGAGGCGGGACGACACCGCCTCAGGCGTTGGCAGCGAGACACGGTTCGGCGATTGAGTCGGGTCGCTCTGCACGAGAGCCGCGCCTTCGCCGACGAGCGGGCGAGCCGCCTGCTCCGCGATGCGGTGATCGTCGACGCATGTGATGCTGAGCCGTGGCGACTCCTCGGGCGGCTCGAGTTTCAGGCGGGCCGAATGGCGAGTGCGGCCCCGCCGCTCGCCGCGGCCGTTGCCCTCGACTCGCACAACCCGGCGCCCTTGGTGGATCTCGCGGATGCGCTCGTGGCGCTGGACGTGAGCACACAGGGTGGCGCCGAGGCGTGGGCGCTCACCTGCCAGCTCCTTGCGCGACCGCCCGCGACGCGGGCCCTGGTCGACGGCGTGACCGGTCCGAAGGTGCTCGCGCGCGATCTGTACAAGTCTTATCTCGAGCGAACGGAAGAGACCGCGGTGCGTCACCATTCGCGGCGGCGTCGCGTCGAGGGCCAGCTGCAAGTTCTGCAGTAGGCTACTTTGCGGCGGGGCGAATCTCCCAGATACGGATTCGCGGCCCAGGACGCTTCACACTCGAGGCGTGTCGAAGCGGCACGTAGAACGCGTCACCCTGGTCGAAGATCGGCTCCGGAGTATTCGGTTTCACCGGGTTCGCGTCGAACACGAGCGTCGCTTCCCGGTCGAGCGCCGCGAGTTGCGCCTCATTCGGTCCGGGCGAATAGAACGGGAGGACGTCGGAATCGGAGAGGACCCACCGCACGCCTTGTCGTCGCGAGAGCTGTGGGCTCCCGAAGGGTTTCGTCCGGTACTTACCGTGCAGCTGAGGTTTCCCGTAGGGCGTCCTCTGGTGCGTCATCGCGATTGCCGCGCCCTCCGGAATGTTCTCGGTAATCCACTCGCGCGCCATCGTACGGGTGTCCCTCCGCGCGAGGAGCCGGTTGAGCTTGTAGTCGCGGATGCCGACGGGGACCAGCAGGAATGCCACACAAACCGACACGGCGGCGGTCGCCCACCGAGGAGGCAGGTGTCGTCCCACGAGCTTGCGTACGTCTCCGATCGCGATTCCGAGAAACACGATCAGGACCGGCAGCGGGATGAGGATGTACCGGTAGAACGCGTAGCGACTCGAGGTGATGCCGACGCTCGCGACGATCAGGAAGCCGAGCAACGACCACGTCCCGATGCGCGGTCGGACGAGCACCCAGAGTACGGACGCGAAGAGCGCCGCTGCCAGAATGGGGCCGACTCCATCGGGCATCGCCTTTGTGAGGAACCAGGACCATCCCCATCCGGAGAAGGTGTTGCCCACACCGTTCTCGATGAACCCTCGCTGATACGCGAAGTCCTTCAGGGTCTGCTCCCAGTCGAGCAGAAGGTACGGGGTCACGCAGACGAACACGATCAACGCCGTGACCAGCGTGATGTAGGGACGGATGTCGCGCAAGACGCGCCAGAGGGAGCGGCCTTCCCGGTGCCGTGCACCAATATGGGCGAGTGCCATACCGGCGAGGATTGCTCCCGTCGGGTACTTCGTTCCCATTGCCAGCCCGGTCGCGACCCCCGCCAGGAGCGAATCCAGGCGCCGACCCCGCCCGACGACCCGTAGGAGCATCCCGATTGAAAGCGTCAGCCAGAAGACGGCGGGCGCGTCTGTCGTCGAGTACTTGGATTCTCGGACGTGAATCGTGGCGAAGGTCATGAGGGCTGCGCTCGCGAGAGCCGCAGGCCCGCCGTAGGCGGGAAGCGTCGCCCAGTAGATGGCGGGGATCGTCGCGGTGCCGAAGCCGGCGGAGAGCTGACGTCCCACGAGGTGGACACGGGCGAAGCCGTCGTCGCGAAATGCGCCCCGGAAATCGCCCGGATGGCCTTCGGCCCACGCGATGAGCCGAAGTGCCCCTTGATGGACGTACATCTGCGCGGCCGGGTACACCGCGAAGTGTGGGTTCGCGTCCTGGTGGAAGCCCGTGGCGCGAGAGACGAGGTATTCTTCGTCGGGACGAAACTTGTCCGGTAGGCCGAAGTCGAGGGCCGACATTCGAAGCCATCCCCCGACCAAGGTGAGCACGACGAGTGTCGCAAGTCTCATTCGGGAATCTGCTTCGACGGTGGAAGCACGTAACGCCAGATCAGCAGCAGTGCACCGAGCACGAGGAGCACCGCGATGGCCTGGATTCCGAAGGGGCCCCCGCTGAGCTGCTGGGCCGCTGTGCTTCCGTACACGTACCTGCTCGGCTCGGGACTTCCGGCGGCCATGACGGAGATCCCGGTGCACCATCCCTTGCCGGTATTCAGCGAGCTGTAGCCGCCGAGTCGACACGAGATCTTCAACTTCGTCTCCAAGCCCCCGGTCCTCACCCAGAAACTCAGAGGCTGCCACCCGAGTGTGCCGCGAAGGTCTCGCGAGTTGTGGAACGTCCCGAGGACGGAGAGGTACAGCCCCATGCTCGTCGCACCGACGTTTTCGGCCCGGCCCCAGCCGCTCACGTGGTACCAGGTGTCGGGCGAGACCGGCACGGACTGCACGTAGCGTGCATCGTTAGCGACCTTGTTCTCGATTTCGATCACGCCGATCTTCGAGTCGTCGACGTTCCAACCGAAGACCGTGACGGTGGGCTCCATGCGGTAGCCTTCGGGTTTCCAGTGGAGCGGCTTGCCGTCCTTGCCCTGGCTGAGCAGCGGGTTGCGGACCAACTCTCGCGTGGCGTGAGCGGAGCCTGCACACAGTCCTGTGAGGAGAAGCGCCGCGGCAATGAGGAGTGCGATTCGCATGCCCATCAGATCCAATTCATGATGCCGGATCCCGAGATCCACATGCGGGCCTGCCAGGCCTGCTTGGTCACGGGAATCCCGAGCCAGATTGGCAGGAAGTACCAGGAAATCGCGAGAATCGCGACGCAGTAGACACCGACGGTGACGCGACCGAGCCGAATGGGGTCGACGCGTCCTAAGTTGACCAACAAGTAGTAGGTCACCAGCAGCGCGAGGAAGACGATGGTGCCGAGCGTCCCGGTGGTCGCGGTCACGACCGGGAAGAGACTTGCGAGGAGGGCGGAGCCAGCGAGGCCGCGCTCGACCTTCGAGCCCTCCCCGTTCCACAGCCGGTCCAGAAGCCACGCGAGCGCGAGGAACGCGAAGAGGAGCGAGGGAAGGTAGTGGTACAGGAAGAGCGTCCGGCCGATGCCGACCCACGGCGCGAGGTGGAGGAGCCAGCCGGCGGCGACGAAGCCGAGCGCCATGCGCCGCTCGCGGACCGCGTGCCACGATGCGAACAGCAAGGCCGGTACGGCGGCCCACCACACGGCGGGATTTCCCGAGCCCCAGATCCCGACGACCATGCCGGGAGCCGGCCCCGGGTCCTTCCAGAAATACCAGACAGGCCGGAGAAGAAGCGGCCACGTGTACCACTTCGACGAATACGGGTGCGCCGCGTCGGCGACGGCGGATTGGTAGTTCGGCACTTCGACCAAGATGTAGTTGACGAGATCGATCGGGGAGTGCCACCAGCCCCAGAGGTAGTGGGGTGTGTAGGTCAGAACGTAGATGCCGAAGGCGAACCAGCCCACGATGAGGACCGGCTTCAGGAGGAAGCGGACCACGGACTCCTGGCGTCGTAGGGCCTCGTTCCGTCCCGTGACGGTCAACGCGCCGAGCACCAACAGGAAGCTGAAGAATGGGATGTAAAGCTTGGAGCCGACGGAGATCCCGAGCACCAACCCGATGAGGAGGAGGCGGGGAACGTCTTGGTACAGCTTCCGCCGAATCAACCGGATCGTCAGGATGTACGCGGCGACGGCCCATGTGACGTAGTGGATGTCGATGACGGCGATCCGGGAATCCACGATGCAGAGGCCGTCGATGGTGACGAACAGGGCGGCCATGGCCGCGGCCACGCGACGCTGAAAGAGCTCCCGGGCCAAGATGTACATCAGCACGACGAGCACCGTTCCGACGATCGCGTTCATGATGCGCCAGCCGAACGGCGTGTCGCCTACGGTCCCGATGCCGAGTCCGATCATGAGCTTGGCGAACGGAGGATGCGGATCGAGGAAGTCGACCCCGTTCAAGTAGTTCCGCGCTTGTTCGACGAAGTAGACCTCATCGAACACGAGATCGATGGGCTGATCGATGGCGTAAGTTCGCAGCCCGAAGGCTACGGCGGTGAGGCCGAGGAGGAAGACCAACTCAGCTCGGATCCACGCAAGGGAGAGGATGCCCTCCTTCTTCTCGGTCGTCGTGGATGGTGCGTTGATCGGACTCGTCGGACCGTCCATCGAGAGCGAGCGGAGCCAGGCGGCATCGTCCTGCTCGAGTGCCGTGAGTCCGGGGGCCGTGAGCCGACCACGGGCCATCTGCCACGTGACCCCGAGCCACGCGAACATGCAGGCCGTGTTCAAGGCCGCCACCGTTCGCCAGAGCCAGTCCGGCCCGGCGGTAGCGGTCTGCTGGTGCAGGTAGACGATCAGCTCGTTGGCAAGGAAAAGCGCCGACAGGCTCCAGTACAGAACGCCGACCGATCCGGTCACGCCGACCAGCGCTCCGAAGACGAAGAACGGGTAGAGGTAGCGTTCGTGCATCCGCGTGAGGCACAGGAAGGAAACGAGCGTCGCGGACGCGAAGAGGTTGATGTAGAGTAGGCGATCGCGTCGCAAGAGGTACGCGACGAAGAATCCGAGGCCGATCAGGAGGCCGATCCCTAAGCCCCAGTTGTTCGCGGAAATCCCGAGTGTGATCTCGGCGTCGTTGTGGCGCATCCCGAAGAGGAGCGCCGCGAGGTTCATCGCGTTGACCGAGGTCTCTGCGTAGTACCCTGTCGTCCCGAAGTAGAGGTCGACGAGCCACATCCATGGCCGATCTCCTCGGAATGGGTCCGCGATCGTGAACACCACTGCGAGAACGGCGAGGAGGCAGGACAGCGGCCGGCCACTCTTCCACCAACCTCGGGGCCAGAAGAGCAGCAGGGGGACGAGGAGAAGGGCCTGGGGCTTCGTGAGCACGGCAAGCGCCGCGAAGATCCATGAGAGTTCGAAGCGCCGCTCGCCCTGCGCGAGGACCGCGAGGAGCACGAGGAGTGCGAGGACCGAGTCGGTTTGTCCCCACACCGCCGAGTTAAAGAGAAGTGCGGGGTTCAGAGTGAACGCGAGAGCCGCGCTCCACGCGAGCTTCTTCTCCGTCCCGCGCAGACGCGCGTACAGCAGCCAGGAGACCGCGGCATCGGTAAGCAGGGCCGGGAGTTTCAGCAGGATGATGAAGCCGTCCGAGCCGGACGGGATGCCGAGCGTCTTCGCGAGCAGGCCGACACCCCACAGGACGTACATGTAGCCCGGCGGGTAGTCGGCGAAGTAGTTCGGCGCGTAGAAGCGCGCGGGGCCCTCGGTGGCGAGCCGCATCGCCCAGGCGGAGTACGTCCCGACGTCGACCTTGTATTGGAAGTGCGGGGCTGCGGCGATCTTCGCGGCGAGAACGACCAAGAGGATCCCGGCGAAGAGCATGCGCTCCCCGCGCGGTGCGTGGGTGCCCACGCGTCCGTGATGACCGATTCCGTAGAGCAGCAGCAGAAAGAGTCCGAGCGCCGTGGGGAAACCGACGGGCGCCGTGGATTCCTCGATCGGGCCGTAGACGTAGTTGGCGTTCAGCGGAGGCCCGGCCTGCTGCTCGAGACGGATGCCCGTGCACCAGGCCTCTCCCGCCGAGATCTGGCCGAAGCCGCCGAGGCGGCAGGCAACCTTTACGCTCCTCTCGCCTTTGGTCTTGAACCACAGCCCGACGGGGGTCCATTCGGTGTCCCCCTTCAGCGCCTCGCTGTGGTCGAACCCGCGCATCAGCGCCAGGTTGGCGCCGACGCCCTCCTCCGAGACCCCTACGGCCCGGATGAAGCCCGAGAGCCGGTACCAGCGGTTGGGCTCGACGGCGACGTCCTGGACCCAGCGAGAGTCGTTCGGGCGGAGATTCCGGACGACGAGGATGCCCGGCGTGCCCTCGCCCTTCTTCCACTCGAACGCGGTGCCCTTCGAGGGGCTCCAGAGATCCGGCTTCCAGGCATTGGGCTGGTCGTTGGTCCCGGCGGTCAATCCGCCGTTGACGATGAGGTCTCGGGCGCTCGCCGGCGGCACCGCCACCAGAAGGACGATTCCAACCAGCAGCAGACTCAGGCCGCGCCGCCCGGAGGGGATGCGTTGAATCTCAGCTGGGGCGTGGCTACGATCGGCACAGGTCATGTCAGACGCCCGTCGCACCTCTAGTTCCTCGTCCGCGACGCCAGCCACCGGAGCCCTGCCCGCCCTTGCCTTGGTCCTCTCGATCGTGGGCATGATTCTCGGGTCGGTGGTGCTCTATATCCACCAACAACTGGCAGCAAGCCAGGGCGACTACACCAGTTTCTGCGACATCTCCGAGGGGATGTCCTGCGACATGGTTCTGGGGAGTTCGTACGCGAATTTCCTCGGGGCCCCGGTGGGCGCCTGGGCGCTCCTGGCCTATCTCGGCACGGCCGCCGTTTCCGTTTACGTGATGCGGTCGCCCGCCAAGGATCGACTCCCCGCCGCGACGGCGCTGCTGGCATTGACCGGCTCGATTCTCGCCGTATCGCTCTACTTCTTCGCAGTCTCCACGTTCGCCATCGGGGTGTTCTGCCCGATGTGCCTTTCGTTGGATGTCGTGAGCCTCGCACTGTTCGGCGGTGCGCTGGCCCTCTTCCGGATCCTCGCTACGGGCGACCGCAGCGGTTTCGCGGCCGGACGCTTCCTGGGCATTGCGGCTGCCGGCACGGCTGTCGGGATCGCCCTGCTTGCGGTGGCTCAGGGGGGCGGTTCCTCGTCGGGGCCGGTGACGGTCGAAGGGATCAAGAGGGACGATCCCCGTTTCTACGCGTACTACATTTCTCAGCCCGTCGTGGACCCTCCAATCGACGAGCGACATGCCTCGGTGGCTCCGGTTCCCATCACGATCGTGGAGTTCTCGGATTACCAGTGTCCTTATTGCCGGCGAGCCTTTCTCGACCTGAGTAGCGTGATCGCAGAGGGTCCGGGTGACGTGCGTGTGATTCACCGGAACTTCCCGCTGAATGCCGACTGCAATCCCGCGATCGAATCCCGCAACCACGTGGTGGCGTGCCAGGTGGCTGTGGCCTCCGAGTGTGCCAGCCGGCAGGGCAAGGACGCCGCGTTCAGTTACCTGGCCTTTACGAACCAGGACGACCTTGCGACAGCCGACTTGAGTTCCTTCGCCCAGCAGGCGGGCCTTGACATGGCCGCCTACGACAAGTGCGTCGCGTCGCCCGACGCCATGGCGTCGGTGAAGAAAGACGTTCGAGACGGTCTCGACGCCGGCGTCGAGTCCACGCCGACCCTGTTCATCAATGGGCGTCGGATCAAGGGTGGATTCTCCCGACCCGAGCAGTACCGGTACGCCTTGGCGATCGAGCGGGAGCGTCTTGCGGCCCAGGCCGCCCAGGCTGCGACGCCCTGACCCACACGAGGCCGAGCGCGCTGTCGCGCTGGGGGCCGGTCGCAGTCTGGGCCTCGGTGATCTTCCTCTTTTCGACCGACAGCTTCAGCGGCACGGGAACGAGTCGGTTCCTCTTCCCCCTTCTGGAACTGTTGTTGCCGTGGGCAGATGCGGAGCAGATCGAGTTCGCACACGGATTGGTTCGAAAGCTCGCGCATGTGACCGAGTACGCGATTCTGTCGCTGCTCATGCTGCGGGCCCTGGCAGACGACGAGCGAAGTCCCGTGCAGCTCGGACTTTGGGCCGTCGCACTCTGCGCGTCGTACGCCGCGACCGACGAGTTTCACCAAGCGTTCGTCGCGAGTCGAACGAGCGCAGTGCAGGACGTTCTTCTCGATACGCTGGGGGCCGCGATCGCTGCAGGCGTCGCCGTCTCGCTAGGGTGGCCCGTCAGTTCGGGTCGACGATCGCGAGCTTGATCGCGCGGAGCTGTTCGAGCTGCTCCGCGACCGCGTTCAGCGTTTCGATCAGGCGATCGACTTCGCCCTTTGCCCAGTCGAGCTCACGCTGACTCAGCCGATCGAGTGCCTGGCGGAGCTGGACGTATCGTTCGATGACGCCGGTTACGCCTCCGAGGCCACTCTCGGCCATGCGGTTCTCGACTTCACCGGAGAAGCGGAGCAGAGCTTCCGCTTGGCGCAACACGTCGTCCATTTCGAACCCTTTCGAGATCGGAACGTTCAGCGCCAGTTCCGGCCCGAGGTCGGACGCGTGACCATTGGCCGACTTTACGGTCGTTCCGTTCTTATTTATGCTTGATGAGAGGTAATACCACATCCAAGAAGTGCAAGGATGTTGTCTCATGCGGCGGCCGGGTGCAACTGTGAAAAGCGCTCGCGACGTGTAGCGATCAGGCGCGCGGCGCTGCTTGCACGCGACGGAGTGAGAGCCGCTCGAGTTCGGCATGGACCCACGCGACACCGCGGCCGGCCCGGAGGGCGACCCGTTCGATGTCCTCACCTTCTTCGCGCAGGAGCGCCGAGTAGTACGCGCGCAACAGCGCGTCGTGACCGAGGTGGGTGGGAACGGTATCGACTGGGCCGCGAGACGCCGCGCTGGCCGGGTCAGCCTGCTGGACCGAGCGGTCGGGCGCGGCCGTTGTCTGGGTCGATTGGCTCGTTCCGCTGCGCTGCCGTAGGGTCGTGGCTCGTGCGACGAGGTCACGGACGCCGCGATGGTTTTCCGCCGTCGCGGCGCCGTCGAGCTCCCGGTCGAGGTCCGGTCCGAGGAGTGCTGCGGCACGCGCCCTGCGTGCATCCCAGAGCACGTAGGAGAGCGCCTCGGATACGAAGTCGTAGCCCGCAGGCACGGGGATACTCTTCCCGCGCCTCCAGACGGCGGCGAGCGCCTCGGCCTGCTCGCGGAGAATCGCTAGCTCTTCCGGGGAGATGCGGACCAGGTCGTAGACGATGTCGGCCACGAACTCAGGGAGCGCGTCCATCTCCTGCTCGAGCGACGGCAGCCGGACTTCCGTCTGGCTGACCCGGACGAAGAGATCTCGGCGGATGCCGTGCCGGCTTACAAGTTCCCTCGGTTCGGCCTGCGTGCCGACGAAAAAGAGAAGGTTGCGGCGCCTGGCATCCCCGTTGAGGAAGGTGAGGAGCTCCTCCTGGGCCTGCGGCGCCAGCCGTTCGAGGTCGTGGATGAAGACCGAGCCGCGCTCCGGCATGAGCTGCCGCGTCGGCGTACCTCCCTCGCGGCCGAGCTCTGCGGCGGCCACCCGGACGAGGGCGCCCGGTCTCCCGGAGAGGACGTGGAGCAGAATGGCAAGCTGCTCCTTGCCGACACCCGGTTCGCCCGCGATGAGCATGGACCTCGCGACACGAGCCTGCTGCATGGCGCCCGGCAACCGGTCCAGGACCGAGTGGGGAGCGGGAGAGAACTCGGGAACGACGTTGCGCACCACCCGGTGGAGATCCTGCAGAAGCAGCCAGCGGAGCTCCCGTCCCAGGCGCCGGCAACGGGCTCGGGAGACACCCGCGACTTCAAAGGGCGTCCCCGAAAGGACCAACTCGCCGTGCCAGAGGTCGTAGAATCCACGCGGATTTCGCCGCTCGAACAGCTGGCGAAGATACGTTCTTCGCTTGCTGGTGCAGTATTGGAGGAACCTCTCTTCGCTCGGAAACTTCATCGGGCTCGAGGGTCCGGGTGGGGGATGTGGCTTGGGCGGACCTAGACTCGCTCTACCGAACACCCCGCCCGGGGGTCAACCGCCCTCCGACCCTGCTTTGCGGAGGCTTGTAAAACCTTCGCATGACCGGCGCTTTTGCATTATTCAGGAAGGATGCTCGAAAGAACTACTTTGTGTGTGGGTGTCGTCCTTGGACTGATTCTGGCCGGCTGCGATGGGAAGCCCCCGCCGGTTCCCGAGACGAATAGCGCGAAGCCGACCTCGACCACCGTCGCGCAGGCCACGGTCGCGGGTGAGGTTGCGGCGCGGTACGGCGACGACGTCATGACGGTCGACGAACTCACCGTCGAGTTGCAGCGACTCCCGGCCCGCTCGCGAGGCCTGATGGACGAAGACGGACGAGCCCGTTTCGTCGAGAATTACGTTCTGCATCAGCTCCTGTTCGATGAGGGAATCCGGCGCGGCTTCGATCAGGATCCGGACATCCGACAGCAGGTCGAGGACATGAACCGCCGTCTTGTCGTGCAGAAATTGGTGAAGGATCTCCAGTCGGTTCCGCCCATCACGGAGGAGCAGATTTTGGCCTATTACGACGAGAATCAGGCGCGGTACTCGACGACCACTCTGCGGGCCCGCCACATCCTGGTTCGCGAGGAGGAACTCGCCGAAGAACTGCGCGAGAAACTCGAAACCGAACCGGAGAGTTTCGAAGATCTGGCCAAGGAGCACTCCGTCGACACTGCGTCCGCGCGCAAGGGGGGCGACCTCGGTTTCTTCGGGCACGGGCGGATGGTCCCGGAGTTCGAGGCGGCGGCGTTCTCGCTTAAAGAGCCGGGAAACTTGAGCGACGTCGTGAAGACGCAGTACGGCCATCACATCATCAAGCTCGAGGAGCGTCGTGACGGAAAAGGCAAGCCGCTGGATCAGGTTCGCGAGCAAATCCGCACGAGCCTCCGGCATTCGGCCGTCCAGACTCGTACCCAGGAATACTACGAGGAGCTGAAGAAGACGGCCGACATCCGGATCGACTCCGAGGTCGTCGAGCGCGTAGCTTTGGAGCTGCCGGTGCCGAGTCCGGCGACTGGAGTGAACCCCCTCCGCGGCGGCGGGCACTAGCAGGTCGTTGGAGAGCTCCGGACCGAGCCCTTCAAAAGCGCTGCTAGGGCTCGGGTCTCACGTCGTGCGCAACCGGCGGCTGTCTCCGACGCGAATCGTGATACCCGACTGATCGAAGTGTTCGAGCAGTGCGAGAGCATACTTGCGGCTCGCGGAGAGCGCCGTTCGGTAATCGGCAACGGTGATCTCGGCTGAGGCCTCCATCCCGGTTCGGAGAAGCTGCTTCGCTTGCGTGTAGGAATCGCTCGCGTAGAACAGGTCCGCCGTGACGCGCACGATCTTTTCCTGCTTCTCGAGTAGGTGAAGCAACTCGAGAGCTTTCGGCTGCGTGACGTCCAGAGCGGAGGCCAGCTGCTTCGCGTCGGGCGGCGTGAGGCCGCCGGCGTTGATCGCCTCCAGGATCTTCGTCGTATGGCCTTCCTGCGCCTTGTCGAGGGTCACCTTGTGCTCCGGGAGCCGGACGGTCGCTTCTTCTCGAATGACGGTCCCCGCGGCGTCGAGTCGCGCGATCACGGGGCGGAACAGCTTCGCCGGAAGAGGGACGCGAAGCCGCGATCGGAGGGACTCGAGATCCATCCCCTCGGCGATCGGGTGAACGCGGTGGAAGGACTTCAGCGCCTCGCGGACCTCGGCCTCCAGCTTCTGCCACTTCTCGACGGTCGTCCACGCTTCGGGCTCATCGGCATCGGGGAGCGGGAGCACGTCTTTCGCTTGCGAAGCCGACTCGCAAACTCTCTTCTCGGACTGTCCCAGGCACTGGGCGACGAACTCCGTGGGCGCAGCGAACTCGTTCAGGAGATCGAGGAAAGCACGGAGCCGTTCGGGTGCGGCACCCGAGTGAAGGACCTCGAGGCGTTCGATCAGACTCGAGTCGGAAGCCCGGTGCCGCGGGGCGAATGGATGCACGATCTCTCCGCCGCCTGTCGTCCGTGTGGCCGCTTCCGTGCGCGCGATGAATCGGTCCCCCGCGGCGACGAGAACGGGTTCGTCCAGCGCGATCTGGCACCACCCCGAGGACTTCGGCTCGAGTTCCTTCTGGTCACCCAGCAGAATGAGCCGGCCCATGACTTCCGCTGTCGTCACGTAAACGCGAAGTCGGTCGAAGCTGCGCAACGGGCGTGGCGCACCGGGTCGCACCTCGAACCAGCAATCGACGCGGTCCGTCGTGACCTCGATGCGTGGGTCCGTCAGCCACAAGCCGCGCTTGGCATCGCTCTTCTCGACTCCGGGCAGATTCACGGCGACGCGTTGGCCGGCCAGACCCTGTGTGACGGCTTCGCCGTGGACCTGCACCGAGCGGGCCCGCGTGGTGATGTCGCCGGGTCGAATCGCGAGCGCATCGCCTTCGCGAACGGCACCGGCGATGGCGGTTCCGGTGACGACCAAGCCGTGGCCGTGCAGCGTAAAGGACCGATCGATCGGTAGCCGGAAGTACCCGGACGTATCGCGCCCCGGGAGAGCTGAGAGTTGTCGCGAGAGCTCGGATCGAAGCTCGTCGAGGCCCGTACCGGTCATGCTGGAAACCGCGAGGACCGGCCAGGCTTCGCAGGCCGTGCCCACCGCGAGAACTTCGATGTCGGACCGGACTTCGGCCAGCCGATCGGCGTCCACGAGATCTGTCTTGGTGATGACGAACACGCCGTGGCGCGCGCCCAGAAGGTGGAGGATGTCGAAGTGCTCTTCGGTCTGCGGCATGATCCCGTCGTCGGCGGCGACGGTGAACAGCACCAGGTCGATCCCGTGGGCACCGGCCAGCATCTGCCGGATGAAGCGCTCGTGGCCGGGCACGTCGACGACGCCGAATCGGTGGCCGTCGATCTCATAGTGGGCGAATCCCAACTCGATGGATATGCCGCGCTCCTTCTCGGCGGCGAGTCGGTCGGTTTCCTGGCCGGTCAGCGCTCGGATCAACGCCGTTTTGCCGTGGTCGATGTGACCGGCCGTGCCCAGGATCACGCGTTCAGTCTGGCTCATGATTCGCTTG
This sequence comes from Candidatus Binatia bacterium, assembly GCA_029243485.1. NCBI lineage: Bacteria > Candidatus Binatota > Binatia (SeqCode) > Binatia bacterium. Next base: position 166,324 of record JAQWRY010000086.1, on the reverse strand, counting down.
TCTCGATTCCGTGCGGGAGCAGATCTGCGGCTTCGGGAACGGCACGCAGATCGAGGAGAAGGTCGCCGTGTGCAATGCGGCCGAGGATGGCCGGAGAGGCCGATCGGAAGAAGTGGGCGACTCGGGCGGCGTCCCAACCTTCGTGCCGAACGCGGATGGCGCGGCTCGGGAGCGTGATCGTCGGCTGTGCGCCGCTGCCGATCTCGCTCTCCGAGGGGATCACCTGGAGGGTGAACTCGGCGGGAAGCGCTTCACGCAGGAGGTCGTGCGCCTCACGGGCGATCTCGTCGAGGCGCTCTTCCGTTCGCGCGAGCAGGCCGAGTGTAGGGAGATCCGCGGGTAGGTCGTTGGATGTTCGGTAGAGAGTGAGTGTGGCGCGCAACGCCGCGAGGATCAGCTTGTCGACGCGAAGGGCTCGCCTCACAGGATTCTTCTGGAGCTTGGCGATCAGGTCGGCCTTGCCGACGAGGAGGCCGGCCTGCGGCCCGCCCAGGAGCTTGTCGCCGCTGAATGTGACGATATCGACGCCGGACCGAATTGCTTCGGCAGGAGTCGGCTCATGGGGAACGCCGAACTGGCGGAGGTCGACGAGGGCACCACTGCCCAGGTCTTCGACAAAGGGGATCCCGTGTTCGTGCGCGAGCCGCGCGAGATCCGCCCGGCCGGGTTGCTCCGTGAATCCCTCGACGCGGTAGTTCGACGGATGCGCCCGAAGGATCAGCGCCGTCCGCCGCGACAGGACCTTTGCGTAATCCTCGACCCGCGTACGGTTCGTCGTGCCGACCTCGCGAAGTACCGCGCCCGCTCTTCGCAGGACGTCGGGCAGTCGGAAAGCACCCCCAATCTCGATGAGCTCTCCACGGGAGACGATCACCTCTCGCCGCGAAGCGAGGGAGTCGACGGCGAGCAGGAGAGCGGCCGCGTTGTTGTTCACGACCATCCCCGCCTCGGCACCGGTGAGGTCGGCGAGGAGGCGCGAGACGTGGTCGTCTCGGTGGCCGCGCGTTCCGGTCGAGACGTCGAACTCGATGGCGCTCGTTTGGCGCGCGGCCTGGGCCAGGCTCTCGATCGCCGCGGGAGCCAGGGGCGCGCGCCCGAGGTTGGTATGAAGAACGATGCCCGTCGCGTTCACGACCGAAGGCAAGTTCGCGCCGAGCTCCTGCTGGATCCATACGTCCGCACGCGTGATGATCGTCGCGGTAGAGGGAGCTTCCGCGAGATCCGAAGAACGGATCTGCTTCCGGCACTGGTCGAGCACGACCCGAACGGCATCCGTCGCGAGGGCGCGGGGAACGCGGTCGAGAAGCGCCGCCGCCTCCGGGGTCGCAAGGGCCGCGTCGACGCTTGGAAGAGAGCGGAGGCTCATCGCAGTGATTCAGCCTTGCCCTGGGCGGCGAGGCGGCTTCGAACGTGGCCAAGGTCACCGCATTCGATCGGGACACCATCGGCGAAGGCGATCACCTGACCGCTCTGCGGAGCAACTCGGGCACCGGGCGTTAGGATTCCCACGAGGTTCAAAGGGTCGGCAGACGAGATCAAGACGACCTCGCCCCCATCTTCCCTTCGGGTGGCGCGAAGCGCTTCGACCGCCGCCGGGCTCGCGAACTGCTCACCGATGATCCCCTCGACGAAGCGGCCGCCGCGGATTTCACCGCGGGCCTCCAGCCTGCGCAGAGCGGCCAGGAGCATACGCCAGGGAGGCATCAACGATTCGCGGGCCGTGACCTCGCGGAAGACGACGCCGTAGCGCCGAAGCAGCAGGTCCGCAGCCCACTCCGCGTGCTCTTCCTCGTCGAGGGGGGTGGTGACGTCCCGGTGGAGGAGTGTCGCCCAGCGGCCGACCGGAAGCCGGCGATTGCGTCCCCGTCCGCCTCGGACGGATCGGAGGCGTCGGTCGCTGCGGCGCTTCTCTTCCGGAGTGAGTAGGGTCCGCAGCCCGGCGAACCCGTCGCCGGTCACCATTCCCCGTGCCACGAGCTCCCAGAGGGCGCCCTCTGCGGACGTCGGGAGGAGAGACGCGGAGCGCGCGATGTCGCCGAGGAAGGAGGCGCCGTCACGCTCGAGGGCCGCGAGCGCAGCCTTCGCGTCGCCCGAGAGCTGCGATGTGTCGGGGGCGGCCCGTCCGGCCAAGAGTGCCGGGAGGTCTTCGCGCAGAGCGAGGCCCAGGGGTGCGTTGCGGGTCGGTGCGCTGGGGCGCCGGGTGCCACGGTTGGGGTTCGGATTCGGTGGCGAGAAGCGACCCCATGCAACCTCGCCGGAGAAGCAGAGCTCGTCCAGGAGGTTCGGCGCATACGCCTCGATCCTCGCCGGGAGGATCGAGCCCTCCCACGCGGGCGCGGGCGCTTCGATCCCGTGGAGTTGCTCGATGATCATCGCGAGCCCTTCGCGCCCGTGGAGCTGGGTGCGGGGCGATACATGCTGCCATCTGAGCTGGAAGCGGATCAGGTTCGAGACGCTGACGGGTTCGATTTCGCGCCGGAGGATCCCGAGGGTCAGACGATGAATTCGCGCGAGCAGCCGCCTCTCGCACCATTCCTCGCCGGTCGCACCGGGAGAGAAGGTCCCCCGCATCGCGAAGCCATCATTCTCGAGCTGTGCGAGACCTGCCTCGATCGTCGTCGGCCGAAGGCCGAGCGTCGCGGAAAGCGAGGCGGCGGTCGTCGGGCTCTGTGCGCTGAGCCAGCCCCGGAGCGCGGTCTGGACCGCGGTCTCGGCTTCCGGGGCTACGGGAGAACCGGTAGGCGCGTCCATAGCGGGGTCGAGGGTCGCGTCCGGGAGCGCGAGCCGGACGAACTCGATCCGCTCCGCGGCGACGAATGCCTCGCGAGGTGCCGTGTCTCCCTCGGCCGTCCACCGGGCGATCGTGACCCGCCCTGCCGCTGCGAGCTCGTCCATCCAAGCGAGCCAGGGCGGGTTTTGGCGCAGGGTCTCGCGAGGGAGCCACACGAAGCCGTGCAGCGCATCGTGCAATTCGTCCGCGTCCCGCACGTCCGGCCAGGCCTGCTCGCGAACCTCGGCAATCGCGGCGGGGTCGAGAGCGCCGATGCCGCTCGCAATGCTGGAGTCGGTCCGGCGGAGGTTTACGGCGCGGGCGCGGCGCTCCTCCAAAGGAGCATCGTCGAGGAACGCGTACGGGTACGCGTTCAGCAGCTCGTGGGCCATCGGCGAGGGGCTCGACGTTTCGACGGCAACGGTCCGGATCTCGCCGCTTCGCATCTTCTCGAGAATTGCGCGGAGGCCCTCGGTATCCATCGCCTCGTGCAGGCAGTTGTCGAGCGTCTCGTCGACTAGCGGGTGTTCGGGAGCCTGGATCGGCCCGGTGCGGTTGTCGCCGCATCCGAGTTGGGCCGGGAAGACGGCGGCGAGCAGATCCTCGGCCCGCATTCTCTGGATGTTCATCGGTACGCGCTTGCCGCCGCTGTGTCGGGCGAGGGCGAGCGAACGCGTGACATTCCACCGCCACCGATTCCCGAACATCGGGGCTGCGAGCGCGGCTTGGATGAGGTCGGCCTCCAGCTTATCGGGCCGGACCATCGTGAAAACGCTCGGAAGCGGGAAGCTGTGTTGCTCGCCGAGAGAGATCACGACGCCGTCGTCGGTGGCCGCCGCCTGGAGCTCGAAGTCGAAATTGACGCAGAAGTTCTTGCGCAGCGCGAGCCCGAGCGCGCGGTTCACGGCGCCGCCGAACGGTGAGTGGATGACGAGCTGCATGCCGCCACTCTCGTCGAAGAAGCGCTCGGCGATGATCCGCTCGCACGTGGGGACGGTCCCGAGCATCGCCACGGTCGCCGCCACGTACTCTACGATCTGTTCTGCGCCGCCGCGGTCGATCCCACACTCACTCATGAGCCACGTGACGGCGGCATCGCGGTCGATGAGGCGAGTCGCCGTATCTTCGCGCAACGTGGACACGGCCTCGGAGAGCTCGCGGGTCCGTGCCGGAGCTTCGCCGAGCCAGAACGGGATCGTGGGTGGGGCCTGGCCGGCGTCTTCGACGCGCACGGTTCCGGATTCGACCCGTCGGATGCGCCAGGAGTGATTGCCGAGGAGGAAGATGTCCCCCCGCATACTCTCGATCGCAAAATCCTCATTGACAGTGCCGACTCGTGCGCCGGTGGGGTCTTCGATGACCGCGTAGTCGGCGGTGTCAGGGATGGCGCCGCCGCCAGTGATGGATGCGAGCCGAGCTCCGCGGCGGGGTTTGAGTTGTTGATTGACGCGGTCGTGATGCAGGTGGGCCGCGCGCCTACCGTGACTCGTCGAGATACCCTCGACGAGCATCTCGAGGACCCGGTCGAAGTTCTCCCGGGAAAGGTCCCGGTAGGGGTGGGCCCGGCGCACGAGCCCGTAGAGTTCGTCGACCCCCATCTCCTCGGCCGCGATGCTGGCGACCATCTGCTGCGCGAGGATGTCGAGCGGCGCGTTGGGCATGAGGATCTGGTCGAGCTCGCCGGTGCGAATCGCGCGTACTGCAGCTGCCGTCTGGAGCATCTCGTCGCGGGTGAGCGGGAAGAACACGCCGCGGGGCACGCTCCCCAGCCAGTGCCCCGAGCGGCCGACGCGCTGAAGGAGTGTGGCGAGGGCGCGAGGTGCGCCGAGGTGACAGACTAGGTCGACATGCCCGACGTCGATTCCGAGCTCGAGGGACGCCGTCGCGACGACGACGGGGACATCGCCGGATTTCAGTTTCTCTTCGGCCGCGAGCCGGCTGCGCCTCGAAAGGCTTCCGTGGTGAGCGACGATCCGGTCGGCGCCGATCCGTTCTCCGAGATCGTGTGCGACGCGTTCAACGAGCCGCCGGGTGTTCACGAAGATGATCGTGGTCTCGTGGGTGGCGACCAGTTGGGCGATCCGGTCGTAGATCGAAGCACGGAGCTCGTGGGTCGCGATCGCGCCGAGCTCCATGTCCGGCGTTTCGATGCGCAGCTCCATGGCGCGCCGGTGACCCGTGTCGATGATCTCGCAGTCCGGCGTGCCGTCTTTGCGGGTACGCCCCGCTCCGACGAGGAGTCCGGCGACCTTCTCGATCGGCTTCTGTGTCGCAGAGAGGCCGATGCGCTGGGGGCGGTGGCCGACGAGCTGGTCCAGCCGTTCGAGGGTGAGCGCGAGGTGGGCGCCGCGTTTGTCGCCGGCCACGGCATGGATCTCGTCGACGATGACCGTCTTGACGGTTCGGAGCATCTCGCGGCTCTTCGCGGCCGTGAGGAGGATGTACAGAGACTCGGGAGTGGTGATCAGGATGTGGGGTGGGCGTCGCAGCATCGCCTGACGCTCGGAGGCCGGGGTGTCTCCACTTCTCACCGAGACGCGGATGTCCTGCAGTGGGATTCCGGCCGTCTCGGCCCGTTCACGCACCGCGCGGAGTGGGATCGCGAGGTTCTTCTCGATGTCGTTCCCGAGTGCCTTGAGCGGCGAGATATAGAGGATCGTCGTCGATTCGAGAGCATCGTTCCGCGCGCTCTCGACGAGCCCGTTCATCGCCCAGAGGAAGGCCGCCAGAGTCTTGCCGGACCCGGTTGGCGCGGAGATGAGCGTATCCTGGCCGGCGGCGATTGCCTTCCAGCCGAGCGCTTGGGGTGGTGTCGCCTCGCCGAAGCGATCGACGAACCAGCCTTCGAGAAGGGGGTCGAATCCGAGGCCGCGCATGATGTACCTGTCTGGGGCCACGAACGCGGCCCCTCCCTGCGTTGTACCGCCGTCTCGGCGGGAATCCAACGTCGAGGACGGTCCCAATTGCGCCCCCCCCGAGGCGCGTGCGAGCATCGGCTGTGCCACCGACTCTCAAACAAGAATCCGAGCGCGTCGTGGAGCGCCTGCGGGGAGCCGGCTTCGAGGCCCTCTTTGCCGGCGGCTGCGTCCGTGATCTCGAGCTGGGCTTTCCGCCTGAGGACTACGACGTCGCGACCTCGGCTCTGGCGAGCCAGGTCGAGGCGCTCTTCCCCCGTACCGTCGGGGTCGGGAGACAGTTCGGTGTCATCAAGGTGCTGGGCGAAGCCGGGGATACCGAGGTCGCCACGTTCCGTAGCGACGGTGTGTACGTGGATCATCGCCGCCCGTCCGAAGTCCGCTTCTCCGATGCGCGCGGCGACGCCGAGAGGCGCGATTTCACGATCAATGGGATGTTCCTCGACCCCGAGACCGGAGAGATCACCGACTACGTCGGGGGGCGCGCGGACCTCGAGGCGAAGCGCATCCGGGCGATCGGAGATCCCGATGCTCGGTTCGGCGAAGATCGCCTTCGGTTGCTGCGGGCGATCCGTTTCGCGGCCCGCTTCGGATTCCGGATCGAAGAGGCGACCTGGCAGAGCATCGTCGCTCATGCGTCGACGATCCGGGACATCGCCTGGGAGCGCATCGGTGACGAGATCGTGAAAATCCTGCGAGACGGGGCCGCCCGCCGTGGTTTCGAACTCCTCGCAGAGTGCGGGCTTCTCGAAGCGGTGCTGCCCGAAATCGCGGCGATGCGCGGGGTCGAGCAGTCGCCCGATCACCACCCCGAGGGCGATGTCTTCGTTCACACTCTGCTCTGTATCGACAAGCTCGATCCGGCCCAACACGACTCGGCGCTCGCCCTGGCCGTGCTGCTCCACGACGTGGCGAAGCCCCACACGTTCGAGAAGGGCGACGACGGCCGGATTCGCTTCTTCGGTCACTGTGAACAGGGCGCGGAGTTGTCCCGCGTGATCTGTAGGCGACTTCGGCAAAGCGGTGAGACCAGCGATCGGGTGGCGTGGCTCATCGCGAACCACCTGCGTCACATGCAGGCCCCCGACATGCGCGTGGCAACCTTGAAGCGGTTCCTCGGCGAGCCCTGGATCGCCTCCTTGCTCGAGTTGATCCGGATCGACGTCTCGTCGGGTTCCGGAAACCTCACCACGTGGCAGTACTGTGTCGATCAGCTCGCTGCTCTCCCCGTGGAAGAGATTCGTCCGGAGCCTCTCCTGCGAGGCCAGGACCTTATCGAGCTCGGCTTCGCGCCAGGGCCCGACTTCAAGCGAATCCTGGATGCAGCGTTCGACGCTCAGCTCGAAGGTGAGTTCGCGACCACCGCCGCGGCTCGAACGTGGGTCGCGGCACACCACCGGGTGCCGAGAGAGACGGATTCGTGAGCGACCGAATCCTGGAGGCGACGGCGATCGGGAAGCGTTTTGGGGATGTCGCCGCCCTCGACGGCGTCAGCCTGACGTGTCGTGCGGGAGAGATCCACGCTCTTCTGGGTGAGAACGGGGCGGGGAAGTCGACGCTGATGCACGTCGTGTGTGGCCTTCTCGGACCGGATGAGGGCGAGCTCCGGCTGCGCGAAAACGTCGTGCGGTGGCGTTCGGCCGATGAGGCGCGCACGGCCGGGATCGGGATGGTGCACCAGCACTTCATGCTCGTGCCGACGATGACGATCTCGGAGAACCTGGCCCTCGCGCGCCGCGCGTTCGGCGTTTTGGACCGGGCGGCACTCGGTCAAGAGGTGCGGGCACTCGCGGAGCAGCGCGGAATCGAAGTGGGAGACCCTGACCGCCGCATCGACGAGCTGTCGGTTGGCGAGCAGCAGCGGGTGGAGATCCTGAAGGCACTGGTCGAAGTTCCATCCCTCCTGATCCTGGACGAGCCCACTGCGGTTCTGACGCCGTCCGAAGTCGACGATCTCTTCTCGATGCTCCGGGATCTGGCGCAGCAGGGGACGGCGATCACGATCGTTACCCACAAGCTGGCCGAGGTGTTCGCAATCGCCGATCGGGTGAGCGTCCTGCGTCAGGGGAAGCTCGTGCAGACCGGTGCCGCGTCCGACTTCGATGGCGACTCGCTCGCGCGGCTCATGGTGGGCGATCGCACGTCGGCGAAGGAACTCGCGAAGGTTGAGCCGCGCCCGGGGGAGGTTCGGCTAAAAGCACGCGCTCTGACCTGGTCCGCCGTCGACGGGCGGAACGCTCTGGCCGACGTCCACCTCTCGGTTCGGAGCGGCGAGGTCGTCGTCATCGCTGGCGTGGATGGGAACGGTCAGCAGGAGCTGCTGGATGCCCTCGTCGGCATTCGGGCTCCGGAGCTCACGGGGGACGTTTCCATCGATGGTGTGCCGATCGGGAGCCCGGCCGACGCGCGCAACGCCGGGTTGGCCGCGGTGCCTGGTGATCGAAGGCGCGACGGAATGGTCGGGGAGATGGCGCTGTGGGAGAATCTACTTCTCGGTCTCGCCCCGCTGCGACGGGCCGCGCCGAAGGGCTGGATGTCTCCCGGGCGCGAGGCGGCATCTGCGCGCGAGCTCCTCCGTTCGTTCTCGGTACAGCCGGCGGCCCCCGAGATTTCCGCGGCGGCTCTATCGGGTGGAAACCAACAACGGCTGGTCCTCGCGCGGGAGATCTCTCGCGAGGATCTCGCTGTCGTCGTGGCGGCGAATCCGACGCGCGGTCTGGATCTCGTCGCGACGCGTTCGATCCACGGGAGGCTACGCGCACTTGCCGTGGCCGGGACCGCGGTTCTCGTACTGTCGACGGATCTCGACGAGGTCGAGGCGATCGCGGATCGAGTGTTCGTCCTGTACCGCGGTCGCGTCAGGGCGGTTCCGGGTGGCGCAGCGGATCGCGTCGTCATCGGGCGGTTGATGGCCGGCCTGGAAGAGGCCGCATGAACTCGACCGGCGTTCCGAGATGGATGCGCGCTGCGGCGCCGGCTGGGGCTGCGGTGGCGCTCGCGCTCGTTCTCACCGGGCTGATGGCTGCGGTCGTGGGTGCGAGCCCGCTTCAGGCGATCGGGGCACTGATTTCCGGCAGCGTCGGGTCGGGGGGCAGCCTTGCTGCAACCCTGCTTGGAACGAGTCCGCTACTTCTGACCGGCCTCGCCGTGATGCTCGCCTTCCGCAGCGGTGTGTTCAACATCGGAGCGGAAGGACAGCTTCTGGTCGGTGCTCTCGTGGCGACGGCGGTAGCGACTCGAACGGGTTCCTGGACGGGGCAGGCGGTGCTGGTTCTCGTGTCGGGCGCCGTTGCCGGTGCCCTCTGGGCGGCGATGGCGGCCTTCCTGCGCGAGCGACGCGGCGTGAGCGAGGTCATCACGACGATCCTGCTGAACTTCGTCGCGCTCTACCTCGTGTCCTACGCGGTGAACGGGCCTCTCAAGGAGCAGTCGGGTGCGTATCCGCAGTCCGACCCGTTCCCGGTGACCGCCGAACTGTGGCGCCTGGTGCCGGGATCCCGCCTCCACGTCGGGTTGCTCATCGGATTGGTCGCGGTGGTCGTGGTGGGCGCCCTCCTCTCACGAACCTCGCTCGGTCTTCGGCTGCGAAGCTCCGGGCTCAATCCGAGCGCGGCACGCGTGGCGGGCTTCCCGGTCGGGCGCGACCTGTTCCTGGCATTCGCGGCCTCGGGAGCCCTCGCCGGCCTCGCCGGCGCGATCGAGGTGGCTGGGGTGACCGGACGCCTGTACGAACGCATGTCGCCGGGATACGGTTACACCGCCATCGCGATCGCGCTCTTGGGTGGATTGCGATCGGGAGGCGTTCTCCTGGCCGCGCTCTTCTTTGCGGCCCTCGGGACGGGCGCGTCGGCGATGGAGCGCAGTGCCGGAATCTCCGCCGTTCTGGCTGTAGCCATCCAAGGCGCGACCCTTCTTGCCGTCGCGGTGATCAGTAGGACCTCCTGGACGGGCCTCGCGTCGGCGCCTCCGCTGGCGGACTCGGAGTCACGCGATGCTGCTTGAGAGTTTCTTGGCAGCGGGGCTCTTGCTTGCGACGCCGATTCTTCTGGCGGCTCTCGGTGAGTTGTTGGTCGAGCGCACAGGCGTCCTCAACATCGGCGTCGAAGGGATGATGTTGACGGGGGCGTTCGTCGGGGCCGTTGCCGCGGACGCATCGGGCAGCGCCGGGATCGGCGCTCTGGCGGGAGGGTTTGCCGGCGTTGCCGTTGCCTCGATTTTCGCCTGGGCTGCGATCGTGCGGGGAACCGATCAGATCATCGTGGGGGCGGCGATCAACCTGCTCGCGCTCGGTGGAACCGGCGCTGTGTATCGCGCACTTTACGGGACGACCGGCGGGGCGTTGGTCCTGCCGACGTTGCCCGGGGTGCCGGTTCCAGGGCTGGTGGCGATCCCCGGCGTCGGATCGGTGTTCGCGCAGCAGAACGGGCTCGTCTACCTTGCGCTCCTTCTGGTTCCGGTGCTGGCGTTCCTCTTCCGGCGCACCGGCCTCGGCCTACGCCTCCGCGCGATGGGGGATCATCCACAGGCGGCTGCGAGCCTCGGCTTCTCGGTGCGGCGGTACAAGATCGGCGCGCTGCTCTGCGCGGGTGCACTGAGCGGACTCGCCGGGGTGACGTTGACGCTCGCGGCGACGAACACGTTCGTCGAGGGCGTGACCGCGGGGCGTGGCTTCGTCGCCTTGGCCGTCGTCGTCTTCGGCCGCTGGTCCCCGTGGGGCGTTCTCGCGGGGGCCCTTCTCTTTGGGCTGGTCAGCGCCCTGCAGTTTCAATTGCAGGCGGCCGACGTCGCGGTGCCGCATCAACTCGCGCTGATGTTGCCGTACCTCGTGACTCTGCTCGTGCTCGTGATGGTTCGCGGACGCGCCGTGGCGCCACTGGCACTGGGTTCGGCGGAGGATGCGCGGTGAGTCGCCCGGCCGTGCGCCATCCAGGGGCGATCCTGGCCGGCATCGTCTTCGCTGCGTTGGCTCTCCGGGCGGTCGTGCTCTGGCAACGGGGGCCCTCGGGGCTCTGGTTCGGAGATGCGGCGAGTTACCTCGAGGTCGCGACCACGCTGTGCAGAGAGGGTCGCTATCCGTGGACGAGCAACTTGCCCTTGTTCCGGGCCCCGGGGCTACCGGGCTTCATCGCAATCGCCAGTGGATGTCGTCCCGAGTCGATCGCCTGGGTGAAGAGCGCGATCGTGTTGCTTGACGGAGGTTCCGTCGTGCTGACCTATCTCGTCGCCCGGGGACTCCGATTCGAGGCTCGCGCAGGCCTTGTGGCTGCAGGTCTGGTCGCGGTTCACCCGATTCTGGTTCTGGTGAGCACCGGAGTGACGAGCGAGCCGCTCGCTACGTTTCTCATCAGCGGTTGGCTCGCCGCGATGCTCTGGGGTGCTCGTGATGCTCGGCGGTTACGCCCGGCGCTCTGGTTGGTTGCGGGGATCGCCGCCGGCCTGGCTGCGTTGACGCGTCCGGCAGCGCTCTTGTGCCTTCCGTTGGGCCTCGTCGCGGCCGTCTTGTTGGGCGGCGCTCGCGCCCCGCGGATGGGCGCGAGGGCGGGCTTTCTCGTTCTGGGTGCTCTGCTGACCTTGTGGCCGTGGACCCTGGTCGCGTCGGAGGCTTCCGGAGGGTTCGTGCTCATCACCGACGGGGGCGGCCACAATCTGTGGCGGGGGATGCACCCCGAGCTCGCCCGAGCGGTGGCCGCGGACCCGATCGTTGCACGGGCGGTTGCGGTGCGGTTCGAGCAGGAGACCTCGCCTCGCGTCGCCGCCGAAGTTGCGAGCCGCGCGGACACGCTCCAGGGTCAGAGTGCGGAGTGGCGCCGGTTGGCCCTCGAGAACCTGCGCGCGGATCCGGCGTTGGCCGCCGGGTACGTCGTCCGCAAGGCGCGGGTTTACTGGAGACCGTGGCCGTCGCGCAGCGCCGTGCCCCCATGGGTGGTGTTGGCGTGCGCGGTGCTCCTCGTGCCATTGCTGCTGGCGGGTTTTCTGGGGCTATGGCAGCTGTCGCGGCGGCGCCCGGCCGTGAGTGCCTTCCTCGCACTTTGCCTCCTGGCTCCGTGGCTCGCGCAGCTTCCGTTTGAGGCGGCGGTTCGCTTTCGCCTCCCCTTCAACGAGGTGATCCTCTGCGTTCTGGCCGCTGGGGTCGCGTGTTCCGCCGTGAATCGCGAGAGCGATTCGTAGCGGTCGCGGGCCGACTCAGGGCTCGTTCGGTTCCTTCGGCTCGGGGTTGTTCCCAAACGTCCCCTTGGCGAGGTACCACACAAAGGCACCGCCGGCTGCGTACATCAGAACCCCCTCGAGCACTCCGAAGCCGCCTCCGATCACCATCACGGTGATGACGAGTACGGTCGAGACCACGGCGACGACCTTCTCGATGCGCTCTTCGCGGTCGCGCTCCTTGACTACGAAGTCAGCGACTTCGGCCCCGCAATTGGGGCATCGTCCGGCCGGCTTGCGGATCAGTTTCTCTCCGCAGCCCGGGCAAGGGGGGTACTGGTGAACGGGCATCGCCGACCAAACCCTACGGGTCGGGTGGGCGATGCGCCAAATCAGCCTACGGCGGCGAGTCGCTCGATCTGTCGCCGCGGGTCAGCGAGGAAGCGGGCACCGATCGAAACCGGTCGCTTCTTGTTTTGGTCGAACCAGAGGATGAGCCCCTCACGCAAACAGTCCGAGTCGAGGTCGAGAATGTCGCAGATCGTCGCGAAGGCGAACAGCGTGTGATTCTCCCGGTCGGACACCCAGCGCAAGACCTCCGAGAACTGATCACGCTTCTCTTGTGTTTCGGCGAAGGCGCATTTGTGAAAGGTCTCGATGGCGTCCTGAAGGACCGCTGCCACCAGGCGGTGCTCTCCGTCACGCCACGAGTGGCTGCGGAGCATCCCGGAGAACTGTTCGGGGGTCATGTGGTCCGGGTCGAGGCTGTCGATTCCGCGGTCATATCCACGGTCGTCACGGGCCAAAGAGGATGATTGCATGACCCAATAGACGGGTTCGGCGATCAGGTATTCGACACGGAGGGTGCGGCATTTCGACGCACGTGGTGAGAATTTCCGAACCCCAATACCGCAGGTTTTGGGCTGCGGCGCTTCAGCCGATCGAATCGCTCTGAGCGGCGGGGGGCTCGTCCTGAGTGACGATCGGTAAGCCCGGCGCGCCCAGAAGCTCGGACAGCTTCGTAGCGGCGAAATAGTCGATCAGACGTCGCTGACCTTCGGCCCAGATGTGCTGCATGCCGCACGTCGTGCTGACCGAGCACGCGTGGGGGACGCCCACGCAGACGTTGAGCGCGATGGGGCCTTCTACGGCCTCCATGACCTCCTTGAAGGAGATTTCCTCGGGCGGGCGTACCAGGAAGCACCCGCCGTGTGCGCCGCGTCGCGAGTTCACCAGGCCGGCGTGGATGAGGTCCTGTATGATCTTCTCTAGGAACTTCTTCGGGATCGCCTCTGTCGACGAGATCTCACTGACCGACGCGGCCCGGCCAGGCTCCTGACGGGCCAGGTAGATCGTCGCACGGAGGGCGTAATCCACCCGCCGGCTCACCTGCATCAGAGCCATGGGGATACCCTCCAGGCTCGGCTGCTCTGCATTCTACCCCGCATTCTGTCCCCTCATCCTAGCAGACCGGCGAAGCCCTAGGTCAACGGTGCCAATCCGCCCATTTCCCCTTCGGAAATCCATACGGCGCCTCTAGAATTCGGGGATCTCGACGGTGACGTCGCCCTCGACGACGCACTGGCAGCCCAGGCGGGAGTACGGCGTCAGGCCCGGTGCCTGGTCTAGCTTGTCCTCTTCGTCCTCTTGCATCTCGGAGAGATTCGCTTCGCCCTCGCGAACGATCACGTGGCACGTCGTGCAGGCGCAGTTGCCGCCGCAATTGTGCTCCAGTGTGATGCCGTTCTCGATGGCGATGTCGAGGAGTGATCCCGGCTTGCCATGGTCGCCGTAGGGAAACTCCGCGGCGTCGACCTCGACGGTCACGTTCTTCGGCAGGAATGTCACTTTATGTTTCATGAGTTCGTCAGCTCGTCCACGGAGCGAGTCGAGAGAGCCGCTCGGATTGAGTCGTCCATGATCCGCTCGGCGAGCGGTCGACCGTTCTCGTTTACGACATCGATCTGGTCGCGGATCGCGTTGTGATCGGTCGCGGCGCACGCAGCCTTCAGCACGTCGACCGACTCGAGGAGCTTCGTGCGTTCCTCATCGGTGATCCGATCGGGGTGTCCCTCGAGCGCACGAGCCGTGGTGTGAAGCAGGGTCTCGGCTTCGACTCGCGCCTCGATCAGAAGGCGCGCCGTGAAGTCCTCTTCGGCAAGATCGAAGGACTCCTCTAGCATGTTCTCGATCGTATCGTCGGTGAGTCCGTAGCTCGGCTTCACCTCGATCGAATGCTCTGTGTTCGTCCGCTCGTCGCGCGCGGACACCGAAAGGATCCCGTTCGCGTCGATCAAAAACGTGACTTCGACCCTGGGGAGACCCGAGATCTGAGGAGGGATCGGGATGCGGAACCGAGCGAGGCTTCGGCAGTCTTTCGCGAGCTCTCGTTCACCCTGGAGGACGTGCACGTCCACGTGGGTCTGGTTGTCGACGGCGGTCGTGAATTGCTCTCGTGCGGCTGCGGGGATGGTGGTGTTGCGATCGATCAGGCGGGTGAACACTTCGCCCATCGTCTCGATCCCCAGAGAGAGGGGGACGACGTCCAGCAGCAGCATGTCCCTGGTTCCGCCCGACAGGATTCCCGCCTGAACCGCGGCACCGAGGGCGACCACGTTGTCGGGGTCGATGCCGGCGAGGGGTTCGCGGCCGAAGAACTCCTCCACCCGCGCGCGGACGACCGGCATCCGGGTCGCACCGCCGACCAGGATGATGTGGTCGATATCCGACGTCGACCGATCGGCGTCGGCGAGGGCCTGCCGGCAGCGATCGATCGTGCGCTCGACCAATGCCGCCGTTGCGGCTTCGAACTGCGCCCGGGAGATCGTCGCGATCTTCGTGCCTCCGGCTAGAGGAAGCTCCACGCGCGCCTCGTCCTGAGAGGACAGTGCCCGCTTGGCCTCTTGCGCTGCGGCGAGCAGCAGCGCGAAGGTTTCGGTGTCGGGCTGATCGCCGAGCCCGAGGTCGTTCTGGAACTGCGTGACGACGGCGCGATCGAAGTCGTCACCACCGAGCCGCGTGTCGCCGCCGGTCGACAGGACCTCGGACAGGCCTTCGCGGAGCTGAAGAATGGAAACGTCGAACGTGCCGCCTCCGAGATCGAATACAGCGACGACCGCTTCTTCCTGCTTGTCGAGGCCGTAGGCGAGGGCCGCCGCGGTCGGCTCGTTCACGAGTCGAAGCACTTCGAGACCGGCGATTCGTCCGGCGTCACGGGTTGCCTGACGCTGGCTGTCGTTGAAGTAGGCCGGAACGGTGATGACCGCGCGGGGCACTTCCTCGCCGAGGGTCTGCTCGGCGCGCCGGCGTAGCTCCCGGAGGATCAACGAGGAGATCTCCGGCGGCGTGAGTGCGGTCTCCGGATCCTCGTCGATCACGATGCGGAGGGGGCCCTCGTCGTCGGCGAACTGGTACTGCGAGCGGTCGCCGGCGTCTACGTGTTCGACTCCCAGGCCCATGAAGCGCTTGACCGAGAGTACGGAGCTCTTCGGGTGCAACCGGGCGCGCTGTCGCGCGACTTCGCCCACGACGAAAGAGCCTTCGTCCAGCCGCGAGATCGCGGAAGGGAGCAGCGAGTCGCCGCTTCCCGGATCCGGGATGATCTCCGGCCGGTCGCCGTTCATGTACGCGACCAGACTGTTCGTCGTGCCTAGATCGATTCCAACGATGCGCGGAGGCATGGGCTTCATTCCTCGAGGGCGCCCCGGACGTCGCGCGCCAGGGTGCGTAGGTAGGAGAGTTCCGAGAGAAGGCCCTTCAACTCGGCGCGCGAGGGCCCCGCGGTCTTCTCGTCGCTCGGCCAGTCTCCGAGGAGACGCTCCACTTTGGATCTCTCTTCGTTCATTCGTTCAGTCAAGTCCGATTGGACCTGCCGGAGTTCCGTGGCGAGTGTTTCGCGATCTGCGCCTGAGGCCCCGGAGAGGTCGGAAATCTTCTCTTGAATGTCGAAGACCTGCGCAGCGAGTCCGGCAGGTACTTGATTGTTGTCTTGGCCCAGCGACTCTCCGCCGTGCTCGAGCCACCAGCGTCCGCGGCTCTCGACGTCCTTCAGTGTCTTGAAGGCAGAGTTCAGAAGCGCGGTGGCCTGGAGGCTAACACGCTGCTCTTGGGGAGACCCAGTCTGGAACCGGTCGGGATGGAGGCGCCGACTCAGCTCGTAGTACCGCTCCTTCAGGAGCTTCTCGTCGACCGACGGACGACCGTCGAAGCCGAGGAGACTCGAATAGTTGCTGTCGCTGGGGAGAGACTGAACCGCCTCGCAGCCGGCACAGAAGAACGCCGGTGGATTCGGTTCCTTACAGTGCCAGCAACGGATCTGCGGTTCAGACCCCGAAGGAGGCGCCGCAGCCACAGCTTCGCTTGACGTTGGGGTTCTGCAGGTTGAAGCCCGACTGCATGAGATCGTCTGCGTAGTCGAGCTCGGTACCGTTCAGATACAGGTAGCTCTTGCGATCGATGATGATGCGGGCGCCGTCACGCTCGAAGACGCGGTCGCCGGTCCGCTTTTCGTCGAGGTCCATCTTGTACGAGAGCCCCGAGCAGCCGCCGCCGATGACCTTCACGCGCAGGCCGCGTTCTTCGTCCTCGCCGTCGGGGACCAAGGTTCGGATCTTGGTCACCGCTGCGTCGCTGAGAGTGATTCCTTTTGCTGCCACGGGCGTCCTCGAGTTTGGGGGGAATGCGTCGCCTTAGGCGACTGCGGTGCCTTCGTCGTCCTTCTGGCCGTTGTTCTCGCGCCAGTCCTTCACGGCCGCCTTGATGGCGTCCTCGGCGAGCACCGAGCAGTGGATCTTGACGGGAGGGAGTGAGAGCTCCTCGACGATGATCGAGTTCTTGATCTGCTCGACTTCGTCGACGGTCTTGCCCTTCACGAGCTCGGTCACGTAGCTCGAGCTGGCAATCGCGCTGCCGCAGCCGAAGGTCTTGAACTTCGCGTCTTCGACGACGCCCTGCTTGCTGATCTTGAGCTGGAGCTTCATGACGTCGCCGCACTCGGGAGCGCCGACGATACCCGTGCCGACGTCTTCTTCGCCCTTCTCGAACGAACCTACGTTGCGTGGGTGGCTGTAGTGGTCGAGTACCTTGTCGCTGTAGCTAGCCATGTTCTTGCCCTTCCGTATCTCTAAGTTCGTCGCTTGTTCGAAAGCCGTTGCGCTTTGCGGAGCTTCTCAGTGCTGGGCGCCGGCGAAGTAATCTTTCAGATCGATGCCTTCTTTGGCCATCTCGTAGAGCGGTGACAGCTCGCGCAATCGGTTCACTTCGGAGATCACGCGCTCGGCGACGTAGTCGACTTCTTCTTCGGTGTTGAAGCGCCCGAGTCCGAATCGGATGGAGGTGTGTGCGAGTTCGTCACCCACCCCGAGGGCCTTCAGTACGTACGAAGGCTCCAGAGTCGCCGAAGTGCAGGCGGAGCCGGACGAAACCGCGATCGCGGCGAGGTCGGGCGAGCCCGAGCCGTTGAGGCCCATGAGCATCGACTCGCCTTCGATGTAGGCGAAGCTGAGGTTCAGGTTGCCGGCGAGGCGCTCGGTCGGATGGCCGTTGAGGTACACCTCGTCGAGATCGGCGGTGATTTTCGAGTTCAGGCGCTCGCGGAGTGCGAGGATGCGCGCGGTCTCTTCGACCATCTCGGCCTTGGCGATTTCCACAGCCTTGGCGAAGCCCACGATGCCGGTGACGTTGAGCGTTCCCGATCGCATGCCGCGCTCGTGGCCGCCGCCGTCCATCTGCGAGGCGAGGCGAACGCGGGGGCCGCGCGAGCGAACCCAGAGGATCCCGACGCCCTTCGGCCCGTAGACCTTGTGGCCCGAAGCAGAGAGGAGATCGATTCCCATCTCGTTCACGTCGATCGGGATCTTTGCGAAGCCCTGGGTAGCGTCGGTGTGGAAGAAGACGCCCTTCTCTTTCGCGATCTTGCCGATCTCGGCGAGCGGTTGAATCGTGCCGATCTCGTTGTTCGCGAGCATCACGGAGATGAGGATCGTGTCGTCGCAGATCGCGGCGCGGACTTGCTCGGGGTCGACGCGGCCTTGCTCATCGACGGACAGGTATGTGATGCGAGCGAGCTTCTTGCGCTCGAGAGCCTTGCACGTGTCGAGGATCGCCTTGTGCTCGGTCGACGCCGTGATGATGTGGTTGCCCTTGTCTTTGTAGAACTCCACCACGCCTTTGATTGCGAGGTTGTTGGACTCGGTTGCGCCGGACAGCCAGAGGACTTCCTTCGCCTTGCCCCCGATCAGCTCGGCGACGATCTCACGAGAGCGGTCGACGGCCTGCTCGGCTTCCCACCCGTAGGCGTGATTGCGGCTGGCTGCGTTCCCGAATTCCTGTTGGAAGTAGGGCATCATCGCTTCGAGCACTCGCGGATCGAGCGGGGTCGTGGCGTGGTTGTCCATGTAGATTCGACGCTTCATTTTTTGAGTCCTGGGGCGAGAGAAGACTATTCCGACCTGGTTAGTATGAATTAGTAGGGTACGGTTTGGGAGCAGTCAACCCGGGTCGACGGAATCCCACGGAATCCTTGACAATTCGGGCGGTGCGCCCCTTTAACGCGGCCATGGTGGTGGCGCACGTTTCGGAGGTCGCAGCCCATGCCGGACAGGTGGTCACGGTCCGGGGTTGGCTCGCGGGAAAGCGGTCGAGCGGGAAGCTCCTGTTCCTGCAGGTCCGGGATGGGACCGGGACGATGCAGTGCACGGCCTTCCGGCCGAATCTGCCCCCAGAGGTCTTCGAGGAGGCAAAGCACCTGCCGCAGGAGTCCTCTCTGACGGTGACCGGGAACGTGAATCCCGATGAGCGAGCGCCGGGCGGGTTCGAGCTCCAGATCGAAGAGATCCGGGTCGTGGCCCCGGCCGACGAGTATCCGATCACGCCCAAGGAGCACGGCACGGCGTTTCTTCTCGATCGGCGTCATCTGTGGCTTCGCTCGAGCCGGCAACACGCGATCATGCGTATCCGCGCGAGCGTCGTCCGCGCGTGCCGCAGCTACTTCGACGACCGCAACTTTACGCTGATCGACGCCCCGATCTTCACGCCGGCGGCCTGCGAAGGGACGACCACGCTGTTTCCCGTCGACTACTTCGGCGAACGGGTCTACCTCACGCAGAGTGGCCAGCTGTACATGGAAGCCGGGGCCATGGCGTTCGGGAAGGCGTACTGCCTCGGCCCGACGTTCCGCGCCGAGAAGTCGAAGACGCGCCGTCACCTCACCGAGTTCTGGATGATCGAGCCGGAAGTCGCCTACCTCGATCTGGACGGCGACATGGATCTGGCCGAGGACTTCATCGTGTCCGTGGTCGCTCGTGTCCTCGAGGAGAAACGCGACGAGTTGGAGCTGCTCGAACGCGACGTGGCCGCATTGGAAAAGGTGCAGAAGCCGTTCCCGCGCGTCACGTATGACGAGGCGATCGAGGCGTTGCGTGGGCTCGGGCACACGCATGAATGGGGCGACGACTTGGGCGCCGAGGAAGAAACCGTCTTGGCCAGCCAGTACGATCGCCCGGTCATGGTCCATCGGTACCCGGCCGCGTGTAAGGCGTTCTACATGAAGAACGATCCCGCGGCGCCCCATCTGGCGCTGTGCGTCGACGTGTTGGCGCCGGAGGGGTACGGCGAGATCATCGGTGGCGGACAACGCGAGGACGATCTGGAGGTTCTGCGCGGGAAGATCGCCGAGCACGATCTGCCGTTCGATCCGTTCGAGTGGTACCTCGACCTCCGCCGGTACGGCTCGGTTCCGCACGCCGGGTTCGGGATGGGGATCGAACGCATGGTCGCGTGGCTCTGCGGCATTCACCACGTGCGTGAGACCATTGCATTCCCACGAATGCTGGAGCGAACGACTCCCTGAGGTGAAGCGCACTCGGTTGCGGCGGGCGCCGGGGGTTGCCAGAAGCGTGGCATGCGCGTCGTGGGATTGATCGGTGGCATCGGGTCGGGAAAGAGCGAGGCCTCGTCCCTCCTCGCGTCGATGGGTGCTGCGGTCATCGATGCCGACAAGGTCGGGCACGGCGTCTACGAGCCGGGGACGCGCGGCTTCGACGCCGTCGTCGACGGGTTCGGTGCCGAGGTCGTGGGGGCGGACGGGATGGTCGATCGGAAGAAGCTCGGCGCTCGCGTGTTCTCCGAACCCGGTCAGCTCGAGCGCCTGAACGCCATCGTGCACCCCCTGATCCGTGATGAGATCGAGCGGCGCCTGGCGTCAGCCCGCGACGGGGGCGAAACCCGCCTCGCCGTGGTGGAAGCGGCGATCCTCCTCGAGGCGGGATGGCGGGACATCGTAGACGAGGTCTGGGTGGTCACGGCGGCGCCCCAGACGGTGCGAGCCCGGCTGGCCGAGAGCCGTGGACTGACTGCCGAAGAGGTCGCCGCCCGGGTCGCCAAGCAGATGCCGGATGCCGAGCGGCGGGCGGCTGCGGACGTCGTGATCGAGAACGACGGGCAGCGAGAGGATCTCCGCCGACGGCTCGACGAGCTCTGGGCCGCCCGAATCGCGCGTTGACAGGGGCTGCCGCGGCCTTAAGTTGGAATTCGTGCAGGATTTAAAGCGCGCGAGGACCTTCCTCGCCCGAGCGACCGAAATGCTCCCGAGCGGGAGAAACTCTTGAAGAACGTCCGCTTCTCGATCTGGTACCTGCCGGCGGCACTCCTGGTGCTGCTCGTGGTGCAGAGCTTGTTTGTCGCACCGCGGCCGGTTCAGGTGAACTACAGCGAGCTCGGCAACCTGACCGAGCAGAACGCGATCGAGAAGGCTCTCATCACCTCGGACGAGATCCGTTTCCAACTCCGCCCCGATTACAAGGTGACCGGAGAGCTCGGGAAGAAGGTGAAGGAGGCCAAGGGTGTGGTCGGATCGTTCGCGACCGATCCCACCGTGACCTTGGTAGCGACCCGGCCTCCGGGCCTGGACCCCGCTCCGCTCGTCGCCGATTTGTCGAAACACGACGTCGAGTTCTCGGGCGAGATCGCCGACGACTTCTGGCGCACTCTGCTTCTGGGCTGGCTTCTCCCGTTCGCGCTCATCTTCCTGATTTGGAATTTCGTCTCTCGTCGCATGGGTGGGGGTGGTGCGGCCGGTGCGCTGTCGTTCGGTCGCAACAAGGCCAAGATCTACGGGGAGGACGACATCACCTCGCGTTTCGGAGACGTCGCGGGAATTGACGAGGCCAAAGCCGAACTCGAAGCCGTCGTTTCGTTTCTGCGCGACCCCGCGCACTTTCAGCGTCTTGGCGGGCGCACGCCCAAGGGCGTCCTGCTGGTCGGGCCGCCCGGAACCGGCAAGACGCTTCTGGCTCGCGCTATTGCCGGCGAGGGGAGGGTTCCCTTCTTCTCGATCAGCGGCTCGGAATTCATCGAGATGTTCGTGGGACTCGGCGCCGCTCGCGTTCGGGACCTGTTCGAGCAGGCGAAGGCGAAGGCTCCGTGCATCGTTTTCATCGACGAGCTCGATGCCGTCGGGAAGTCTCGTGCGGGCGCCGGTCTACAGATGGGACGGCACGACGAGCAGGAACAGACGCTGAACCAGCTCCTAGTCGAGATGGACGGGTTCGACTCGTCGAAGGGCGTCGTGTTGCTGGCTGCCACCAACCGGCCCGAGGTTCTGGACTCTGCGCTCCTGCGCGCAGGGCGTTTCGATCGACGGATCGTCGTCGAGCTCCCGGATCGTGTCGGGCGCGACAAGATCCTCCGCGTCCACCTGAAGGAAGTGAAGGCGGCTCCTGATGTCGACGTGAACGGAATCGCCGCGCGTACGCCCGGATTCTCCGGCGCGGATCTCGCGAACCTCGTGAACGAAGGGGCACTCCTGGCCGCTCAGACGGGCGCGGTGGCGGTCGAGACGCAGCACTTCCTGGATGCCGCCGACAGGCTCATGACCGGCCTGGAGAGGCGCAGTCGGGTGCTGCGCCCCGAGGACAAGACTCTCGTCGCGCACCACGAGTCCGGTCACGCCTTGGTTGCAGCGCTTCTCGAGAATTCCGATCCGGTGACAAAGATATCGATCATCCCGCGGTCGATCGGCGCACTCGGGTTCACCATGCAGCTTCCGACCGAGGACCGCGTTTTGATGCGACGAGCGGAGTTGCTCGATCGACTCGCCGTCCTACTCGGCGGGCGTGTCGCCGAGGAAATTGTGTTCGGGGATATCAGTACAGGTGCGCAGGACGACCTGGAGCGGGCATCGCAGCTTGCGCGCGAGATGGTGTGTCTCTACGGGATGAGCGAAAAACTCGGCCCCCTGAGCTTTGGTCGGCGCGAGTCGGCCTTCCTTGGGGATGTTCTCGGGCGACCTCAATCCGCGAGCGAGGCAACGGCCGAGGCGATCGATGACGAGGTCGCGGCTTTGGTGCGCCAGTCGCACGCGCGAGCTCGACAGCTCCTCTCCGAGCGCCGTCGTGGCGTCGATCGTCTCGCCGCCACCCTGGAAGCCGCCGAGAACCTCGAGGGCGATGCGCTAAAGGAGGCTCTCGCGGACGCCAAGATCCGTGACTCGGACCGCAACCGGGATCCGAATCGCACGATGGTCGCGTAGCCGGCGCTCCTACTGGAGGGCCGGTAGGAGTGCGTCGATCACGAGCGCCCGGAAGTCTCCCCAGTTGCGCCAGCTCTTCGGTCCCGTGCGGAGTTGTTGCGCGGTGGAGCGAAGCTCCGCCGTGTCGGCTTCGATCCATCCCGTGATCCCCTCTTCGGGATCCTCTTCCTGCAACGTGCCCCCGGTCTCGTCGAGCAGAAAGAGGTAGCTCTTGAAGACGACTTCCTTCGACTTCGAGCGATAGCTCAAGACCGCGATGAACTCGCGGATGTCGACGTCGAGAGCGGTTTCTTCTTGGGTTTCGCGTAGCAGCGCGCGCTCGATGGCTTCGCCACGTTTCAGTCCCCCGGTAGGGATCCGGAAGACTCCGCCGGGGTAGTTCGTTTTGGTCTGAAGGAGGATCTTCCCGTTCGGCCGACGGATCGCCATCGCGACTTCGGCCTCACGCCGCGTGCTCACGGGGCGGAACGACGTGTCGGGAAGCGTGTGGGCCAGGTCGAGCGGCCGCCCGTACCGGTCGCTGAGAAACTCGACTTCGGCTCCGGCGTCGTGTCCCTTCACGGCTGAATCTTCAAGCCGCTGCCGGGCGGCTGTCCGAGCGCACGGCGAACGAGGCGGCCCAGACCCCGATGGCGAGCGTTCCCGTATGAACCAGTACGTCGGTGCGAACGCTCAGGGACAGGTCGCCGAGATCGCCTCCGATCACGGCGCGGGTGAGACCTTCGAGTGCGAGCACGATCAGCGCACCGGCCACGAGCGCGACGAAAAGATGGGCCCTCTCCTCGGACCGGAGCAGGGTGCGGGCCGTGAAGGCCGCGCTGCCGGCAAGGAAGAGGTGCGGCAGGGCGTGAGACGAAGCCCAGCGCCAGGATTCGCTGCCACCCGGGTGCGACGTCCCGCTGGCCAGTCCCATCCAGTACAGAAGGAGCCCGCCGGCAACTACTAGCAAGGACCGCGCGAGCCACGTTGCTTCCGATGCAAGATCTGCCGGCGGTGGTGTGGAGCGCTGGCTGTTGCGCGCGATGCGGGATCGCGGCCGCGGAGTGTGGTCTCGCAGGTAGACCAATTTTTGCGACGACTGACCTCGTTCTGCCGCCATAACGCTGCTTTCCGTGGCGAGCTGGTTCTCGTGGCAGGACATCCGCTCGGGAAGTCGCTCGCGCGTCTACGCCGAGCTTACTCGCAGAGTGGATCACTGACAACCTGTTCGTCCGTAGCGGCGCACGTGGAGTCGCGATAAGCCACGGGGGTGACGACACCCATTGCCTGGAGCCGGCGCGCCGCGGACGAGCTGTGGTCGGGGGTCGTGACACCGCTCACCTTCTCGATTCTCGCCGAGCAGATGGCCGAGCACATGGCGCAGCAACGATTGCGGCAGGCGGGGTTGCTCGAGGCGAGCCGCCAGCCGGTCTTCCGGCTGATCCGTGGGCACGTCTACGTCAACGCTTCGCTGATTCATGACGTGATGCAGGAGGTGCCGGGTGTCTTCCTGAGCGACGGAGTGCTCGCGCTTCTCCCCGAAGAATTGCGAGGGGACCTGAGCGGTGGGCAGCGGGCACTGTATGACCCGAGGACGGTCGCGACGGTGGCGCGGCTCACCTGGAACGAGCGCGGCTGGACACCATGGTCGCGTGCAGATCTCTTTCGCGAGGAAGCAGCGCGGGTCTCCGAAGAACTGGCAGGGTTCGCGGTCCGGCCGGGCGCGTCGGCCACCGAGATCGCAGAGCAGATCGGCCGAGTTCGCGAACGTCTCGGACGCTTCCTCGACGTCGTGAGCTGGGCGATGATCTACGCCTACGTCTTCTTCCATCTAACCGCCCATCTTTCCCGCGAATGGTTGCCGGAAGAGGAGTCGCTCGCTTTGCTCGTCGCGGGCATTCCGGGAATCCGAACCTTCGAAGTGCACGCGGAGCTGTCCGCACTGGCGGACTCGGTGCGTGCCGACCCCCGGCTGCGGGCGACGGTCATGGAGTTCTCTTCGGCCGATGTGGTGGAAGCCGCAGGCCGCGGGGAGCTCGGCGAGTTCGGCCGTGCGCTGGGTGAGGTTCGGCGCCGTCATGGGCATCGGCTGGTCGGGCGCGATCTCGTGTTCCCGACGTGGGGTGAGCGGCCGGAGGTTCTGGTGGAGATGGTCCGCCGTCTGGCGAGGTCCGAACCCGCGGCGGCGCGGCCGGATCCGGCGGTCGTACTCGAGCGTGCGCGGCGGACGATCGGAAGCGGACTCGGGGGTGCGGTGCGCTGGAAGCTCTTCGAGGCGGGCCTTGGATGGTGTCAGGAGTACTACGCCGTCCGCGAGAACATGCGCTACCACGCCGACTACTTCCTGGCGGCTTTTCGATCGCTCGCCCGTGCGGCGGCTGATGATCTGGCCGCACGGGGATTGCTCCGGTCCGAAGCCGACGTGTTCTATCTGACGGTGGAGGAGCTCGAGGGCGTCTTGCTGCGCCCGCGGGAGGGGGGCGCACTCGCGGACAGCGCAGCACGGCGTCGAGAGGAGTACGAGCGGTATGGGGACGCCATGCCGCCTGCAGTGGTGTGGGGAGACGATGATGGGGAGCGCCCGCAATCGTCTGACCGAGGCTCTGGCTCGAACGGACAAGGGGCAACCGAGCTTCGCGGCACGCCGGCGTCTCCGGGGACGATCGTCGGACCGATCCGCGTCGTGCGATCGGCGGACGAACTCGAATCGGTTCAGCGCGGAGATCTGATCGTCGCTGCGGCTACGGATCCGGCCTGGACCTCGTACTTGTCTCTGGCGTCCGGTCTGG
Source organism: Candidatus Binatia bacterium (assembly GCA_029243485.1). Taxonomy (NCBI): domain Bacteria; phylum Candidatus Binatota; class Binatia (SeqCode); species Binatia bacterium. The sequence continues at coordinate 141,199 of JAQWRY010000086.1, read as the reverse complement.
TGCTCGAGGTCGGCGGTCTCCTCTCGCACGGAGCCATCATCGCGAGGGAGCTAGGGATCCCGGCGGTCGTGGGTCTGGCGGGGGCGACGACCGCGTTTCGATCCGGCGAGCGGGTCCGGATCGATGGGTCCCGCGGGCTCGTCGAGCGGATCTAGGCGAACTAGCGTGTCGCGGAGAGGAGACTGGACTTCACCAGGACCTCCACGCTCGTTGCGGCGTTGTTGCCGCTGCGCACTCGGGTCTCTCGCTTCACCAGTCCCACGTTGGCGACGTACCACTCGAGGAGTTCCTGGCGCGCGGTTCGCCCTTGTCCCTGTTGCTGGAGGGTCTCGACCGACTCGATCTTCAACGCGCGGTCGAATCGACCTGCCGGCACGGTAACCGGCTCGAAACCGACGACGCGGTTCTCCCGGTGCCCCTCAGTAACGGACCGTAGTTCGTCATCCGTCGCCTTGATCAGGCTCTTGGACTTCCACCGGTAGCCGGCAACGAGTTTGGCTGCGGGCGCGATCCCGGGGATCTCCGCGGTGACGGTGCCGCTGGACGTTCGGCCCCCTTCCCTGCCCTGCGCCACGCCTTGAACGGTCATTCCGATCCGGCCGTTGTCACAATGCACCGTGCTTTGTGCTTGGCCGGCGGCGACACCGGGCGCTCCCGGGGTGCGGACCGATTGTTCGACGATCGCGGTTCGGCGGGCTGTGGTGCCCTCGACGGACTTCACGACAACCAGCTTCTCGACGCGCGGCTTCCCGTCGAGCGGTCCCTCGTAGTACGTCCAGGTCCCGCCGGCGGGCAGCGGGTAATAGAGGTTGCAGGGCCGAGCGGATTCCCCCTGGGCCGGGCCGGCGGCCAGAGCTCCGAGCCCGATCACGCAAGCGGTGACGAGCGTGACAGCGGTGCGCGAGTGCGGCAGCATGGAGATCAAATGTGGGCGGGGTCGCGGTATTCGCCGAAGACGGCGCGATAGATGTCGGAGACCTCACCCACGGTGCAGCCGTTCTTCACTGCGCGCACCAACGGAGGCATCAGGTTCGCCCCCGATTGGGCTGCGGTGCGGACCTCGGCCAGGGATTCGCGAGCGAGCGCTGCATCGCGATTCTTCTTGAAGCGCCGAACGCGATCGACCTGTCGGTCTTCGACTTCCATCGGGATGTGCAACGTATCGATGGGCCGTTCTTCGGGGGCCTCGTAGCCGTTCACGCCCACGATGATGTTCTGGCCTGCATCGAACGCCTTCTGCTCCCGGTAGGCGGCCTCGGCGATCTCGAGCTGCGGATAGCCCTTGTCGATGGCGGGCACCATCCCGCCGAGGTCGTCGATCTTGGCGATGTAAGCTTCGGCCTCTGCTTCGATCTTGTCGGTAAGAGCCTCGAGCGCGTAGCTACCGCCGAGCGGATCGACGGTATTCGCGACACCGCTCTCCTCAGCGATGATCTGCTGGGTGCGGAGTGCGACCATGACCGATTGTTCCGTCGGCAGTGCGAGGGTCTCATCGAACGAATTCGTGTGGAGCGATTGCACTCCGCCGAGTACTCCGGCGAGCGCTTGGAGTCCCACGCGTACGATGTTGTTGAGCGGCTGCTGCGCCGTGAGCGTCACGCCTGCAGTCTGCGCGTGCATCCGCAGTCGGCAGGCCTCGTCCTTCGTGGCGCCGAAGCGCTCGCGCATGATCCGGGCCCACAGTCGGCGTGCCGCGCGGAGTTTTGCGATCTCCTCGAAGAAGTCGTTGTGGACGTCGAAGAAGAAGGAGAGTCGGGGGCCGATGTCGTCGGCCGTGAACGTGCCGCGCTTTACGACCTCCTCGACGTAGGCGATGCCGTCGGCGAGCGTGAACGCGAGTTCCTGCACAGCCGTCGAGCCGGCTTCGCGGATGTGGTAGCCGCTGATCGAGACGGCGTGCCATCGCGGAACCTCGCGCGTGCAGAACTCGATCATGTCCGCCACGACGCGGACGGAGGGCTCGGGAGGAGAGATCCACTCCTTCTGAGCGATGAACTCCTTCAGCATGTCGTTCTGGATGGTGCCGCCCAGGGAGGTCCAGGGCACACCGCGCTCCTCGGCGATCGCGAGGTACATCGCGAGGAGGACCGACGCGGTGCAGTTCACGGTCATCGACGTGGTGACCTTATCGAGCGGAATCTCGTCGAAGAGGATCTGCATGTCCTCGAGCGTCGAGACCGAGACGCCTTCGCGCCCGACTTCACCGCGCGAGCGCGGATGGTCGGAGTCGTACCCCATCAGAGTGGGCATATCGAAAGCGGTGGAGAGCCCCTGTTGCCCCTGGTCGAGAAGGAAGCGGAAGCGCTGGTTGGTGTCTTCCGGGCTTCCGAATCCCGCGAACTGGCGCATGGTCCAGCGACGGTCGCGGTACATGGTCTCGTACGGACCACGGAGGAACGGATAGGCCCCGGGCTCGCCCAGGGAGTTCTTCGCGTCGTCCGGGCCGTAGAGGGGTGCGACGGGGATGCCGGACGCGGTCGTCAGCGTCGGCTTGTCATCTTGTGCCATGCGAGGGCTCCTTGTGCCCTGCCGACTTCAGAAGCCGGCGAGAGGCGCACCGGCGCTTGCGCTGGCCGGTCGCTGGATGTCGCCCGGTTGCGGCCGCAATGCCTGGATTTCGATCTCTGGGTTTACCTGGCGTTGCTGGATCTTGCCGATTGCATCGTTCGCCAGCAGTGCAAGGCGTTCGTTTTCGGTTCCCTGCGCCATGTCGCGCAGCGCAGGAATCGACCCTTCGTTGCCGATCTCGCCGAGCGAGAAGATTGCCGTACCGATCAAGTTGGCTTCGGCGTCTCGTTCGAGAAAGTCCGCGATGGGTTTCGCGGCGCGGGGATCACCGATCTTGCCGAGCGCTACGAGGACTCGCTGTTTCAGCCAGGGCTTGCTGTCGCGTAGGTACAGGGTCTGCACGAGGACCGGAGTCGCGGCGCTCGCGCGGGCTTCGCCCAGGCAATCGATGGCCTTGAGGCGAACGCGGGTATCGACGTCGGCCGTCGCGTCGATCAGGTGTTGGATCGCGTCTTCGTCCTTGTTCGCGTCCGCGAGGGCCTTCACGGCCTCGAGGCGGATCGTGGGGTCCGCATCGCGGAGCTGGCCGCCGAGCTCGTCAACGTCGGAGCCGCCGGCAGTCCCGGGGGCTTGCTGCGCCTGGCCCTGGGGGGGAGCACCGCCCTGGCCGCCACCTCCCTGTCCTACGCCAAACTGTGCAGAGGCGATGGTTGCCCACGAGAGAAGCCAGAAAGTAGCGATGAGCGTCAGTCCGAGGCGAGGCGGGAGCACCAACGGATAAGGGCAGAAACGATCTGACTGCGCAAGGTTTCATGTGCGCTGTGCCGCGGTGCGCAGGCACTCTGCACCGCAGACGGCGCACCAAAAAAAAACGGCGCCCGGGGTCTCCCCCGGGCGCCGCTTCGCACTGCTGCTAGATCCGAGTGGGATCTAGAACAGGCTGTTGTCCATGCCGTCGATGAAAGCCGGCGAGGCCGAACCAGGGACCTCTTCGACCTTCACGCTCGAGCTGGCACCGTAGGCGACAACTGCCTGGCCAACGATACCGTAGAGGTAATCGTCGCCATTGGTGAGACCCGACTGCGGCTGGAGTCGGATGATACCCGAGGTCTCCACCGTCGTCGCGGCCGGGATGAGTGAATTGTCCCCACCAGCCACGCTGTAGAACGAGGTGCAGCTGACCGTCGTATCCGGCAGCGAGGTCGGGATCTCCGTGGTGTCGACAAAGTTCGTCGAGAAGCGGAGCTGACCCTTAGCCGGGATGACCGTCCCATCGCTCGCCTGCTCTTCGAGGTGGGTCAGGACGACGAGGCTGGCCTCGACGGTGCTCGGGTTGAACGTCTGCACGACAAACTCGTAGTCGTTGCCGACATCGGGCTCGGGAACCTGCACTGCGCCACCGATGGTGCCGAGGGCGAGGGCGTCGTTACCGAACGAGTAGCCGTCAACGGTGTCCGCGAACGTGAACGAACCCACGATCGCGTCGTCGGCGATGCTGCTGCTCGAGGTGAACGCAGCGCACTCGTCATCGGTCTCGTACGCGACGACCGTGGCAACACCCCGCACGCCGGTGAGCGAGATCTCAGGACCAATGCCCTCGTTGTCCCGCCCGATGGCCTGCATGTTAGACGGATCGACGACGACCGTGTCGTTAGGCGTGAGGCAGATCGAGAAATTCACTTCCTCGTCACAGCCCTCGTTCCAGAAGACCCAGTGCGTCGAAACCTGGCGGCCGCTGATGTTGCTGGCCACAAGGAAGGTCACACGTTCTTCGTTGGTGTCGTACGGCAGAACGAGCTGTGCGCCCGGCTGCGTGTACGAGCTCATTTCGTCCTGGTTCGCAGAGCTCGTCCCGCTCAGCCCCAAAACCATCGCGCCTGTCATGGCCAGCGCGACCAGCCAACTCCTCTCGTACTTCACGTCAAAGCTCCTTTCTTTCCGTCGGTGCCTTTGAAGAAACCGGACGGAAACGCCACCCAAGAGATCCCTCAGACCTCATGTACAAAATCCAGAATATTGAAGACGAGTTGCCCGCGGCCTTATTCGCCCAGCTGAAACGCGCCGTGGGCACGTTCTCGCTCCTCTGGTACAAGCCCCTCGAAAAGACGGCTTTTTCCTAGCAACTCCCCTAGCCCATTACAACTGAACCAGCCGATCGGCCCCCGAAGTCGAGGTTCTTCCCAGCTGGAGCCCACTCGACAACGATGTCCAAACGCGGGCACCACGAGCCGAAGGGTTCCGAGGAGAGACGCACGGTACCGCCCACTTCTTACAGGGCCTGCGCGGTCCGGGGACTTGTTCCCGGACCCTCTACGATTTCCGGCTCAGCTCCCCGTGACGGCGATCGGCTTCTGGAGTTCGAGGGCGGCCTGGCCCGGCTGAAACGAAGCCTGGCCGCGGCGGAGGCCCTGCCAGGCGTCCGGCGTGGCCGCGGGGGCCTCGACGGGCTCGAGGGACCCACCGCGCATCTCCCAACCGCGCCTCTTCAGCTTCTCGAGCAGTGTGGTGCGGTTCACTTGCAGCAGGCGGGCCGCTTCGCGCTTGCTACCGCCTGCGAGCTGCAGCGCCCGACCGATCATCCTGCGCTCGAAATTCTCCATTTCCTTATAGAAATCAGTGCCTTCGGCCCCAAAGTCCCAGGGGCTCACGAAGTCGCGCGAGGTCGCGGGGAGGGGCGTCTCGGCGCCGGCTGCCGCTGCGATCCAGTCGGGTAGGTCAGCCGGGACGATCACGCCCGGGTTTTCGGCCAGAACGGCGGCGCGCTCGAGGACGTTGCGGAGCTCGCGGACATTACCCGGCCAGTCGTAGGCCATCAGCTTGCGACGGGTCTCTGGAGCGAGTTCGAACCGAGGTATTCCGCGGGTCTCGCGGAGCTTCGTCAAGAAGTGCTCGGCTATCTGCGGGATGTCTTCGCGCCGCTCGCGGAGGGCTGGAAGATGAATCTCGACGACATCGAGGCGGTACAGGAGGTCTTCGCGAAATCCGCCCTCCTTGGCCATCGTCCGGAGGTCCCGGTGGGTCGCCGCGATGACGCGGACGTCGGTGTGTAGCGTCGAGGTCGCTCCGACGGGCTCGAAGGAGCCGTCCTCGAGCACGCGAAGGAGCTTCACCTGGAACCGCGGGCTCATTTCACCGATCTCGTCGAGGAAGATGCTGCCGCCGTTGGCGAGCTGGAATCGGCCGGTTCGAGCGGCGAGGGCGCCGGTAAACGCGCCCTTCACATGGCCGAAGAGTTCGCTCTCGAGGAGCTCCTCGGGAATGGCGCCGCAGTGGACCGGGACGAAGTTGCGGGATTTCTGCCCCGAGAGCTCGTGCAGCGCACGCGCCACCAACTCCTTGCCCGTCCCGCTCTCGCCTGTGATCAGGACCGCGCTCTGGGACGGGCCGACCTTCCGGATCAGGTTGAAGACGCGTTGCATGGAGGGGTGGGACCCCACGAGACCCATGAACTCGGATCGGGGGGTAGTCGTGTCACGTGCATCGTCGTGGCGGGCCATGCGCACTCTCCTGATCTCTCGTTTGTGGGGTCGGTAGATTCGTCGCGGATCCGTTCGTTGCGACGCTCAGCCGATTACAGCAAGGATGACGCCATGGTCGGTGCTGTCGGTCCGTGTCACGAGATTGCCAGGTCAATAACTTGAAAAATCAAACGTTTGAGGGATTTCGGGCGAAATTCTGGGAGGGCACTTAGGCGTTATGAGCCGCGCCGCACGGCGTTACGAAAGTGACGGTATTGTGCGCTGGTGTTCATGTACGTAACCGCCTGCGGTGGGGTTGTTCGTTCGCGCCGGAAAAGTGCAGGGACCGCGGGGCTGATTCTCACACCGGGTGGTTGGGTGCGAGCTCTTACCCGTGGACAAATTTGTGCGAGCGGGAGAAACCCCAGAGTTTTTCAAGGTCCTGACAGAGCGTCGCCCGACCGCCTAGGGCGGGGATCCTGATGCAGGCGTATGGCAGCCGTATCCTTGCCCGCTTCTGGGGTGAGTGTTACCGAGCACGACAATGCGCCGCGTCGTAAAGCGTTATGCCAACCGCAAGCTGTACGACACGACCAGCAGTCGTTATGTCGCTCTGGACGATGTTGCCGCCTTTGTCCGGCGGGGTGACGAGGTCGAAGTCACCGACAACGAGTCCGGTGAAGATCTCACAGCCGTGACCCTCGCCCAGATCATCCTCGAGGATGAGCGGAAGAAGAAGAGCTTCCTTTCGCTGCCCGTCCTACAGGACCTGGTCCGCTACGGCGGCGACGCGATCGCCGAAGCGACCAAGCAGGGCATGGAGGCCTTCGGCGAGATGCGAGAGGCCGCCGAGAAGCGTGTATCGGAGTTCGTTCCCGAGAGTGCCCCCGGTGCTGGCATCATCGACGACATGCTCGAGACGTCGCGCCGCCGGATCGACGATCTTCAGCGCCGCGTGGACGAAGGTCTGAAGGAGTCGGTCAGCCGGCTTCGTGAAGTCCCCGGAATCGGCCCCGAGGTGGAACGGCTCGAGAACGGCCTGCGAGAGATCGAGGTCCGACTGCGGAACCTGCTCGACCTCGCCGATGACGAAGCGCGTCAGGACGACTCCGCGGGGCCTGACGTGAATACGTCCAAAGACGCGGCTTCGGGCCGAGACGCCACCGGCGAGCGTACCTGAGTTCGCCCCCGACCCGTGGCCCGCTGTAACTCGGACGGTCCGACCCCGACGACGCGGCCTGCTGTTCTGGGTGGTCCTTGGTGAAGGAGTGGGTCTTGCCACGGAGTGAGGCGTGACGCCTGTGGGATTCAAGCGGAACCGGTAGTGGCTCCCGTGCCCGGCCGAAATCAGTGGAAGCACCGGGGACGGCCGAAGATCAAGACGAACCGTCTCAGCGGCTGAGGAACACTGGGCAGGGCACGTTCCTGAGCACGTACTCGGTCGTGCTGCCTAGAACGAACTCCATGACGCGGCCGTGTCCGTGCGACCCCATGAACACCAGGTCGTATCCGTGGCTCGTGATCTCGCTCGGGATCGTCTCGTATGCGTGGCCGTCCATCACCTTTGTCGACGCAGGTAGAGAGTACGAGGAGAGGTAGCGCCGGGCCTGGTCGAGTACGCGGTCGCCCTGCTCCGCGTCGCGGCACACCGTCAGGACCGAGAGGGGTAGGCTGAGCTGCGAACAAACCTCGGCAGCGACGTGCATCGCGGCGCTGGCTCGCTCACTGCCATCATACGCGAGCAAGGGAGCGGCAGGCGTCTGGAACTCGAGTGGGGTGACGAGGACCGGCTTGGAGCACTGCCGCGTCACGCTCTCCGTGACGCCTCCGAGGAGGCCGGTGGTGAATCGCTGATTGACGCCGCGGTTCCCGAGCACCACGAGATCGGCTTCGCGTGCGCGCTCACAGATCTCACTCGGGACGATCCCTATCTGCAGAGCGGTTTCCGACCGGATGCCTTCGGAGTGACAGGTCTGACTAAACTCTTCGAGGATCGCGGCGCCGCGATCCTGAAGCGCCTCGCGCATCTTGGAGGTGAAGTCGAGGTACGGTTCGAACCCCAGCGAGCCCGAGATGTCGTGGAAGAACGATCCCTCGATCGAGACGATGTCGACCACGTGGAGGCCCGTCACGGTGGCGTCGAACTGTCGCGCCAACCAGGTGGCGTACCGAAGGGCACTTCGCGAATGGTCCGAGCCGTCTAAGCCTACGATGATGCTCTTGATCATCTTCTGCTCCCGATGATGAGGCCAGAGTTCTGCCGACGCGCAGTGTCTTGCGTAGTTTGCTTCTCTTTACAACGGCGTTTCGCGCCGTATAGTAGCGCGGCTACATGGCTAGAGCCACAAAATCTAAGGTTCGAAAGCGTCCGCCCGCTTCGGCACGCCGCCGAGGCTCCGCGAAAGATCGCGCGAAGGAAGAGAAGCTCGAAGCGCTGATCGCCGAGCTGCGCACGGCCGCCGAGTCGATCGGCATCCGTGTGCGCCGCGAGAGGCTGCTTCGTGAGGTTGGCTATCACGTGCGCAGTGGGCTCTGCCGCGTCGACGACCAGGAGATTCTCCTCGTGGAATCGGAGCTGGCGCCGGACATCCAGGTCGACTTGCTCCTGGGTGCCCTCTCGGGACGCGACCTGTCCGGAGTGCCCCTTTCGGAGGAAGTGCTCGTCATGATCCGCGGCGGCGAGCCCGTTCCCGCCCAGTAGGCGACGCTGCGCGTTGACAATTGGGCGCGGCGCTTCTAACGCAGCGACATGCAATCGCGCACGGAGAGGTTCTCCGCTTTCCGGCGAGCGCTGAAGGAGAAGGGGCTCAAGTCCACGGCCCAGCGAGACGACATCGCGCGCGTCTTCTTCGCGTCCACTCGTCACATGAGCATCGACGACCTCTATCAGGAGGTTCGCAAGGTGAACGAGCGGGTGGGGTACGCGACCGTCTACCGCACCATCAAGCTGCTGAAGGATTGCGAACTCGCCGAGGAGCGGCACTTCGCCGACGGCCAAACGCGCTACGAGAACTCAGAGAGCGACGAAGAGCACCACGATCATCTTATCTGCGACAAGTGCGGCAGGATCGTCGAGTTCAACGATCCGGGCCTCGAGGCGCTCCAGGAAGAGATCTCCGAGCGGTTGGGCTTCGTGCTCGCGCGTCATCGGATGGAACTCTACGGCATCTGTCGCGAATGTCGTGAAGGCGCCGGCCGAACGCCCCGGACGCCCTAGGTTCGGGAGGGGGGCTTAGGCCTCGACGCGGGGGAACAGATTGATCGGGCCGCCGAGGGCGTGCCCGTCCTGGAACGCGTCACCCCAGGCCAGATCGAGATCGGCGAAGCGATCGGACGAAAGCCCGAGTGCCTCTCGGATCTTCTCGGCCGACTCGGGTAGGACGGGCGCGCAGAGCTGCGCTGCGACCCGCAACGCTTCGACGCAATTGTGCAGAATCGCACCGACGCGTGGGCGCTGCGCTTCGTCCTTCACGAGCTTGAAAGGGGCCTGGTCGGCCACGTACTTGTTCGCTGCGTCGATCGCCTCCCACACGGCACCGAGTCCTCGGTGGAATGCGAGGTTGTCGATGTGTTGGTCGAGCTGAGTCCGGGCGGTTGCGAACGCGGCCGCAAGGGCAGCGTCGGCCGGCTCCTCGGGGAGGCGCGGCTGGATCTGCCCATCGAAGTACTTGTTACTCATCGCGAGCGTGCGGCTCACGAGGTTGCCGAGTCCGTTCGCGAGGTCGGCGTTGAGTCTTGTGATGAGCGCCTGCTCGGTGAAGTCGGCGTCCTGGCCGAAGGCCATGTCGCGCAGTAAGAAGTAGCGCAGCGCGTCCATGCCGTACTTGTCGCGCAGCTCGAGAGGCTTGGCGACGTTGCCAAGACTTTTCGACATCTTGTGTCCACCGCTCGACCAGAAGCCCCCCACGCCAAGCCGGTCATATAGCGGGAAGCCGGCGGCGAGAAGCATCGTGGGCCAGAAGACCGCATGTGGCTTCAGGATGTCCTTGCCGATGAGGTGCAGCGTGGCTGGCCAGAGCTCGTCGAGTCTCCCGAGAGTGGCGGGCCCGCTCACATAGTTCAGGAGAGCGTCGAACCAGACGTAGGTAACGTAGTTTGAATCGAAGGGCAGCTCGATGCCCCACGAGAGCCGCTCCTTCGGACGTGAGATGCACAAGTCACCGAGGTCGTCGCGAAGAATCGCGAGCGTCTCATTGCGGTAGCCCTCCGGGTGGATGAACCGGGGGTTCTTCTCGATGTGCTCGCGCACGGCGTCCTGATACTTCGCCATGCGGAAGAAGTAGTTCGGCTCGGATACCTCGCTCGGTTTGGTGAGGTGATCCGGGCAGAGGCCGTCCTTCAGTTCCTTCTCGGTGTAGAGGCGTTCGCAACCGATGCAGTAGAGCCCTTCGTACGAGCCGAAGTAGATGTCGTCGTTCTCGTGCAGGCGCGCGAGGACGCCCTGGACGAACTCGATGTGCGCCGGGTTCGAGGTGCGGATGAAGTTGTCGTACTCGATGCCGCACGAGTCCCACGTGGCCTGGAATTTCGCGGCGACGTCGTCGACGAAGTCCTTCGGGCTGACTCCGGCTTCACGCGCGGTCTCGGCGATCTTCTCGCCATGCTCATCGGTACCGGTCTGGAGGACCGTCGGGACGCCGCGCTGCCGCTGGAAGCGGGCGAGAGTGTCCGCGACCACGTTGGTGTACGTCGAGCCCAGGTGGGGCTCGGCGTTGACGTAGTAAAGCGGGGTCGTGATGTAGGCGCGGTCCGACATTCGATTACGATTTCGCTTCCGGCGGCCGGCGTTCGACCAACTCTTCGAGGGAGCACTCCACGACTTCACCGTCTTCCAGCTCGATCTGGACGGACTGCTTCAGCAATACCTGGCGTACGATGACGCCGTTCCCTTTGATGCTCTTCACCTTCTTGCCGATCCGGGGCAGGGATCGGCGAAGCGTCAGGTAGGTGTCGTACTCGTAGCGGAGGCAGCACTTGAGGCGGCCACACATCCCGGCGAGCTTCGACGGGTTCATCGACAAGTCCTGCGCCTTGGCCATCTTGATCGACACCGGCCCGAAGTCGCGCATCCAGCTACTGCAGCAGAGCTCTCGGCCGCAGGGGCCGATCCCGCCGACTATGCGCGTCGCGTCGCGCGGGCCCAGCTGTCTCATCTCGACCCGTGTATGGAGCTTCTGCGCGAGATCGCGGGCGAGACCCCGAGCGTCGAGTCGGTCGTCTCCGATGAAATAGAAGACGGCCTTGCCGCCGTCGAAGCGATAGTCGACTCGGCTTAGCTTCGCGCGTATTTTGAGGGCTCGCGCCTGCTCGGCGAAGTGCTGTTCGGCAGCCCGTTCTTGAAGACGGTTGTGGTCCGCGCGCTTGATGTCGTTCGCGTCGGCCGTCCGAAGGACGCGAGGCAGCTTCGTCTTGGCTTCGTTCGGCCAGCGAGGCCGAGCGGGTGCCATGACCTCGCCGAGCTCCGGACCTCGGTCCGTCTCGACGACGACGAGGTCTTGGGCGCGGGTCTCGACCCGGGTGGCGTCGAATGCGCGGGCTCGACCGGGAACGCGAAAGCGGACGTCGACGACGTCTGCCGTCGGAGCGACCTCGGGGGCTTCCTGTTCGTGGGTTTCTTCCATGGGACTAACGAGATTCGCGCAGATCCAAGAGCAGGCGGTCCCAGGCGAGGTGGGAGTTCGCGTTCCTCTCGAACTCCCGGTTGATAGCATAGGCGCGATCGGCTCGCCGGAGCGCCCGACGAATCTCGTGCAGCCGATCGTGGGCTTCGGCTTCGTCGTCGGTGCCTGCGGCGTCCGTCGACTCGGTGGCGCGGGCTGCTTCGAGAAGCTGGTCCCGGCACCAATCGAGCACCGTCGCCCGGTTCAGCTGTTGCTGCGCCTGCCCCTTCTCGCCGCGTGGCGCCGCCAGCTCCGCGGCGAGATCGAGCACTTGGGGGAGCCTGAGTTTCGGTAGTGTTGCGAGCTTACCGCGAAGTTCGGCGGTGTACTCGAGTCCTCCCTCGGCGGCGAGTGATCGCGCGCGATCGAGGCTACCCTCGGCGAGTGCGGCGGCGTGCTTGGCGACCTCAGGATCGGTTCCGTCGTTCACCAGGAGTTCCTGCAGGAGTTCTCGCTCGAGAGGTGCAAACAGGAGGGTCTGGCAGCGGGACCGAATGGTCGTGAGCAGCGCGTCGGCGTTCGTGGAGACGAGCACGAGGGTCGTTTCGCCGGGCGGTTCCTCGAGCGTCTTCAGCAGCGCGTTCTGCGCGTCGATCGAGAGCAGCTCCGCCTGGTCGATCAGGCCCACCTTCTTGTTCCCGCGAACGCCGCGCATCGCGAGCTGGGACCTCGTCCGCCGGATCTGGTCGATCGAGAGTCGGCTGGCCGTCGGCTTCTCTTCCCGGGCACGGGCCAGATCCTCGACGAAGAGATCGGGATGGCCCCCCGTCTCCATTAGGTGGCAGTCTTCGCAGGCGCCGCAGCCCAGTCCGGGGTCGTTCTTGCAGAAGAGGGCCGTCGCGAGTGCGTGTGCCGCCATGCCTTTGCCGACGCCCCCGGGCCCCGCGAAGATGAGCGCGTGGGAGAGGCGGCCGCGCCCGAGAGCACGACGGATTGATTGGATGGCTCCGTCCTGACCTCGAATCGACTCGAAGGTCACGCGGGCGCTCCGAGATGCTTGCGAGCCAGTGCGGCAATCTCGGCCGCGACGGCGGGTACGTCGCTGCGCGCGTCGAGCACGGTGACCCGCTGGGGGTACTCCGCCGCGATGGTTTGGAACCCCGCTCGTACGCGGCGGTGAAACTCGATGTCCTCGTTCTCTAGGCGGTCGCCGGAACGGGTGGCGCGGATGCGCTCGAGGCCCTCTTCGGGAGGGAGGTCGAGCACGAAGGTGAGCGCGGGCTCGATGCCCCCGCGGGCGAAGTCGTCGAGGCTGCGAACCGTCTCGACGGGCACGCCTCGCCCGTGGCCCTGATAGGCGACCATCGAGTCGGAGAAGCGGTCGGCGATGACGACCGAGCCCTTCTCCAGCGCCGGCTGGATGAGGCGCTGAACGTGCTCGGCGCGATCGGCCAGATAGAGGAGAAGCTCGGTCTGCGGCGTCGGTGCGAGAGACGACTCGTCCAGGAGGAGGTGCCGAAGCCGGCGCCCGAGATCCGTTCCCCCGGGCTCGCGGGTCAGGACGACGTCGTGCCCTTCGCGCCGGAGTACGTCGGCAAGTCGCGCGGCTTGCGTCGTCTTCCCCGCGCCCTCGACGCCCTCGATGGTGATGAATCGGTTCATGTGGTGACTGGTCCCTCGGAGCGTCCGCTTGTCTGGAGATAGCCGAGCATCCGTGCGCTGGCCTCCTCTCCATCTCGAATGCAGTCGGCGAGGCCGACACCATGGTAGGCGTTCCCGGCGAGTGCAAGCCCGGGGTGGGCGGCGGCTTGTTGCTCGAGTTGGCGGACTCGGCCCGCGTGCCCGACGTAGTACTGCGGCATGGAGGACGGCCATCGGTGGATCCGCGTGAGGCTCGGTTCCGATCGGATCCCGAGGAGGTCGCGAAGCTCTTCACGGACGAGGGCGGCGAGCGCGGTATCGTCGTTCTCCAGGACCTCGGGCTGGAGCGCTCCGCCGACGAAGATGCGAACAAGGAGTTGATCCTCGGGTGCGCGGCCGGCGTATTTGATGCTGGAGAACGACCCCGCAATGATCTTTCGTCCTTCAACGAAGGGAACCACGAATCCGAACGCCTTGGGCGCGAACGGAACATCGGCGCGTCGATACGCGAGGGACACGATCGCCGCGGAGGAGTAGGCGATCTCCCCGAGTCCCGCCCCGAGTGCGCCGTCGAAGTCGGACAGCAGGGTCGACGCCCGTTGGGCCGGTGCGCTCACGATGACCGCGTCGGCCTCTTCGGCGTCGCCGTTCTCGAGGTGTACTTTCCAAGGACGCGGCCCGGCTTCGTCTCGCGTCATCCGGGCGACCGGAGCATTCGTTCGCAAGGCCCCCGGCGGGAGCCGTTCGACGAGCCTCTCGACGAGGGCACCGATCCCGCCGCGCAGAGAGACGAAGATTCCGTACCGAGGTCCGCTCGCCGCTTCGTTCGGCGCTTGACGCATCCGGGCTGCGAGCGCGAGTACCACGCTTCGGTGATCGCGTTCCATGTCGATGAAGCGCGGCATCGTGGAGGCCAGGGAGAGCGTCTCGGGGTCGGCGGTGTAAATCCCGCCGATCATCGGCTGTGCGATTCGGTCGAGGACCTCGTCCCCGAGGCGTCGGCGCACGAAGGACGCGAGACTCTCGTCGCCACCTTCGGCGGGTCCCCCGCGCGGAAGGACCAGATCCTTCAGCGCGGTCAGACGCCCCTTCCACGAGAGGACCGGGGATCGCAGGAACGGGCCGAGCTTTGCTGGTGCCATCAACTGAAACGCGTCGGGCATCGAGTGTAGGCGTCCTCGGGACACGATCAGCGTCTTGCGGAACTGCTCTTGGGTGGGGTGGATCTCGTCCTCGAGCCCGATTCGGCGGCACAAGTTGATCGCGCCGGGCTTGTCGGTGACGAACGAATCCGGCCCGCCCTCGAGGAGGAGTTCCCCCTGCTTCTCGGTCGCGATCACGCCACCGGCGCGCGGAGATGCCTCGAGAACTCGCACGTCGACGCTGTCGCCCGATTTCTCCCAGGCCCGGTGCGCGGCGGCGAGGCCCGTGATTCCGGCGCCGATTACGACGAGGCGTGGGCGCTGCTGGGCCTCCATGGTCACGCTCCCGTACTGAGCTCGTGCACGGTATCGACCAGGCAGCGAACCCCGTCTACCGGCGTGTTCGGAAGGACGCCGTGCCCGAGATTGGCGATGTGACCCGGGCGTCCGTCGGCCTCCGCGAGCAGCGCACGCACCTTCTCTCGGATCACCGGGAAGGGCGCGAACAGAATCGCCGGGTCGAGATTTCCTTGCACGGCGTGGTCGTGTCCGATGCGGCGCCAACCCTCGGAGAGCGGAACGCGCCAGTCGAGGCCGATCACGTCACCGCCCCCTCGGGTCATCAACTCGAGCAGTCCCAGCGTTCCGGTGCCAAAGTGGATCACGGGAACGCTCTTCGGAAGCCGCGAGAAGAGGTTCTGCATGTGGGGCAGTACGGACGTTCGGTAGTCGTCCGGGCCGAGGTGGCCGACCCAGCTGTCGAAGATCTGCAGAGCCTGCGCGCCCGCGTCGACCTGTCCGCTCAGGTAGTCGACCGTGACGTCGACGAGCCGTGCCATGAGTTCGTTCCAGGCCTCGGGGTGCTCGAGGAGGAAGCGCTTCGTGGTGAGGTAGTTGCGCGAGCCGCCGCCTTCGATCGCGTAGGAGGCCAGGGTGAACGGCGCACCGGCAAAGCCGATGAGCGGCACCCGGTCGGCGAGCCCGCTGCGCACCTGGCGGATGGTCTCGTAGACGTAGGAGAGCGAGTCCTGAACGTCGGGCCGCGGCATCTTTGCGACCTGCTCGGGGCTCCGAATGGGGTTGGCGAGGGATGGCCCGTCGCCCGGCGAGAACTCGAGACCGAGGCCCAGCGGTTCCAGGATGAGCAGGATGTCGGCAAAGAGGATGGCCGCGTCGGTCCCGACGAGATCGATCGGCTGTATCGTGACCTCGGCCGCCGCCTCAGGTGTCTTGCACAGTTCGAGGAAGCTGAACCGCTGGCGGACGGCGCGGTATTCGGGCAGGTAGCGGCCGGCTTGGCGCATGATCCAGATTGGCGTGAACGGCGTCTTCTGGCGTCGGCAAGCGAGGAGGAATGGGGCGTCGGAGCTCATCGTTCCCATCCTAATCGGGCCGACTGGCTTTGGCACCTTCGGGCTTCACGAGCCGGGGCGGGCCTTGCCGGCGACCAGCGCAGCTGCTCGTTCGGCGATCGCGGCTACGAGGTAGCCGAGCTTCGGATGCTCCGGCTCGATCTCGGGCGTGATCCCCTTCTCTACAAGGGCCTCCGTCGCCGACGGGCCGATCGAGGCCACGACGGTGTTCTCTCGGAGGGCTCGCACGACCTCGTCGGCCGCTTCCCCCGCGACCTCGAGAAGGTGATCGAGCTGAACAGCGGTCGTGAAGACGACGACCTGCGCGTCGCCGCGGATCAGCCGCTCGATGGCGCCGTGCAGCGGCCCGAGGTCTTCTGGGAGGCCCCACCGATAGACGGGGATCGGGAGCGGGGTCGCGCCGCGGGCTTCGAGTCCGGCCGTGAGATGAGGATTCGTGCGGCCATACTCCTGGACGGCTACGCGCAGGCCCTCGACGGGGAAGCTCTTGTCGAGTTCGGCCAGGATCTCTCTCCACGTATTGGGCTCCGGCGCGCGGAGTCTGGCGGTCAGGCCGAGCTCGCGGAGCGCCGCGACGGGCTTCGGTCCGCGCGCGATCAGAGGGACGCTCCGGAGCAGCTCGATAAACTGCGGCTGCGGGCATCGGGACTCGACGGCTTCCACGAGCGCTCGCGTGCCGACTCCGGTCAGGAGGATGATCGCGCCGATGGTCCCCGACTGGAGCTCGTCGACAAGGCGGAGAGCCTCGGGGTTCTCGGAGAGCGGGATCTCCCGAAGCGCGGGCGCGGAGACCAAGGTTGCCTGGTGTCGTGCGAGTAGCCGCTCGAGCTCCACGGCTCTTCGCCGCTCGAACGCCACGATCGTCAGCCCTTCGAGCTTCCCCACGATGGACGCGACAGTACGTCCAGGTCGGGCGTTTCACAATGCGTGAGGCGAGCGAAGTGGTAGAGTCTAGAGACGCGATGAGAAGGATTCAGTGTCCACAGTGCGGCGCAGGGGTGATCTGGAAGGAGGCGAAATCCCGTCCCTTCTGTTCCGAGCGATGCCGATTGATCGATCTGGGTTCGTGGCTGGATGAGCGGTACGTCATTCCCGGAGAGCCGGGGGGCGTGCCCGACGACGATGGAGATGAATCCTCGTGACCTCGACGCTGATCCACCCGCGCGCGCTCGTCAGTCCCGAAGCCGAGCTTGCGGCGGACGTCTCGGTCGGGCCCTTCACCGTCATCGAAGCCGGTGTGCGGATCGGCGCCGGTACGAGAATTCAGGCGCAGTCCTACATCTGTAGCGGGACGACGCTGGGTCGAGACAACGTCGTCCACATGGGTGTGTTCCTCGGCAACGAGCCGCAGGATCTCGGCTACGACGGCGCGCCGACCGGTTTGACGATCGGGGACCGAAACGTCTTTCGCGAGGGATGTACGGTGCACCGGGGTACGGCTGCCGGCACGGAGACACGCATCGGCAGCGATTGTTTCTTCATGGCGAACACCCACGTTGCCCACAACTGCACGGTGGCGGATCACGTGATGCTCGCGAACGGTGCCCTCCTTGGTGGTCACGTCGAGGTGGGAGATCGTGCATTCGTATCTGGCAATGCGGTGGTTCATCAGCATACCCGCGTCGGGCGCCTCGCGATGCTACAGGGGCTGTGCGCGGCGAGCCGGGACGTCCCCCCCTTTTGTATCGCCGCGGACGTGAACACGTTGCGGGGAGTCAATGTGGTGGGGCTGCGGAGAGCGGGTCTCGAGCGGCCACGGATCATCGCAGTGAGGAAGGCCTACCGGGCCCTGTTCTTTGGGCGCCCGAACCTCGGCCGGGCGCGCGCGAAGCTGCAAAGCGAGCTCGAAGGGGAAGCTGGAACGACACCAGAGCTTGCACAACTGTTCGAGTTCCTGGATGGCGGACGCCATGGCTTCTGCTCTGCTGAACCGCGGGCGCGGGTCCAAGCGACCGAGCCTCCGCCGGACGATGGTTGAGCATTCTCCACTGAAATCTGAGAGTTCCCTGGAATTTCGAGATTTTTTGGTGACGCTGCCTCCACCGGGATTTTACGTTTGTCGGGGTCGATGCATCGGAAGACTCGAGTCACAGATCGGCTCAGTCGGACCCCAAAATTCCCGAGGAGAACGTGACGATGAAAGCCGGACCGGACAATCGAGGTGCCTGCGGGCGAAATTCCTTGCTTGTCTGGCCGGGAGACAGACAGGATCGAAAGCGAGAGAGGATTCCCTTCCCGAGCGCGGGTGCCGAGCGCGGTTGAGGTCGGTCATGAGCCGACCCGGAGCGCGGTAGGGAAGGCGCCGGAGCATGGATTCCTCGAAGCCGGGGGGCGATCTCGATGACACCGACGTCGTTGCACTCGTGCAGGGCGGAGATCGAGAAGCCTTCGGTATATTGGTTGCCAGGTATCAGAAGATGGTCTTCGCATTGGCCCAACGTATGACTGGGAGCCCGCAAGAGGCTCAGGACGTCGTGCAGACGTCCTTCCTGAACGCCTTCCGTCAGATCGGAAACTTCCGCGGCGAGGCGTCCTTCAAGACCTGGGTTTACGGCGTCGCGCTCAACGAATGCCGAATGCTCTACCGAAAGTCCGGCCGCACCGTTGGAATGGACTCGGTCGCGGAACCGGTTGCGCCGAAGACGGGCGGACACGCCTTGGATCGGCTCGTACTTGGGAAGATGGTCGGTCGCCTGCCGGAAAAGCAGAAAGCTGCAGTCGTTCTTCGGATCTGTGATGACCTGCCCTTCCGAGACATCGGCGAGATCCTCGGCACGTCGGAGGCGTCGGCGAAGGTGAACTACTTTCACGCCGTCAAGAAGCTTCGAGGGTGGGTGCTTCCCAACCCGGACGACGACGGAGCGGACTCGTGACCGAGCGCGCGGAGTGCCTAGTGGCAACCGAGCTTCTCCAGCGTCTGTGCGGCGACGAGGCTCGCGAGCCGACCGCCGAAGAAATGGAGAGGGCGTCCGCGCACCTCGAGTCGTGTCAGGAGTGTGGCCTTTGCGAGCCGGCATCGGCGCCCCTGCTCGAGGAGGTCCGCAATCTCGACGCCGCGTTGCCGACGGAGTCCGCCTTTGCGGCGAGTGCTGAGCAGATCATGGCGGCCGTTCGTGCCGAGCCGGAAGCCGGGTGGCTCACGGGCGGTCGATGGAAGGCCCGCGTCGGTGTGGCTGAATCGGGCCGTCGCCCCAGCGGTGTCTCGCGCGGGGCTCGTCCGGCGTCCCGCCGTCGGCGCCTGGTCGGCACCGTGGTGGCCCTCGCCGCCGGAATCGCGCTCATCTTGGTCGTTGGCCCGAGTCCCGACCGACCCCTGCCGCGCCTACAGGTCGCTCACGTCGACGTCGCACCGAAGATCGAGGTCGTATCGGTCGGAGACGTGGATCCCGCAGAACTCGCCGCTTCGCAGGATGCCTGGCTCCTCGCGAGTTACGACATCTTCGCTCTCGACATCGCCGACTCGGATTGGCAGGTGGAAGATCTGACCGACGATGAATTGGACGCCCTCGCGGGCGTGTTCGGCTCCGCGCCGAGTCTGGGTTGAGTTCCGTCCGATGAGGTTCCCGTTCATGAAACAGAAACTGAAAAAGGCTGGCGCCACACGGGGCGCTGCAACGGTACGATACCTTTTCGTCTGCGTACTGCTCGTGGGCCTCGGCTCCGCGGTCCTGACCGACGCGCAGGGTAGGCAGCCCAAGGATCCGAAGCGCAATCGCACCATGGTTGTCCTTCGAATCTCGGAGGAGCTCGACCTCGACGAGGACCAGACCCTTCGCCTGGCAAGCCAGTATCGGAAGTTCGACAAGCGCCGGCACGATCTGATCGGGCAGCGCGCGGTGACGGAAGTCGAACTCGATACCGCCCTCGGACGCAGCCCCCAGAATGAACCCGACATCCGAAAGCTCACCGATCAGTTCCTCGCGATCGACAAGGAGCTCGTTCTGATGCCGTACACCCTGTTCGAATCGATGCAGGACATGCTCAAGCTCAACACCGATCAACGCGCCCGTCTCGCGTTGCTCAAGATCAAGCTGCAGCGCAAGATCGGCCGTGAGCGCAGTCGCCGCGACGGGCGCAAGCCGAGCGGTGCTGCGCCGAGTCCCAAACCGGCCTTCTGAGCGGTCGTTCGGCGTGGCTCGCAGCCCCGTGGCGACGGCTCCCACGGATCGCCATACTCCAGCCCATGGTTTCGTGGATCTTTTTGGCGGTGAGCATCGTTGGTCTGGCGTTCACTCTGAGTGCGCGTTTCCGGTTCCGGCTGGGGCCGGCGCTGGTGCCCTATTTCTTTGCCGGGTGGCTCACGAGCGAACTGGCTCTGGTGCACCTGGCCTGGCAGGCCCTAGCTACGGTGCTGTTTGCCGCGGCCGGGGCCCTGGACTCCTGGCCGGGCATATTGGGTCTCTTTTTGACCTTCGGCTCGTGGTGGGGGCTCCTCGGAGTCCAGAGCAAAGCTGGCGAAGCGCGTGAGACCTTTGCCAAGGTCCTCGGCGAAGGGCTCGGCGCGGAGTTCGCGCGCCCGGAACCGGGGGCATCGCTCAGCCGCCTCGCGCGACCCTTCGGCTTCAAGGATTCCAGAGTCGAGCGGATTCGCGACATCGCATACGGCGAAGCGGGGAAGCGCAACCTCCTCGACGTCTATCGCCCGGCCTCGCGTCCTGAAGGCTGCCCCGTCCTCCTCCAGATCCACGGTGGCGCCTGGACCGTCGGACAGAAGGATCAACAGGGCTTGCCGCTCATGACGCATCTCGCCTCCAACGGGTGGGTTTGCTTCGCGCCGAACTATCGTCTCAGCCCCAAGGCGACCTGGCCCGACCATCTCGTGGATGTGAAGCGTGCACTCGCCTGGATTCGTGAGAACGGGGCCGAGTACGGCGCCGACCCGAATCTCGTCGTGGTCACGGGTGGATCCGCGGGGGGCCATCTCGCCGCAATGGTGGCGCTGTCCGAGAACGATCCGCAGTACCAACCCGGATTCGAACACGTGGATACCTCCGTCGCGGCCTGCGTACCGTTTTACGGTGTGTACGACTTCCTCGATCGCAACGGTGTTCGGGGCTCGAACTCAATGACCCCGTTTGCCGAACGCCTGGTGATGAAGTGCTCGCCCGTGGCGGAGCGAGACCGCTGGGAGGCGGCGAGCCCTGTATCGCTCATTCATGAGGATGCGCCGCCGTTCTTCGTCATCCATGGCACTCACGACTCGCTGGTCTTCGTCGAGGAGGCCCGGCTGTTCGTAGACAACCTTCAGCACGTCTCGAAGAACCCCGTATTGTACGCGGAGCTCGACGAAGCGCAGCATGCCTTCGAGATCTTCCACTCCGAGCGATCGACGCAGGCCGTGCGAGCGGTGACCGTGTTCGCGGAGGCCGTGCGCGCCGGCAAGATCAGCCGGCAGCAGCCGGGTGTGCGCCGAGCCGGCTGAGCGGACCCCTACTTCGCGGCCGCCACGCGCGACTGCGGTTCTTCGACGACCGCTGCGGGCTCTTTGGGGGCGGGCGCGGCCGCGCGGAGTTCCTCGAACGCCGCCTGGACCGCCTCGACGAAGCGTCGCATGTCGGCCAGCCGCTCGTATTCTCCGTTGAACCCCCAGCAGAGCCGCCCGTCGTAGCTGAACAGTGCGATTCCGAGGCCCGTATTCTCGAGCAGGGGCACGAGAGGGAAGGCCTCGAGGAGCCGAGCGCCGAGTAGATACAGCGGAATCTGCGGCCCGGGGACGTTCGTCACGATCATGTTGATGGGGCCCGACGCCGCGCGCGCCCCGAGCGAGAGCACGACCGAAGGCGTCCACTCGGCCATCGCCATCATCATCTCGACGCCGAGCGCCTGGTTCGAGGCCTTGAGATCCTGGGTGATGGCGTGAATTCCGCGAAGGCGGTCCAGCGGGTCGGACAGGTCGATGGGCAGCCTCACGATCCATGACGATACGTGGTTGCCCATCTTGCCGCGGTCTTCTTCGCGGCGGACGCTCACGGGCGCGGAGACACGGAAATCGATCCGTTCCGGGTCGACCCGACGATGGATCAGGAAGGTCCGCACGGCGCCGCTGACGGTCGCGAGGATCACGTCGTTCACGGTGCAGTGAAGGCGCTTGCTGAGGGCCTTCACGTCGTCGAGAGGCATGGTCAGCCAATCGAACCGCCGGTGGGGGCCGAGCTTCCCGTTCATCGGGGTGTCGGATGCCCCCTTCACGACCCAGCCCGCGAGCTCGCGCAGCGCGTCGATGCGTACGCGGAGCTCGTCGCGGAGGTCAGCGCTGGCGTTGGCGAATTCCTGGAGACCGTGGACAGCTTCAATCGGGGCGCTCAGAGCACGGCCGACCGAGTCCCGCAGAAGTTCGTAGCCGGTCGGAACGGGCCGTGGGATGTACGCCACCGGCTTCGGGGTATCGGTCTGGGGAACCGGGGAGAGGAGGATGTGCGCCAGATCGACACCGGAGCTGCCGTCCATCATGCAGTGGTGCATCTTGCTCACGATGGCGAAACGGTCTCCGCCCTCGAGGCCTTCGACGACCCACGACTCCCACAGCGGGCGTGTGCGATCGAGCGGCTGCGACATGATGCGCGCGGCCAGGTGCTTCAGCTGCTCGGTATCGCCCGGCCGCGGTAGGCTCGTGTGGCGGATGTGGTAGCCGAGATTGAACTCCGCATCGTCGACCCACACCGGCCGTCCTTCGACCGGCGTCCACGCGAGACGTTGTCGGTAGCGCGGGATGAGGTGCAGGACGGACTCGGTGGCCTTGCGGATCGCCCGGATGTTGACGCCTCCGCTCTCAGTACGCATAGGGCCCGCTTCGAAGATCTGCACGGAGGCGACGTGCATGTGCACGCCACCCTTTTCGAACGTCAGGAAGGAGTAATCCTGCGCGGACAAGCGATCATAATTGTAAGACGACATCGATCTCCCTCCAGAACCCGAGCCTTGGCAAGTCAACATACGTCCACGGCCGATTCAACGAAATAGCGTCGGCGAATTGTCAAGCTAATGCAATCCCGACGCCCTTTGGGCTGAACTGGCTGGTCGTTTCATCGCCCCCGCGGTACAAAGTGCGTCATGGGCAGTGACGCTAACGAATTGCGGTTGTTCCCTCGGCCACGAAGCTTGGAGACGACGGGGGAAGGTTGTTCCGCGGACGCATTCGCGCCACGTTTCGAGGTCGATGTCCGGATGGAAGCGGAGGCGTACTCGCTTTCGATCTCGGCGGCTGGCGTCGATATCCGGCACGCCGATGAAAACGGGAAGCGTTATGCGCTTCAGACACTCGACCAGATCCGTGCCCATGGCGGAGCGTTGCTCCCGGGCCTCGTGGTCCGAGACAGCCCGGACTTCCCGGTCCGCGGATACATGCTCGACGTCAGTCGCGATCGGGTCCCGACCCGAGCCACGCTGGAACGTATCGTGGGGCTGCTCAGCCGCGTTCGCATCAATCACCTACAGCTCTACACCGAGCACACTTTCGCCTACGGGCAGCACGAGGTGGTCTGGCGCGATGCCTCGCCGATCACTGCGCAAGACGTCCGCTGGTTGGACGAGTGCTGTTCGAGCCACGGAATCGAGCTGGTTGCGAACCAGAATGCGTTCGGACACATGGAGCGCTGGTTGAAGCACGACGAGTATCGAGGGCTGGCCGAAGCCCCCGAAGGCTGGCAGACCCGCTTTGGCCGGACCCAATCTCCGGGCGTATTGGCGCCCACGGATGAGAGCCTGGCGTTCGTCGACGGCCTGTTTGCCGAGCTCCTCCGCGAGTTTACGAGCGACACCGTCAACGTGAACTGCGACGAGACGTTCGAGCTCGGCCGCGGGGCCTCGAGTGCGGAAGTCGCGAATCGCGGCAGGGGCGCCGTGTACGTCGATTTCCTGAATCGGATTCTTGCGTCCGTTCACGGTCGCGGAAAGAAGGCCCTCTTCTGGGGGGACATCGTGCGCGATGCTCCGGAGTTCATCGCGAAGATCCCCCAGACCAATACGACGGCGCTCGCGTGGCACTACGAGGCGCCGACGGATCCCGACAAGCTGCCTTCCGAACTGTTCGAAATGCTCGGCGACTTCGGGATCACCCGCGAGGTGATGCGGGGTTTCGTCGGGCACGTGCCTCCGTTCGCAGAGGCCGGATTCCCGTTTTGGGTTTGCCCGGGGACCTCGAGCTGGAACTCGCTCGTCGGGCGCCTTCCCAATGCCCGCGGGAACCTACTCGATGCCGCGGAGGAGGGGCTTGCGAACGGTGCGTGCGGCTATCTGATCACCGACTGGGGAGACAGCGGCCACCTTCAGCCCCCGTCGGTGAGCTTCCCGCCGATCGCCTACGGCGGTGCGGTGAGTTGGTGCACGGAAACGAATCGCGATGTCGAGACCTCCGCGTTCCTCGACTCCGAGATCTTTCTCGACGGCACGGGCTGCCTCGCCGGTGCCCTCGAGGCCGCGGGCGGTCTGTCGGCGAAGACCGGCGTCGAGCCGATGAACGGGAGCGTGCTCCACTACCAACTGCTGGGCGGAGGCCTCTCGTTCCTCGCGCGCCTCATGGGGAGTCCGAGCGAGAAGGGCCTCACCGCCGTCGTCGAGGAGCTCGACGAGATCATGGCGACGATCGCCGCTGCAGAGCCTCGCGGGGTGGATGGTGAGATCGTTCAGCGCGAGCTCATCGCGGCGGCGCGGCTCGCGCGCCACGGCGCTTGGCGGAGTGCGCGCCAGACCGGCTTCGACGCCCCGCCGGTCGCCGAATTGCGAACCGACCTTGCAGAGGCAATCGACCTGCAGCGCAGCGCGTGGCTCGAGCGCAGCCGCCCGGGCGGGCTGCGTGAGTCCCTTGGGCGGCTGGAGGGGACTCTCGCCGAATACGGCGAGTAGGAGCCTGCCCCGTCTTAGGTCAGGCTCCTACGCTCGGTTCAGGCGGGCGTCACCTCAACCGGAATTCCGTTTACGATCGCGTTCCCCGATGGCACGTCGATCAGGTCACCAGGTGCAAGTAGGTTGTTGTTCACCCCGGCGTGTCGGGCCGCGACGTCCATTTGAATGCCGCTGCGGTCGTGGCCCCACCCGTGCGGGAGACAAACGACTCCCGGCATCATCTCGTCGCTGACCTCCACCGGTGCCTCGATCGATCCGGCCTTGGACGACACGCGCGCCTGGTCGCCTTCGGCCACGCCGGCGCGGGCGGCATCGTCGGGGTGGATCAGGAGAGTGCAGCGGTCGCGGCCCCGAACGAGCTTCTCGAGATTGTGCATCCAAGAGTTGTTGGACCGAAGGTGGCGGCGGCTCACGAGGACCAGCCCATGGTCCTCGCGGGCGAGCCGCTCCTCGAGTCGCGGTAGGTCGCCGGTGATGTACGCAGGCGCGAGCTCGATCTTCCCCGATGGCGTTCGGAGGATCTCCTCGACCCTTGGCTCGAGCGCGCCCATGTCGATGCCGTGCGGTTGGTCTCGAACCTTCGCCAGGGTGAGCCCGTCGGGATTCCGCCCGTAGAGATCCCCAAAGGGTCCCGAGCGGATCGAGAAGTCGAGCAAGCGGTCGGGACCGTTCCCGTCGGTCATGGCGACGATCTCGTTTGCATCGCGGCCGGCGATCCTCGACTTCTCGTTCGCGGCGACGACGCCGACCAGGCCGCCGAAATAGAGATCGTCCAGGACGTGCGGATCGACCTCGGCGGGTTTCGCCCCCGAGATCACGGCGGCGAGTTTGAGCAGCGTCTCCCACTCGGCAAGGCGCCCCGGTTCAGGTGGGAAGATCGCACCCGAGTAGTTCGCGGCATTCCGGACCGCCCACGCCCAAAGGAGCTCGTCGTAGTGCGGCTGCTCGAACGGTGAGAGCCCCGGGAGGATCACGTCGGCGTGTCGGGTCGTCTCGTTCAGGTAGTTGTCGACGGACACCATGCAGTCGAGCTGAGGCAGGGCGGCGTCGAGCTTGCCCGCGTCGGGCGCGCTGATCACGGGGTTTCCGGCGATCGTGATCAAGGCTCGGATCTGCCCTTCGCCCGGGGTGGCGATCTCCTCGGCGAGGCACGACACCGGGAATTGGCCAAGCACTTCGGGGGCACCGCGCACGCGGCTCTTCCACCGGCCGAACTCGAAGCCGGGCGGTTGGTCGGGTGGATGCAGGCTTGTGAGTGACCAGGCGACCGGGTTCGAGAACATTGCACCGCCGGGGCGATCGAAGTTGCCCGTGAGGATGTTCACGACGTCGACGAGCCAAGAGGCGAGTGTGCCGAACTCCTGGTTGCAGGTTCCGATCCTGCCGTAGACGGCGGCCGTCTTCGCCTGGGCGAGGTCGCGCGCGAGTCCGTAGATCGCTTCGGCGGAGATCGAACAGGTCGCTGCGACGCGTTCGGGTGTGAACGGACGACAGAGGCGCTCGACGTCGTCCAGGCCGGCGGTGAGGGGCGCGAGTCGCCCGAGGTCGACGAGTCCTTCGGCGAAAAGCACATTCACGATGGCCGCGAGCAACGCCGCGTCGGTTCCGGGTCGGATCGGGATCCACTCGTCCGCGTGGTCCGCGGTCCCGGTTCGCCGGGGGTCGATCACGACGATCTTGCCTCCGCGCTCTCGAATCGCGTCCATGCGCCCGAGCACGTCCGCGGCGGCGAGCAGGCTCCCTTGAGAGGCGCTCGGGTTCGCTCCCATAACCAGGAAGAAGTCGGTGCGATCGATGTCGGGCACCGGGATGCTCCACATGCCGCCGTACATGAGAGCGCTCGAAACGTTCTTCGGCCACTGGTCGACGGTGCCTGCCGAGTAGATGATGGGCAGGGTCGACATCGGCATGAAGGCGCCGACGTAGCGCGAGAGCGAGAAGTTGTGCGCGGTCGGATTCCCGATGTACGCCGTGACGGCGCCGATCCCGTGCTTCTCGATCACCGGATGGAGGCGTTCGGCGATGGTCTCGAACGCCTCGTCCCACCCGACCTCCTTCCAGTCGTCACCGTTGCGGACGAGCGGTGCGCGGAGTCGATCGGGATCGTGGTGAAGATCGCCGAGGACGGGGCCCTTCGGGCAGACGTATCCTCGACTCCAAACGTCGTCCTTGTCGGGGCGAATTCCCGTGACTTGGTCGCCCTCGACCGTGACTTCGAGACCGCACATGGCCTCGCACAGAGGGCAGGTGCGGAGGTGCGTGACGGGTGAGGTGCTCATCCTGCGACATTCGCGCGCAGTGTGAGCCGTGGTCAAGCCGGTTACCTCAGGGGGCTGTCGTGAAGGCAGCGAAGAGCGCCCACGATCCCATCAGGTGGACCAGCGATTAGGTGACCGACAGCACCCATTTTTCGTTCGCTTCCATGACGACCTCTTTCTTGGCTGGCGGCCCGCGCGAAGCGTCGATGGAACCGAGCTTCTTCTGGGCGCCTTCGAGCGCGGGGATCCACGATTCGACGAGGTTCGCATTGTAGCCCCGTCGGAAGAAGCGCTCGTTCGTGTCGGTGCGCTCGGCGAGCCGGTCAGAGGTGGTCGGCTGACCGCAGGCCATCGCCCGGTACAGGCCGAGCTTGCCGCCGATGACAACCAGTGACGTGGTCAGGGCCGCGCCCAGGTCGCCCATCGCCTTGCCTCCGAACTCGTGAACCTTCTCTTCGTTGATTTCCATTGTGCTTCCCCCTTCGTTTTCCGGGTGGGCCGGGGTGGTTGATTGATTGTGGGAACCTCCGTCTGCGCCCGACGCGGAGGGGCCCGCTCGGATCCGCGATGCGCTCCGGCGCAGCGAGCTCTTCCGCGCGCTCCGGGCGATTCTCCTTCGTGCGGCCGAAACGCGCCCCCTCATCTTCGTCGTCGAGGACCTGCACTGGGTGGATCCCGCGTCCGAGGAGTTTCTCCAGTTCCTTGCCGAGTTGATTCCCGCGAGTCTCCTCGCGGAACGTCGCCGATCGCTTCATCGAACGATCGGGGCGGCGATCGAAGAACTGTACGCGGATCGGCTCGCGGAACACTTCGAGGTACTCGCACATCACTTCGCCCGCAGGGCAGAGTGGAGCAAGGCGCTGGGCATCGCCGAGTGACTCGGGGACTTGGCCTCGATCGGAACCGTCATCCAGATGTACCAGCTCCTCGGAACGACCGCGTTCTACATGAGCGAGTTTTCAATTTCTGCGCGCGCCTTCCAAGGCGCCGCGGCTGCCGCGGTCGACCTCCCCGAGGGGCGGGGCACGGTCCTCGGTCTCGCCGGTCTCGCGCACTTGTGGGCGCACGAGTACGCGGCGTGCATTCACACGATCGACGTGACGAAGGCGCCTGCGCGTGAACACGACGTGAACCTGTCGCGCAACCATCTGGAACTCGGCGATGTCGAGCGCGCGATTGGCCACCTGGAGCCTGTGGAGGCCGAACTCCGTCGGACGGGCGACCCCTGGATGCGCTGGCGAAGCTGGAGCGCTTGGACGAGGCCGAGGAGGCGCTCCGACTCGGCCTCGGATTGGCCGAGAGGATTTCGTATCCGCGTGGCGCGTGGCAGGTGCACGGCGCACTGGCCGATCTCGCTCTTCGTCGCGGCGACCGTGCGGAGCACGAGCGGCACGGCACGCGAAAGGAGGCGTTGCTCAAGCGTGCGGTCGACTCACTTGAGGATGACGACCTTCGGAGTCGCCTGCGCGCGTGCGCCGCGGCGGCCTGAATTCCGCTTTGGGGGGCGCACCAGCGGCCAATGCATGGTAGGGATCACTGGGAACCGGCAGAGTTTTGCAAAAAGTCGGAGTTAGGACGGTGCTTTGAAGAGATCTAGGCAAGGATTCCTGAAGAGGCAGAAGGAACTCGCGCGGCAGCAGAAGCGTCGCATAAAGGAAGAGAAAAAGGCCGGCAAAAAGGACGGAGTAGAAGTCGATCCGGAAGCCGCCGAGGATGACGAAGGACTCGACGGGCCGGAAGGTTTGGATTTCCATGCCGCGGACGGGGTTCTCGCCGATACCGTCGACGCAGTCATTCCGGGGGAAACTACGGTAGACGAGCCGGAAGACGCCTCCGAGGCGAAGAACGAGCCTTAGAAGCGCTCTCCCCGACCACAGCTGCCGGCTTGCCGGACGGCTGTAGGATGCGGGGGCCAGTCCACGCCCTCCCGAGTTCGATCTTGGGGGGGCGTCTCATTTGGTGCCGTCGTCTCGAGCGGTGATCAGCTCGTGCCGGGTTCCCGGACCCAGCGCTCGAGCATCTGTGAGAACTGCTGCGCCCGGACGGGTTTGCCCAGGAAGTCGTCCATCCCCGCTGCGAAGCAGCGCTGGCGGTCCTCTTCGAGATGGCAGGCGGTGAAGGCGACGATCACCGTGTGACAGAACCCACCCTCGCGCTTGCGGATCTCGCGGGTGGCCTCGATGCCGTCCATCTCCGGCATGTGTTGGTCCATGAAGACCACGTCAAACGACCGCGAACCGAGGACGTCGAGCGCCTCTCGGCCATCGCAGGCGATCTCGACGGCGACGCCGAGCCGCTCGAGCAGCCGCTGAGCGATCAACCGATTCATCTGGTTGTCGTCGACGACGAGTGCCCGAATTGGTCCCGGTAGTGGTTCCATCCCGTGGCTGATCATCGGCACTTTCGTACCCGCTCTTTAGACCCAAGCATCTGGCGTTTCGTTCCCTATGTGTTCCGCGACAGGAGCCGTCGATTTAGGGTCGCTTCCTCGAGTAGACATTTGAGACGTTCGAACTTGTCCACAAAGATTGAGGAGAAAACCGACGAGCTTGTGGAGTTTCCGGGTCCAGCCGATCCGCGCGCCGGGTTCGCGGCTCTTCTCGCGCCGCATGATCGACCCGCACTAGCCCCGACCGCGGTTTGGTCTTCGCGCCGCCATCGGCGATAAGGCGGGACCGTGGGATTGGACGAGTGGGTCGATGAGGCGCTGGGGCCGGTCGCGGACGCGTTGACCGCTGCCGTCTTCGTTTCGTTCGAGTTGGGGGGAGCCGCTGTCCCGCTCATCGTGCTTTGGCTGGTGGCGGCTGGTGTGTTCTTCACCGTCTACCTGCGGGCCATCAATTTTCGAGGGTTCAGGGAGGCCGTGCGGATCGTCGCCGGGAAGGGCTCCCAGGAATCCGAGAGCGGCGAGATCAGCGCGTACGCCGCCTTGTCGACGGCCATCTCCGGAACGGTCGGGATCGGAAACATAGGCGGTGTGGCCATCGCGTTGTCGCTCGGAGGGCCGGGAGCGACTTTCTGGATGATCGCTGCCGGCTTCCTCGGGATGGCGACTAAGTGTGCGGAGTGCACGCTGGGAGTCAAGTACCGTACCCATCACGAGGATGGGAGCGTTTCCGGCGGGCCGATGTACACGCTGGCCCGCGGATTCAGTGCGCGAGGGTTCGCCGGTCTCGGGCGCGCATTGGGAGGCTTCTATGCGCTCGCGATGGTGATCGGCTGCCTTGGCATCGGCAACATGTTCCAGTCCAATCAGGCCTACCAGCAGTTCGTAGTGGTGACCGGAGGGGACAGCAGCTTCTTCGAGAACAATGCAGGCTTGTTCGGCGTGTTGCTCGCGTCGGCGGTCGGGCTGGTCATCCTCGGTGGCATTCGGTCGATCGCGCGGGTGGCCGAGCGGCTCGTCCCGCTCATGGCGGCGCTCTATCTCCTCGGTGGTTTGCTCGTAATTGCGATGAATCTCTCCGCGCTGCCCGGCGCGGTAGTCGCGATCTTCGCGGGGGCGTTCTCGCCGGAGGGCATTGCCGGTGGCGTCGTCGGTGTGATGATCCTCGGGTTCCAGCGGGCGGCTTTCTCGAACGAGGCCGGGCTCGGCTCGGCTGCCATCGCCCACTCTGCAGTCCGCACGCATCATCCGGCGACGGAGGGCCTCGTCGCGTTGCTCGAACCGTTCATCGACACGGTCGTGATCTGCACCGTCACGGCCTTGGTGATCTTGACGACCATTTACGAGCCGGGCCTGGCGGAGAAGGGTCTCGAGGGTGTCGAGATCACATCGGCGGCGTTCGCGAGCACGCTGCCTTGGTCCCCGGTCCTGGTGGCGCTGGCGGCGCTGTTGTTCGCGTTCACGACCATGATCAGCTGGTCGTACTACGGACTGAAGGGATGGACCTATCTCGTGGGCGAGCGGCCCTGGGCCGTCCGCGCCTTTCAGCTCGTCTTCTGCGGCTTTATCGTTCTCGGCTGTTTGCTCGAACTCGACGCTGTTCTGCGGCTCTCGGACGCGCTGATTTTCGTCGTGGCGCTTCCGAACGTCGTTGGCCTGTATGTGATGGCACCCGAGGTGCGTGCGCTCCTCGACGAGTATCTGGCGGACTCCGAGTAGAGCTCCGTGGCAAGACTGGTCTTCACCACGATCGGCAGCGCGGGGGATCTCTTTCCGCTCTTGCCGGTCGGGCGAGAGCTGCGGGATCGAGGGCACGAGGTCCTCTTCGCCGCCAACCCGTGGTTTCGTTCCGCGGTGGAGCGCGAGGCGTTCCCATTCCATCCCACGGGCCCGCACTTGGGGCCCGAGGAGTACGCGATCCGCCCGGAGATCTTCGAGCCCACCCGCGGAGGGTTTCCGGCGCTCCAGGCGCTGATGAAGCACTTCATCCTGCCCCACTTGCCGACCGTCGTGCGAGATCTGCGCACGGCGGCGGAGGGAGCCGATCTTCTTCTGACGCACCCCGCGCAGCTCGCAGCCCCGATGGTCGCAGAGCTGACGGGAGTCCGCTGGGGCACCCTCTCCGTCTTCCCGGGGAACATCCCGAGCCGTTGTACGGTACCGCAGGGGGCGCTTCTGTCCGCGATGGGTGGCGCCGTCGGAAGGATCGCGAACGGAGTGGCCTGGGCGGCCGCGCGTGCGGCGATGCGCTTCTCGTTCGATCGGGATCTGAACAGGGTTCGCGACGAGTTCGGCCTCGCCCGCGGACGCGATCTGTTTCTGCTCTCCGGCCTCTCGGCGCAGCAGGTGCTCGTCCTTTGTCCACCCGAGTACTGCGAACCGCCCGCCGATTGGGCGCCGTCGGTACGCTGTACGGGCTATACGCTCTTCGATACCCCTCGAAATTGGAGAGATCCTCCCGAGCTGCAGGCGTTTCTCGACGATGGGCCGCCGCCGGTTCTGGTGTCGCTTGGAACGAGCGCCGCGATGGATGCCGGGTCGTTCGTTGCTGTTGTCGAGTCGGCCCTTGACGAACTCGGTCTCCGTGGGCTCTTCCTCGTCGGACAGGAGTCGAACCTCCCGACCGGCCACTCGTCGTGCCACGCCCATTTCGCGTACGTTCCGCTCTCTCGCGTTCTGGGTTGGAGTGCCGTGGCCCTCCACCCGGGGGGCTTCGGGACGGTCGCGCAGGTCGTGACGGCCGGAGTCCCGTCGGTCGTGGTCCCGCGCGCGTTCGATCAGGCGTACCACGGAGCCCGGATCGAGGCGCTCGGGCTGGGGCGTACCGTCCCCTGGGCCCGCCTCCGCGCGGGTCGGCTCGTGGCGGCGCTCCGCGATGTCCAGGAGGACGTGGGGTTGCGACCCAGATGCCGAGAGTTCGCGGAGAGCCTGCGGGGCGGCAACGGTGTGAAGGTCGCGTGCGACCGGATCGAAGAGCGCCTTCGAGAGCGAGCCTAGGAACGCCCACGCGGGCGCTCTATGCTCCTGCTGAATGGCCGACGAAGTTCAGTTTGAAAATCGAATGAGCGACGCCGATGCGCTCATGTGGCACATCGAGCGCGATCCGCAGCTTCGATCGACGATCACGACGCTCTGGGTTCTCGACAGGATGCCGGATGAAGCTCGCCTTCACGAGAAGATCGAGCGCGCTTCACGGATCGTGCCGCGACTCCGCGAGCGAGTCGCGTCGAGCCAGTTCTCGATGGCACCGCCCCGTTGGGAGGTCGATCCGGATTTCGAACTCGACTATCACATCCGCCGGACACGGTTGGCCGGTGAGGGCTCGATGCGGGAGTTGCTGGACACCGCGCAGCTTTTCGCGATGCAGGCCTTCGATCGCGATCGCCCTCTGTGGGAGATGCGTCTCGTGGATGGCTTGTCCGGAGGGCGTGCCGCGCTCTTGATGAAGCTCCACCACGCGGTCTCCGATGGCGTGGGGCTCGTTCGCATTACGACGAGCATGATCGAACGTGGCTGCGAACCCGAGTCGGGCGACATCGAGCCGATGCCGGAGCCGCCGCCCGTCCATCTCATGACCCAAGCCGAACGGTTTCTCGACGCGCTCGATTACGAGCGCCGCAAGCAGACCAACCGCGTCCGCCGCACGTGGAACGCGCTCGGCGAGAGCCTCGCGGAGGTCGCTCGTGATCCCGTGACCGCGGCGAAGGATCTATCGGGTGCGGTCAGCTCGGTCGGCCGGTTGCTCCAGCCGGTTTCCGCACCGGCGAGCCCGCTCATGCAGGGGCGCTCCTCGCGTTGGCGCTTCGACACGTTGCGAGTCCCGTTCCGGCCCGCAAAGGAAGCTGCCAACCGGGCCGGCGGTCGTCTGAACGATGCGTTCGTCGCGG
Organism: Candidatus Binatia bacterium; assembly: GCA_029243485.1. Taxonomy (NCBI): domain Bacteria; phylum Candidatus Binatota; class Binatia (SeqCode); species Binatia bacterium. The sequence goes on along the minus strand of JAQWRY010000086.1, from coordinate 108,105 downwards.
CGATGACCGGCGGCCTGCGTCTCTATCACGAGGCGCACGGTGTTTCTGCCGACGCGCTTCGCATGAGCATGCCGATCAACATGCGGACCAAAGAGACCGCGACCAAAGCCGGGAACCAATTCGTGCCGGTACGATTCCTCGTGCCCCTCCAGATCAAGGACGCGGCCGAGCGGATGAAGGCGATCCGCGACCTCGTGCACCAGCAGCGGGACGAGCCTGCGCTTCCGATCGTCGACGAGCTCGCCTCGCTCCTGAATCGCTTTCCGACCGCTGTGACGACCTCGCTTTTCGGATTTATGATGAAGGGTGTCGATTTCGTCACGAGCAACGTGCCAGGGCCGCCGTTCGACGTCTATGTCTGTGGTGCGAAGGTCGAGCAGATCTACGGCTTTGGGCCGCTCTCGGGGGCTGCCGTGAACATGACGTTGTTCAGCTATCGTCGCGACCTCGGGATCGCCGTAAACACAGATCGAGCGGCCGTCCCCGATCCCGATCGTTTCCTGGAGTGCCTCGAGCAGGGCATGGCCGAGGTTCTGGGCGCGGAGTGAACTGGCAACTCCTCCTCAACTCCTGCCAAGATGTGGCATCGCCGGTGTCGACGCCCTCCTGAATCTCCTCTTCGCCCAGGACGCCGAGGTGAGCTTCGCCGTCTAGATCGAAGACGGCGCGACGATGGATCTCCGGCGGAGCGAGGCCATGCCGCCGCCGCCTCCCGCGGTTCCTGCGCGAGCTTCGTTGGAGACGGGCGCGAGGATGCGCATGGAGCGGGACCTCGAAGAGGTCCCGGGTACCCGCTGCAGCCAGGAAGATCTCCTCGCACTCGTCGATTTCGACGACGAACAGCGCGCGACGCTCGCGAGCCACGGTAGCCTCGAGCTCTCCCTCGGCTTCGACGCCGGGCGCGTCCGGCGTCGAAGCCGTTCGGTGAGAGCCTGTTAGACGGCCTTGGTCATCCAGCGGCCGCGTCGAAACCAGAGCGCCAGCAGGGTCGCTTCGAGAATCATCGAGACGAACATTCCGATCCACACGCCGGACGTCCCGAGCCCGAACGGGATGGCGAGCGCGTAAGCCAGCGGGAGTTTGACCGGCCAATTTGCGGCGAGGGCGACGAACATCGGTGGCCGGGTGTCTCCGGCCCCGTTCATCGCGGCGCCGAGCGGTATCGTCGGGCCGATGAAGAGCTGGCCGAAGGCGATGATCATGAGGAACGGGACCCCGACGGCGATGACCGCCGGGTCCGAATCGAAGATCGCGATGAGCGGCTCCGCGATCCCCGTGTAGAGCACGCAGAGGCCGATGGATAGAAGGACCGCAATCACGAGGCCGTGCCGGACGACGAGTCTTGCGCGCTGCGGATTGCCCGCCCCGAGGCGTTGTCCGACCAGCGTGGCAACGGATGCGTGCAGGCCTGCGAAGGGGATGAAGTTCAGCGAGAACGCACGCACCGCGATCCCGAATCCCGCTAGCGCGGTCGTGCCGAAGGATGCGATTACCTTCAAAAGGAAGAAGGTCGACAGAGGTCGAGCCAGCATCGTGACACTCGCGGGTATGCCGATTCGAGCGATCTGCCACAGGCCGCTGGCTCGCACCGTGACTCGACTGCGCACCTCGCCAGGGAACGGTCCGTACTTGGAAGCGTAGAGCGCGAGGAAGACGAAGCAGCCGATGGCGCTTGCGATCACGTCGGCAACGGCGGCGCCCACCGCGCCGAGGCCTGCGACCCCGATGTCCAGACCGCCGAGAACGAGCTCACCCGGGCGGAAAATCAAGACTGGATCGATCACCGCATTCAGCCCAACGACCACAGCGTTCAGGATCATCGGCGTTCGCGTATTTCCCGTACCTTGATAGCTCGCGCTGACGGCCATGGAGACGAAGAAGAACACGTGGCCGGTGAAGGTAATCTCGAGGTACGGAATCGCGATGCTGGATACGGACTGCTCGATCTCGAAGAAGGAGATGAGGGGCGACGCCGCGAAGTAACCGGCGACGCTCACGATGATCCCAAGGAGGGCACCGAGCACGATTGCGTGAACCGAAGACCCGTAGGCTTCGCTATGGTTCTGCTCTCCCGTTCGGCGGGCGACCACGGCCACTGCGCCGCTGAAGACGATCTGCGTGAGCCCGTAAGCCATGAACAGGATCTGACTCGTGAGCGACACCGCGGCTACGGCTTCGGTGCCGAGGTGCCCGATCCAGAACAGGTTGGCGACCATGAGAAGCATGACCGTGGACGCTGAGACGCTGACGGGCCACGCGAGTCCCCACATCTCGCGATATGCCTCGAGAGTGCCCTGGGTACTCGCGGGCGGCTCGTTTGGCTGGGGGCGCGCGCGGGACATTGGAAAAACGTAGCACGGGTGTTTTGTCCTCGCGGGACGTCCGACCGCCAACGTCAGCCGCGCCGCGCTGTCCTCGTGTGCCCGGACCGCGCGGTGGCGTTGAACGTTCTTTCGAAGAAGGCTCAACTCACGGTCGATCTCGAGGTGTCCGATACCGGGTTGGGGATGGATGAGGCGGCGCGTCAGCAGTTGTTCGACCCGCTTTTTACAACCAAGGTTACGGGCCGCGGCCTCGGAATGGCCGCTGTGATCGGGATCATTCGCCAACATCGTGGTGCGATCCAGGTCGAGAGCCAACTCGGACGTAGGACTTTAGTACAGCTCTACTTTGCGCGCATCGGGGGCGAGAGAATGTCGGCTGAACCGACGAACGCGCAAAGGCGGTGTTCGCCAAGAACGCAGACTGAATTCGGCTCGTACTACTCGACCTGAGGATGCCCGACATCGGCGCGGGCGAGTTGTTCGATACACTTTCGAGCCACGAGTCTCCGGCCCGGCACATTCCCTTGAGCGGCTAAGCTGAAGAGCAAGCGCGCAGTGCGCTCGGCCGCGAGGGGCTTGCAGCTTTCCTACAGAAACCGTTTCGAATCGACGCGCTGCTGGATCTCGTGGGAAGGGTCGTCTCCGGCGGAGGTCACCCGGGCGTGTATGCGACGCCCCCGTCGATCTTGATGACGGCGCCGGTCGTATAGCTCGAGGCGTCGGATGCGAGGTAGAGGGCCGCTCCTACGATCTCGCCCGGCTCGCCGCCCCGCCGAAGCGGGATGCTGGTCGCCGCGGCACGTTTGAACGACTCGAGATCCCACGCCTTGCTGATGTCGGTCAGAAAGGGGCCGGGCATGAGACAGTTCACTCTCACCTTGGGCGCGAGGACGCGTGCCAGGCCGAGCGTGAGGTTGTTGAGGCCGGCCTTCGCCGCTCCGTAGGGAATCTCGACCGGTGACGGCTGCACCGCGGCAACGCTGCTCACGTTGATGATCGAGCCGCCGTCTCCTTCGGCCATTCGCGCGCCGATCACGGAGGACAGCCGAAAGGGCCCCTTCAAGTTCACCGCCAGTACTTTGTCGTAGAGATCCTCGGTCACCTCGGGCAGAGAGGGGTAGAGGGGGGACATGCCGGCGTTGTTGACCAGAATGTCGACTTTCCCGAACGCGTCGTACGCCGCGTCGACGAGAGCGTCGCACTGGGGCCACTCGCCGACATGGCAGCCGACCGGGACCGCGCGGCGCCCCGTCTTTTCTTCGACTTCCTTGGCGAGCGCCTCGCAGTTCTCGATCTTGCGGCTGGCGATCACGACGTCGGCTCCGTTCTGGGCGAATGCGAGCACCATTTCGCGGCCCAGGCCCCGGCTCCCGCCGGTGACGAGAGCGACCTTGCCGCTCATGTCGAAGAGATTTCTCGGGTCGTGGTTGTCCGCAATCATCGCAAAGTCGTCCTTTCGGGTCGGAAACTGGCGTGCCTACCGGCTCGGACTATGCAACCTTTCCGCGGGATGTGGAAGTCGACACGCGCCGCGGTCACCCTGTTTGCCGCGATCGCACCGACACCGGAGGGGGCAGCGCGGCAGGGAGTGCCGAAGCTCGACGCCGTGCACATCGTGTTCGATTTCCCTTTCTGAATCTCACTTCAAACCAGGATCTACGAGGACCAGCCGTCATGAAGGGTGGGGCCACCGAGCTCGATCACATCTGGGTCAAAGGTGCGCGTGAACACAACCTGAAATCGGTCGAACTGCGCATTCCGAAGAAGAAGCTCGTGGTCCTCACGGGGGTATCCGGATCGGGCAAGTCGTCGCTCGCGTTCGATACCGTCTACGCCGAGGGGCAGCGGCGTTACGTCGAGAGTCTGTCGTCGTACGCCCGCCAGTTTCTCGGCCAGATGGAGAAGCCGAAGTACGACCACATCCGCGGCCTTTCGCCGACGGTATCGATCGAGCAGAAGACGACCGGCACGAATCCGCGCTCGACCGTCGGGACCATTACGGAGATCTCGGACTATCTCCGCGTTCTCTACGCGCGCGTCGGAGAGCAGCATTGTCATCAATGCGGCCGGAAGGTGAAAGGCCAGACCGCGCAGCGCATTGCCCGCGAACTCGCCGACCAGAAGGCCGGAACGCGGGTCATCCTCATGGCGCCGCTGCTGGTGAATCGAAAGGGGGAGTTTCGAGAACTCCTCGCGGATGCTCGGGCCCAGGGCTTCGTGCGCCTACGGGTCGACGGCGAGACGGTGCTCAGCGAAGAAGTCGAAGCACTCGACAAGAAGAAGAAGCATCACGTCGAGGCGATCGTGGATCGGCTCGTAATGAAGGCTGGAATTTTGCCGCGTCTGACGGAGTCGGTGGAAACCGCGCTCAAAATGGGCGGCGGCACGATGCTGGCGTCGATCGACGGGAAGGCGGACCGGGTGTTCTCGGAGAACCTTTCGTGCCCGAATTGCAAGATTGGCTTCCCGGAGCTGACGCCGCAGGCCTTTAGTTTCAATTCGCCGCAGGGAATGTGCGTGGATTGCAACGGACTTGGCACGCGAATGGAGTTGGACCCGGAGCTTCTCGTTCCGAACGAAGAGCTTTCCCTCGCGGACGGCGTGGTGAAGCCCTGGGGCAAGATGACGTCGGACAAGAAGGGCTGGGGGACCCGAGTCCGGATGCAGGTCTGCGCGGCCTACAAGATCCCGCTCGATGTGCCCTGGAAGAAGCTCACGGCGGCGCAGCGGAAGATCTTGCTCTACGGCGCGGGGGAGCGTCGGTTCGAGCTCAAGTGGGACAACGGGAACATGCGCGTCCGCTTCGAGGGGTGTATCCCGCGTTTGACGCGCGTCTTCGTGCAAACGCGTTCGGATGGGATGAAGCGCTGGTACGGGCAGTTCATGGCCACCGCGGCGTGCTCGACGTGCGCGGGCGCTCGCCTTCGGCGCGAGAGTTCGGCTGTCCAACTCGGGAAGAAGTCGATCGTCGAGGTCTCGCAGATGACCATCGACGACGCGCGTGACTTCTTCACCGGTCTGAAACTGACCGGGGCCGCCGGAGAGATCTCCGGCGAAGTCCTGAAGGAGATCCGGAATCGGCTCGAGTTCCTATCCTCCGTGGGGCTGTCGTACTTGAGCCTGGATCGAGCGGGGCCTTCACTCTCGGGCGGCGAGTCGCAACGCATTCGGCTTGCAAGTCAGGTTGGGTCGGAACTCACCGGCGTCATCTACATTCTCGACGAGCCGAGTATCGGACTGCACCAGCGAGACAACAAGAAACTGTTGGCCACGCTTCTGCGCATGCGTGACATCGGCAACACCGTGGTCGTCGTCGAGCATGACGAGGAGACGATCCGCGCAGCCGACTGGGTGATCGACTTCGGCCCGGGGGCCGGCGTGCGTGGGGGAGAGATCATCCACGCCGGAACTCCGAAGAGCCTCGAGAAGAACCGGAAGTCGATCACGGGTGCGTATCTGGCCGGTCGCGAGAGGGTTCCGGTTCCCGAAAGGCGCCGAGAGCCTACAGGTGAGATTCGCGTGGTAGGCGCGTCGGAGAACAACCTGAAGAAGGTCGACGCTTCGTTCCCGTTGGGCGTACTTACCGCCGTGACGGGAGTTTCAGGGGCAGGCAAGTCGACCCTCGTGAACGACGTGCTCTACCCCGCGTTGTCGCGGCATCTGCATCAGTCGCAGCAGAAGGCGGGAAAGCACGTTCGGATTGAAGGGGTAGATCAGATCGACAAGGTGGTCGGAATCGATCAGCGCCCGATCGGACGAACCCCGCGGTCCAACCCAGTGACGTACATCAAGGTCTTCGATGAGATTCGGAGCTTCTTCGCGATGCTCCCGGGCTCGAAGGTTCGTGGATACAAGCCGGGGCGGTTCAGTTTCAACGTGAAGGGCGGTCGTTGTGAGGCCTGCCAGGGCGATGGCGTGCTCAAGGTCGAGATGCACTTCTTGTCCGATGTCTACGTGAAGTGTGAGGATTGTGCCGGCCGTCGGTTCAACGAGGCGACACTCGAAGTTCGGTACAAGGGCCACTCGATCGCGGATGTGCTCGAGTTGACGGTGGCGGAAGCGCTCGACGTGTTCGAGGCGCACCCCAAGGTGAGCGCTCAGCTCCGGCTGCTGGCTGACGTTGGTCTCGACTACCTCCATCTCGGCCAGCCTTCGCCGACGCTCAGTGGCGGCGAAGCGCAACGGATCAAGCTCGCACGAGAACTCTCGAAGCGCGCGACGGGTCGTACGATCTACCTTTTGGACGAGCCGACGACGGGTCTGCACTTCGACGACGTGAAGAAGCTTCTCAGCGTGCTCGATCGGCTCGTGGATGCGGGCAACACGATCATCGTGATCGAGCACAACCTCGATGTCATCAAGACGGCCGATTGGATCATCGACCTCGGCCCGGATGGTGGACCCGGCGGAGGCACGATCGTTGGGGAGGGAACCCCGGAGAAGGTCGCCCGGCTGAAGAAGTCGCAGACTGGCAAGTACCTGAAGCCGCTCTGCTGACTCAGGCTCCTAGGTGAGGGAGGGCAAGACTTTGCCCGCGACCAGCTTCATCGTCTCCCATCCGATCTCGGGCGGGGCTCCTCCGCAGAGCGGTTGCAGACTCAGGATCCCGTGGTTGCGGATCAACTCGGCCGCCTCTGCGACCGTGACGATCCGGTAGGGGCCCTGCTCGGCGCGCAAGTCGTCGATGGTCTGCGCACCGGACTTGGTCGTCGTGTCTTGGCCCTTCAGCCACGCGCCGTAGGTCTTGGCATCGTGGAGGAGATACGGGCCGATCCGCTCCCAGGCGCGATCGAGATCTTCGGCGACGAAGACGGTGGTGGGCGCGCCGTCGGGCACTCGACAGTAGCCGGGCTCGCGTCCGACGCGAGCCGACTCTTCTCGGTAGGCCTCCTCGAGCCCCGGCGTTGCACCACTTGCGAGGAGATCGAGCCCGAATCTCGCGGCCCGTCGGGCAGCGATCAGGCTCCCGCCGCCGAGCGCCAGGGACGGACCACCTGGGGTCACCGGCTTCGGCGTCACGTGGACCGGGCGCCCCTCGAACTCGAACGGCTCGCCGGTGAACGCCTTCTGAAGTGCCTCGATATTGGCTTCCAACTGCTTCGCGCGCCGCCGGCGGTCTACGCCGAACATCGCGTACTCCTCGTCGCGGTATCCCATCCCGAGGACGTAGGAGACGCGCCCCTTGCTCAAGATGTCGAGCACCGCCATGTCCTCTGCGGCCTTAATCGGGTCGTAGAGGGGGAGGATGAGTGCGGCTACGTTGATCAAGATGCTATCGGTCTTTGCGGCGACTGCCGTTGCGAAGATCAGGGGCGAAGGGAGATACCCGTCGGGGGAGCAGTGGTGTTCGGAAACGACGACGACCACACAGCCGTTCTTTTCGCCCCACGCCGACATCTCGAGGGCAGCTGGGTAGAGCTCTGTCGTCGGTGCGCCGTGTTCGGGCGCGCGCATGTCGAATCGGATCAAGTACACTTCGTAGCCCTCTCTCCGCCGGCGACGCTCGAGATGTTGACGATCTCGCCGTCGTCCCCCGTCCCTGCGGCGTCCTCCGAGCGGCTGTAGTTGAAGATTACGGAGCAGCCACTGTCCGCCAGAGCCAGGCAGGTCGCACGCCCAACTCCGGTGCCGCCGCCGGTAACGAGCGCAGCTTTCTTGTCGAGGTTCATGGAATCGGGTCCCTTTCCGGGAGCCTACGGGATGGCGGCTCGCGCGACTACTAGTACCGCAGGGCCGCCACGATCGGTGGAGCGGACCCGGCCGGACGGCCACGTTTTCGCGAACGCTTAGTCGTGGCAACAGGTCGAAGTTCTAAACGACGAATCCGAGGGATTGCGCTCGAAGTCGACTCCCTGCGGACTCGGACATCGTAGGAATGCTCTCTCAGCTAGGTCGCGGAGTCGCGCAGGCACCCGACTCGCTGCAGCGGAGTCTCCCCGCTGCAGCTTCGAGGTCTAGGGGCTTCTTCAGGTTCCGCCGACCGCCCGGGTGCGTGCCTTCGGCTTCCGCTTGGTCTGTGGTTTGGCGGCGACGGCCGGCGAGGCTTCGACTTCCTCGCACTGCTTTCGGCGCCCGTTGAGCGTCTCGCCGATGTCCTCGAGGAACTCGAGGTCGGCGGCGACGCGGAAGAGGTCACGGCGGATCAGCATGGGTCGCATGTCGGCGAGGTCTTTTCGCTTCGAGTGGGCGTACTGAAGCTCCCGTTCGAGAACCTTGGTCTTCTCCAGAAGGTCGCGTTGCCACATGGCGAGCACGCGAGCGCCGATGTCGGGATCGACGTCGGAGAAGAACATCGCGCGGGCAACCTGGTCGACGTTGGCTTCGAGCGGATCGCGAGGGATGTCCTCGAACCACTCGCCGAAGGCGTCGAGGCCGGCCTCGGTAATCTGGTAGGGCGTGCGTCTGGGGTCGGCGCCGAGTGGGTTCGGGGCCTGTCGCACCATTCCCTCGGTCATGAGTTCACCGAGTTGTCGGTAGAAGTATCCGGCGCCGTAGTTTCTCCCGGTCCGCCGGTTGTATTCCTTCATGAGCGCGTAGCCGTGGAACGGTTCGCGTTTTCTCAGAAGCCCTAAGATGTGGAATCGGAACATGACACGTTTTCCATGCGATGCATCGAGGCGTATCAGCATGGTCGAATTTCGGGCAACCGTGCCAGGAAGAGGGTGCGCGCATAGATGTACTGAACCTAGTTTCGCGGGCGAGTGGCCCCGCCCAGCCGTGGGCAGGGCCGCCACTGAGTCTATTCCGCTCCTTCCGCTTCGATCTGGAAGAGCGCTCCCAGATTGATGTTTCCGTGTTCGGTCTGCGGGTCGCCGCCAGGTACAACCGGGTGTCGGCTTCGGTGAAGAGCCGGTTGAAGATGCTGCGCTTGGAATCGTACTCCGTGGTCACGTCGGCAACGCGTCGATCGAGGTCGATCTCTACGTTCTGCACGTGACAGCCGGCACGGGAATCGGAGAGCCCGGCACCGAAAGCGCGATTGGCGATGATGTCACCGGAGGAGTCCGCACTCACCCGAGGGCCGACTCCCTGGTCGGCGGTGAACTTGCGCTGGGAAAGCTGTCGATCGCGCCGGATCGAACGGGCTGGATCTCGCTTGATCAGGTAGATCGTGGATCCAGCGGTGAAGGTGTCACCGTATCCGGCGCCAATCTGTTCATCGAGAGACTTCTCGATCTGGCCACCGGGGATGCTGGGTGGAGTCTGTGAGTTGAGCTTGGTTGGGACTCGCAGGTGCAGTGAAGGTAGCCGCTGCAGCGGCTGCCATGAGCCATCGTACGCCTCGGAGGAATCCGAGAACCATCGAGTTTCCTCCTGGTTCCGTCGCGCCCCCCCCCCCCCCCAGTCGGTCATCCGCGAACTATAATGTCACCACCCAGCGCCGGTTCCGCGCCGCCAGCCTCCACTGGGTCGATTCGCGGTTCCGGGGCCAATGCCCGGACTCGCCGGGAAGGCACAATTTCCTCTTGGGGACGTTTCCTCGCTGCGGATGTGGATCGCACGGCACCTCCCACGCCCGAGGGCCCCGATCTGGGGACTTGTGCGCGTACCCGTTCGATGACTATTCGAAAATGATGGTTCCCATGCTGGCTGGTCTCGGTCTCTTCGCACTCCTTGCTCTGGTCCCCGTCTCGACCTTCGCGCTCGACGGAGGAGCCCTGCTGGCCTCGTCGGCGAAGATGAATGCGCCGGCCGGTTGGAGCGATCGCAAATCGGTGATGATCATCGAGTCGTTCGCCAACGACGACAAGTTCCGCGAGCGCCGGGCGGAAGTGAAGGAGTCTCTGGGGGAGGACCTGAAGGTCTCGTCTCTATCGAAGTTCCTCGGCCCGGCAGACGTCCTGGGGCTACGCGTCCTCGACATCTGGGGTGCCGAGGAGGGCGGTGATGCCTGGGTCTGGGCTCCGAGTACTCGCCGCTTCCAGAAGATCGCGACCGGCCAGAGCGATGATGCTCCCGCCTACGGGAACGAGCCGAGCTACCGCGACGCCCAGCTCCTCGATCTCCTTCCACGCATGGCGGAGGACGTCGAGGCTACCGTCGTCGACGAAGAGACCGTCGACGGGATGAACATGGCGGTGATCGACGTCGACGTGGGTGACCGCGACTGGCCCTTCGGAAAGAAGTTTCGCGTCTGGGTCTCGACCGACGACGAGTTGATTCGAAAGATCGAGGCCCGCAAGCCTGGCGGCGCAGTGTCTCGCCGGGTGACCGTGATGACGTACGCGCAGGCGGACGGCCGGAATGCGGCGGTGAAGGTCTCGGTGGAGAACCCCGCGAGTAAGCGCGTCACGACGTTCGTGCGAAGCGACTTGGAGTTCGACCGTGGAATTCCCGAGCGGGCCTTCAGCCTGCGCGATCTTTCGAAGGGGCGGTAGGGGGCGGCTAGAGCCGCGTCACCCGCGCTCGCATCGAAGGCTGAACGCTTTCCAGCCACTCGCAGAGAGCCGGGCGAGTGCGCCGCGGGTCGATCAGATCGTGCACCGAGAAGAAATCGGCGGAAGGGAACGGCGTTCGCCCCTTCGATAGAAGCTCCTCGAGTTCCTTGCGCTTCGCGTCGGGATCCGGAGCTTCGGCGATCTCACGCCGGAACGCGACGGCGACGCCACCTTCGAGCGGAAGTGCGCCCCGCTCGGCGGAGGGCCACGCGAACACCGTTCCGTCCGGTCCGTAGTGGGCTGCTGCGGCGACGCCGTACGACTTCCGGACGATCACGGACGCCCACGGCACCGTCGATCGCACCGTCTCCGAGATCGCCTCCATGCCAAGTCGGATCGTCGCGGTCGATTCGGCTTCCGATCCGATCATGAACCCGGGCTGATCTACGAAGCTGAGGATCGGGAGGTGGAACGTCTCGCAGAGGCGCACGAAACGCCGGAACTTCTGGGCCCCGTGGGCCGTCATCGACCCACCGAGATGGAACGGGTCGTTCGCGACGACGCCGACGGGCGTCCCGTTCAGGCGCGCGAGAGCGGTGATCTGCGGTCGGCCGAACAGCGGCGTCATCTCGAAGAACGAGTCCTTGTCGACGACGAGGCGCACGAGCTTGCGTGCGTCATAGACCCGCCTCCGGTTGCGAGGGATGATCGCCAGCAGAGCCTCCTCGCATCGCTCGGGGTCGTCCCCGGCATCCAGAACGGGAGGCAGTTCTGACACGTTGGTTGGCATGTAGGACAGGAACCCACGCATGAGATTGAACACTTCGTTCTCATCCGCGGCGACCGCATCGACCACACTACTGCGCTCGTGCACCTTCGCGCCGCCGAGTTCTTCTTTGGTCTTCTTCTCGCCGAGTGCCCGTTCGACGAGTGCAGGGCCGCCGATGAGAACCTGTGCCGTGTCGCGGGTCATGATCGCGAAGTGAGAAGCGACCAGGCGCGCGGCGGGAAAGCCGGCGACGGCGCCCAGGGCCGCGGAGACGACCGGCGCGGTCTCGAGCACGCGCGCGATCGAGACGAAGCGATGGGTCGTATAGACCGGGTCGGGCGACGGGCCTCGTTTCCCGGAGCCGCGCACACTTCCGCCGCCACCTTCGAGGAAGCGCACGAGCGGGAGGCGGCGCTTACAGGCGAGCTCTTCGGCGTAGACGCTCTTGCGAAGGCCGGCCGGAGTGGGAGAGCCGCCGCGCTGTGTGAAGTCCTCGCCGCCGACTACACAGGGGCGTCCGCCGACTTTTGCGATTCCGAGGACGTAGTTTCCGGGTTGGAAGGACTTGAGGGACCCGTCCTCGTTGGTCTCAGCGTAGCCCGCGATAGGGCCGACCTCGCGGAACGACTCCTGGTCGATCAATCCGTCGATGCGCTCGCGGACGGTCAGGCGTCCGCGCTCGTGTTGACGGTCGACGGCATCCGTTCCCCCGAGTTCCTTCGCCAGCCGGCGTCGTTGCTCGATCTGATCGACTTCCTTCTTCCAACTCACGGTTTGTGAGCCTAACAGGTGCCGTGCGCATTTTTGCAAGCTGCTCGTGCGAATGTGTCGGTCGATCGGGGCGCCGGATCGATCTAATGAGGGTTGTGAAGAAGGAGGCTCAGATGTCGCTCTACCGCCGCTCCGCCGTCATTCTCTGCTTGGCTCTGCTCACCGCGTGTGGGGATGGGGCATCGACCGCGCCGGCGCCCACGCCGCCGGAGACCCGGGAAGGGTCGAACTTCGTACGGGTCCTCGATACCGAGCTGCACTTCGTTCAGCGAGGCGAGGGGCGCCCGATCTTGTTCCTGCACGGCAATCCGACGTCGAGTTACCTTTGGCGCAACGTCACCCCGCACTTGAGTCCCCTCGGCCGAACGATCGCGTTGGATCTCCCAGGCCACGGCGACTCCGGCAAGCCGGACATCGACTATCGCTTTCCCACCCAACTGGCCTACGTCGAAGAGTTCATCCGGGTTCTCGGGCTCGAGGACCTGGTGCTCGTGATCCACGACTGGGGCTCGGGACTGGGTTTCGCGTACGCTTCTCGTCATCCAGAGAACGTGCAGGGCATCGCTTTCATGGAGGGGATGATTCGGCCGTTCGAATCTCTCGCGGACGTCTCACCGTTGTTCGCGCCGTCACTCGAGCAGTTCCGGGACCCGGTGATCAGTCGAGATCTGCTCATCACGCAGAACCTGTTCATCGAACAGATTCTGGCGACGTCGGTGCTCAGCGGGCTCTCGGAGGAAGATCTGAACGTCTACCGGAAGCCGTTTCTCGATCCAGCCAGCCGCAAGCCCATCTGGCGTTGGCCGAACGAGATTCCGATCGCGGGCGAGCCCGCAGACAACCATGAGATCTTCGAGACGTATGCCGCGTATCTGCGGACCGACGCCGTGCCGAAGCTCTGGCTTTACGGCACGCCGGGCGTGCTTCTGCCGGAGTCGAAGGGGAGCGAGATCGTCGGCGTGATGCCGAATGTCACCGCCGTAGGGGTCGGCCCAGGGCTCCACTACCTGCAGGAAGATCAGCCCGAAGCGATCGGTGTTGCGATCGCGGAGTGGTTAGGTGCGAACGGTTTGGCCGACTAGAAGATCTCGCAGCGCTTCATGAGGCCGACGCCGTCGCTGTCCTGACACAAGTCGGAACCGGCGCCGCCCGAGATGTTCGCCGCCCTGGGTGTCGTCGTCGCCGTTGTGGCCCATGAGGCGGTCGTTGCCGATGCCGCCGTCGAGCAGGTCGTTGCCCTCCTTGCCGACGAGACGGTCGCGCCTTCCTCGCCGTAGATCTCGTCGTCGTCGTCGCCCTTCAGACGGTCGCGGCCAGGGCCGCGTACTGCGCGTTCGCAGCGATCGGCGCGAGGAGCATGGTGGCCGCGGGAAGTGCGATGGCGGCGAGTCGCAGGCAAGAGAGAGCATTGTGGAGGGCGCGGGGCATGGGTGGGTGGTCCTTCCGTGTCGGGCGGGGTCCAGAAGATTCAGGTCCGAAGCCGGAAATCGGTGAAAAAATCTTCAGCGCGCACCTCGGGACGTGCAAGATGGTTTCTGGGCTTGAAACGACCGTTCGAAACGTCGGGGTGTGGATCAGGAGGGCGGGGGTGGCTCCACGTTGCGGTTGGCAGCCTGCACGAGCGGGTGGTCGGCGACGCCCAGGGCATCGACGATCTCCGGTGCTAGGAGGCCCACGTTCTTTGCGCTCTTGAGCAGATGTGATGGTTTCTGCCCGCTCAGCAGGAGCTCGTGGTCCTGAGCGTTCAGCTGCTCTTGTTCGCGCAGAAGCGCGGGAGCGAGCTTTGCCGCGTCGGGGTGCCCGGCTTCCTCGATCCGGCGGATGATCTGCCGCGCCATGAGAGGACCGGGCCGGTCCGTCACGGTGAACAGGATTCGCGGCAGCCAACTCTGAGCGAACGCGGTGCGCTCGTCCAGCGTCGCTTCCTTCATCCAGTCGGCGAGGTAGAGGACCCCGAAGCCCATGTGACGGCTTTCGTCGCGCGTGATGAACGCAAGGATGTCGCGCAGCAGAGGGTTCGTCGCGTGGTCGTGGATGCCCTCGAAGATGTTCATCGCCATGCTCTCGAGGAAGAACTGCTCGAACGCGATCATACGCCGGGGGTCTTCGGCCGCGAGCAGCTGGTCGAACATGTCCTCTGTGAACGGATCGATGTCTTCGGGTTCTTCGCCCATTTTCTCGAGGAAGCGCACATAGGCGAGGTGATGGCGCGCCTCATCCATCGCCTGCGCGACGGCGGCGTTTCGGTGGTCTTCGTGCCGCAGCTTCAGCGCGAGCTTCGCGCAGATGTCCTGAGCGACGCTCTCTCCGACTTGCAGGATGTTCAGAACACGCCCGAGCCCGCGGCGCGTGACGTAACTGCGGACCTCCTCCGGCAGCGCCTTGAACGTGTCGGTACGCCCGAACGCGGTCCACTCGTGGTCGACCAGGGAATCCCCCGGCTCGACCGGTGTCGACCAGTCCACGTCGCGGTCGATGTCCCAGTCAGCCGAGTGGGCCTTGCTGAAGATCGAGTTGATTCCCTGGTGCCCCGTGTTCTGGAGGCGCATCAGTTCACGCGTTTTCATGGATTCGATCCTATGCGGCTTTCGTTTCTGGGGCGACCCGGGTCAGTTTCACAGGCACGTAGCGGTGGTGTGGGCACCCCGTGATCGGATCGCGGTCCGCTGCATCGGTGATCTCGTTCAAATTGGCACCCTGAGTCACCCGTTCGCCGTCGATGGTCTCGGAGTATTCCACGCCGAAGCCGTTGGGCATCCAGACGTGCCCGGGCTGGAGCTTGGGGTCGAACGCAGCGGGAAGAACGATCGCGCCCCGTACGGTTTCGATCCGGAGCGAATCTCCCGCCTCGACGGACAGCTTCGCCGCGTCGTCGGGGTGGAGATGGAGGGCACAGTGCGGGCCCTGGCCTTTGCGCCAGGTCGGGTCACGCTGGATCGTGTTCGCAGTCCAGCGGGTTCGGAGTCCGCTCGCCAGAACGAACGGGTACTCGGCGTGATCGGTGTGCGTCGCGAGCGCGCGCTTCATCTCCTTTACCATCGCCGGCGGAGCGACGCGGATTTTCTTGTCTTCGAACCCCATGTATTGGTCGACGCTGTTCGTGTCGTCGGCGATCGCGATTGTCACGCCCTCGGGGTGGTCGAGGATTCTCTTGAAGATCTCTTCGCCGAGAGCGAACGGGTCCTTGTCCGCCCACTCGGGCCCTACGGCGCGCAGGACGGAGTCCCGTCGTTCCATGGCGTTGGCAATCGAGCTTGCGAAGATTGCGGTGAGCGATGGTGCGGGGAAGTGGTGCCCCATGGCGCGGTAACCCCAGAACAGCACATGGGAGTCGCCGTTGAGGCCCTTGGCGGCGAGGTCACCGAGCATACCCATGGCGGTACCGAGGAAGGCCGCGCGCGCCTCGGGCGTTTCGGGCTTTGCAATCTCGGCGAGTTCCTCGGGTAGGGGAGCGATGATGCCCATCGCTTCGCCGATTCGCGCGTAGATCTCGGCTTCAGGAAGCGCTTCCACCGGCCCCGCGAGGATCGGGGGCCGCACCTGCACGTCGATCTCCGGATGCCGCTTCGGGAACAGTGCGGTCTCCCATTTCTCGTACCCGACCGGAGTCGGGAGCACGTAGTCGGCGAGTCGGCAGGTCTCGGTGAATGCGGGCTCGACGACGACGAGCAGGTCGAGGCGATCGATGGCTTCGCGCCATGCGTTCGCATCGGAGAACGAGAGGATCGGGTTGGATCCCTCGACGATGAGAGCCCGGATTCGCTCCGGGTGGTCGATCATCACTTCTTCGGGAACGAGTGTTGGCGAGAACATTCCAGCGTTGCCGAGCGCGCGGACGGCCTGAATGCCCGACGCGAGTGCACGCTCTGGCTCCTTGTGGCGGCCGGGGCTGAGGGTTGGCGGGAGGAACGTCTCGATGAAGCCGTTCGTCCCCTTCTTGCCGATGTGTCCCGTGAGCACGCTGTTGAGATGGATGAGGTACGAGACCAGCGTCGAGAACGGCGTCTGTTCGACTCCGAGATCGAACATGATCGACGACGCCTCCGATTTCGCGAAGTCGGTCGCGATCGTGGTGATCTCGTCCTTTGCGATGCCGCAGCGCTCGGCCATCTCGCCGACGTCGATTCGGGCGAGCTCGTCGCGAATGTCGTTGAAGCCCGCCGTGCGTTCTGAGACGAAGTTCACGTCGTACAGCTCCCGCTGGACGAGTGTGGCGGCCATCCCGAGGAGGAAGTAGGCATCCGAGCCGGGTTGCACCCGGACGTGCTGATCGGCGCCGCGGGTCGTTTCCGTTTCGCGCGGGTCGAGAACGACAACGGTACAGCTCTCGCGCTTGCTCAGGTCTCGGAACGTCTCGGTCGCGTTGTGGCCCCGGTTCGAGATGCGGGGATTCGTTCCCATCACGATCAGGTACGTCGCGTGGTCTACATCGGGGTGGTAGAACGTGGTCGGCGGCGCATCGAACATCCACTGATCGACGAGCATGTGCTGCGTCTTCTCTTGTGCGAACGCGTTGTACCAGCGGCGGGAACCCGTCGCGCGCAGGAACGAAGACGCGTACGGCGCGTCGAGGTGGTTGCCCTGGCCGCCGATTCCCACCAAACCGAGCGAGCGAGGTCCGTGCTCGTTGCGAAGCGCGGCCAGCTTCTCACCGATCTCCGTCGTCGCGGTCTCCCAGGAGATGCGCTCGAACGTTCCGTCTGCTTGGCGGCGCATCGGGTACTCGACGCGCTGCTTGTGATTTGCGTACTTGTCGATCGTGACGGCTTTGTTGCAGATGTAGCCCTGCGTAATGGGGTTCGACGCGTCTCCTCGGACCTTCGTGATCTTGCCGTCTTCGACCGTGACGCGGACGCCGCAGTTGTGACTGCACAGAACACAGATGGTCGGCAGGTCCGATCCGGAAACGGCGATCGGGGTCTTAGACACGGAAGGATGGACTTCTTGCGTCGCACTCATGTCGCTACCTCCGGTGCAGGCGGAAGGCCGCGTTGCACCCGTATGTGATGGGTCAGGGTCGCAGGGCTTCGTGCAGTTTCGCGAGGTCGCCCACGAGTCGTTCGAAGACTCCGGGATCGAGCTTTTCGCGTAGATCGTCTTGCGCCTGCTGCCAGAGCGCGTGGGTACTGCGTAGCTTCTCTTGGCCGAGGTCCGTGAGCGCG
This sequence comes from Candidatus Binatia bacterium, assembly GCA_029243485.1. NCBI lineage: Bacteria > Candidatus Binatota > Binatia (SeqCode) > Binatia bacterium. The sequence goes on along the minus strand of JAQWRY010000086.1, from coordinate 90,701 downwards.
AGTTGTTTCGCGCGCCGGTTCTCGCCGGGCTCGGCGCTCACCAGGCCGTCTTCGACAAGTGGGCGCAGGACGCGCGTCATGGTGCTCGGATCGAGGCCGAGATCGGCGGCGATGGTCTGCATCGAGCCGCCGTGCCGCTGGTGGATCGCGGCGAGGGTGGCGAACTGGTTGATGCGCAGGCCCGAGGGGGCGAGCGTCTCGTCGTAGAGGTAGGTGATCGCTCGGGCCGCGCTGCGCGCGTTGAAGCACACACAATCGCCCAAGGAGGGCGGCTTGGGGGGGGCGGCAGATCGCGGAATCGAAGGGGGCACCATCAAGCTTGTATCTACAAGTAGGGCGGGTCCCGAGTCAATCCGCAAAGGCGGTGACACTCTCGGAGACCGAGCCCATCTGCAGCACCGTGTCTCCCGTCATGCGCCTTCGCGCCTCCACGTTGGCGCAGCCGACCGCTTCGACCGAGACGACTTTTCCGCGCTCGATCTGCGCGAGTGGTGCGGCCGTGCGCGGAGAGAAACGATGCGGCCCTCATCGAGGCGTTCTACGCCGTGGTATCGAGGATCCGAACCAACGGGATTCGCCGCGACGTTCTTCCTTGATAGCGTGCATAGAACGGTCGGTCGGCGCAGATGCGTTCCCAGAGCCGCTCGTACTCGTCTCCCTCAAGGATCTCGACCCGCGCTGCGAAGACACGCGCTCCGTCGCGCACGGTCACCTTCGGATTCGCGCGGGTGTCCTTCACGTTGTGGTACCATGCCGGATTCTTCCGAGCCCCCGCGTAGGAGGCGACCACGATCCGGCGGCCGTCGTCGTCGAGCCAGTAGGGAAGGCACACGGCGAACTTCTTGCCCGATTTCCTTCGAATGCCGCGAAGGAGCAGGTTCTGCATGTTCTTCGCAGAGGCGCCGAGGCGGCCTCGCGTGATCTCGTAGACCCAGACCTGCGTGGTCGTGATCCAGGGGATGAGCCAGCGGGGTGGCGTGCGTGTTACTTCGGCGCGCTGATCCAGTGGCATGGCGCGGCAATCTAGCAGGCGTTCGCGCGAAGTTCAGAGGTTGCGGTGGCCTTGTTCAAGGATTTCTCCCCCGAAGACGCGCCCGACGCCGGCGCTCATCCGCTCGGCTTCGAAGACGCTCTCGAAGGAGAACCGCCAGGCTCGATCCGTGGAGCGGATTCAGGTTCGAGCGCGTTGGCGCAGACGCCCCTGCTCCGGCCGGCGGGGGTGACAGAGGAGGCCGGCGCAGTGAATCGCGTCCTCCAGGACCGCAAGCATCAGGGCGTGTGGGCCGCCGAGTTGCCCGTCGTTCCCGGTGACCGTGGCTGGGGCCTCGGCGACTTCGTCGGCCGCGATGGACCCCAACGGGGCGCCACTGGGACCACATCGAAAAGCGTGGGCCCGAGGCGCTTATCCTGCGCAGCACCCAGGAGATCAGCACGGACTATCGTGCGTACCTCGATACGATCGGCGGCTTGCTCCAGGGCGCTGCCGCGCCGAGCTGAGCAGCGTTCGCGGCGCGGGCCTGGTCAGGCGATCACGCCGGCGTCGCGCAACTCCCGTGTGCGGTCTCCCATTCCGAGTTCGGTGAGGATCGCATCCGTGTGTTCGCCGAGCCCTGGCGCTGGACCGCCTGTCTCGGACGGGGTCTTCGTGAAGCGCGCGGCCGGCCGCGGCTGACGCATCCTCCCAGCGATGGGATGCGTGGAGTCCTCGAGCATCCCGAGTGCGCGAACCTGCGGGTCGTTGGGTAGCTGCTCCGGTGACAGCACGGCTCCGCAAGGCGCCTTCTCGGCTTCCATCCCACGAATGGCCTCTTCGGTGGTGAGGTTGCTGACGGCATCGAGGACGCGGCGGAGAAGCTCGTTGAACGCTTCCATGTTCGTCCGGCGTGCCATGATCGTCGCGACTTCCGGAGCGTCGTAGCCGTCGACCCCGACGCCGCGGCAGATGCCGGCCACGTCGGAGTCGGAGACCGGGGCGGCGATGACGTGCCCGTCCTTCGTGGGCCAGAGCTTCTGGTCGCGGGAGAAGGCTGAGGGTTGCGAGCCGTCGGAATCGAGCAACACCTCGTTCCCGGCCGCATCGGCCCAGACAAAGTTCACCACCGCCTCGAGCATAGAGAGCTGCAGGTGTTGCCCGCCCCGGCCGCGTTCGCGTGCGAACAGGGCCGCCGAGATCGCCTGGGAGGCTGTGAGGGCGGTGATCTTGTCGGCCGCGGTATGCCGGATGAGCTGCGGCTCGCCGTCGGCGCCCGCCTGCGCGTAAGCGAGCCCGCCGTACGCCTGCACGACGGGGTCGTACGCACTCTTGCGCGCATACGGACCTTCCTGCCCGAACCCACTGATTGAACAGTAGATGAGATCTGGGTTGCCCTTGCGAATCGTGTCGTAGGAGAGTCCCAGCTTCTCGATCACACCAGGTCGAAAGTTCTGTACGAACACATCAGCACCTGCAGCGAGCTTTCGTACGATCGCGAGGCCTTCCTCGGTTTGTAGGTTCACCGCGATCGAGCGCTTGCCACGGTTCACCACAGCCGCCATCGCGGAGATCCCGTTCACGGCAACACCGACCCAACGACCGATGTCGCCGAGGCCGGGCGGTTCGACTTTGATGACCGAGGCGCCCTGGTCGGCGAGCATCCCCACGGCCCAGGGCCCGGCCAGCGCAATCGAGAGGTCGACGACCTTCACTCCGTCCATCGGTCCACTCATCACGCTTGTCTCCTATTCGAATTGTTTTGACGGGGAACGGCCGCCGGGCCCGCTGTACGCGAGCCCGTAGCCGGGCGGCTCCTTGAACTCGACGGTGGTCAACCCGCCGAGCGCGGAGCGCCACGAAGCAATCAGACGGTCTTCCGCCGCGTAGTCGAAGGGATCCTGCAGGCAGGTTTCCTCGAGCGCGCCGGGCTCGGGAGGGTGCTCGTTCAACCATCGGGCGGTTCTGGCGATCGCTTCGCGTGCGGGAACGACGTCCCGGTAGCCCAGCTGCTCACGTGCTTTCGAGATATCGAGCACACGGTGCGTCGGGAGGGGCTGCATGACGAGGGGGCGCGCGGGGGCCGCGAGGGCCCAGGGCATCGAGATGATCTCGAGCGGATGCGCGAGCGCCGCGGCAGTGATTTCGACGACCTGACGCAGGCTTAGGGTCTCTTCATCGGCGCAGTTGTAGATCTGCCCGGCGGAGCGCTCAGGGTGGTCTACGCCCAGGAGGACGGCGTGCGCGAGGTTCTCCGCGTAGCCGAAGCTCTGCAGCGTGAGGCCGTCGTCGGGTAGGATGATCGTTTCGCGGCCATCGCGAATGCGCCGCACGATGCACCACTCGCGCGGTACGAGTTGGTACGGGCCGTACACGTAGGGGTACCGGAAGTGAGCCGCGTCGGGCTGAGCCTCGAAGAGGCTCTCCTCGGTGCGGACGATCCGGAACCCCTTGTCGTCGAGCTCGGGGTCGCGGACGAGCGCGGCGTCTTCGCGGGTCGGTACGGGGAGCCCGGCGGGTGCGTCCAGCGAAGGGTGCATGTAGCCGCGGTACGCGGGAACCCCACCGATCGAGACGAACTTCCCGACGCGCCCTGCGAGAAGCTCGGCGGTTGCACGCAGTCGCCCGTAGGCGGCGATACAGACATCGAACGCGCGGCCCTCGAGAGCCGTCGTCAGCGCGTCGATCGAGTACGGGTCCGTGTGGATGTGCTCGATGTCGTTGGGGTTCTCCGCCAGCTCGTGGTTCCCCGTGTGGAGAATCGTGACGTCGAACCCGCGCCGGTGGAGGCCGTTCACGATGAAGTGGCCGGTGGGGCCGGTGCCGCCGATGACCAGCGCGTTCATCTAGTGCTTCTGCTGGATGAAGCGGCTGGTGCGCAAGTCCCGAGTTAGTTTCGGCGCAGCGGCCGGCTTTCGCCGATCGGGCCCGAGACCGGGTTCTCCGCCTTCGCCGAAGCGTGCCCCACGAGCTCGCGGGCTCGATCGAGGACCTGGATTCGGCGGAGGTCCGAGGCGACGGAGTAGAGCACCGGTACGAGGAAGAGCGTCACCACGGTCGAGAAGGCGAGTCCCCAACCCAGAGCGAGCGACATCGGTGCGACGACCATGTCGTATCCGCCGACGCCATACGCCATGGGCAAGACGCCACCGAGGGTCGTGATCGAGGTCACGATGATGGGCCGGAGGCGGCCCACGACGGCGTCGATCATGTCGGACTCGTGGAGGTGGCGTTCGGACGGAGGGATGTCGGCGAGACGGCGATGGATCGCATCGACCATGACGATCGACGAGTTCACGACTACGCCGGCTAGCCCGACCGCCCCCATCATCGCGAACAGAGAGAACGCGGTCTGGTGGATGAAGAACGTGAGCACGACCGTTGCGAACGAGAACGGAATGATCGCGATCACGAAGAACGCTTCGAGGAAGGACCCGAGCATCAGCGCGATGACGACCGTAATGCCGCCGAACGCCATGAGGGCGACGGTGCCGACGTCGGCGGTGGTCTTTCGGCTCTCCTCGGCTTCGCCGCCTTGGTAGACCTCGATGCCTTTCTTTCCCGCGTACAGGGGGAGGAGTTCGACGTCGAGTCGGTCGGCCATCGAGAGCGCTGTGTGTCCGGAGCCCACGGCGAAGTGCGCACTGACCGTCGCGACTCGTATTCCGTCTCGGTGATAGATGCGCGAGACCGAGGCGGTCTCCACGGGCCGGACCACGTCGCGGATTCGAACGAGGGCGCCGCTTCGGGATCGGATGGGAAGCTCGAGCAGGGATCCGAGAGATCCGCGCGCCCCGGGATCGAGCAGGACCCGGAACTCGGTCGTTTCATCGAGGTCGCGATGCTCGGACGCGGGGATTCCGTGGAACGCACCTTTCAGTGTCGTCGCGACGTCCTGCGGAGAGAGCCCGAGGAGTGCGAGCTTCTCGTAGTTGAGGTTTAGCTCGACCTGCGGCGTGCCCGGCCGCTCGTCGATATCGATGTTCACGACACCGTCGACACCCGTGAGCCGCTCGGAGATCTCGAGCGCGGTGCTTCGGCGCAGCGCGTCGTCATTGCCCGCAACGTGGATCGTGAGCGGCGCGCCCATGACGGGGCCTGTCTGAGCGGGCTCGAAGAGGAGCGTGACGTCGTCGGCGACGACGAGGCTCGCCTCCAGGATCTCCATCCACTCGGCAGGTGTATTCTGCATACTGCCTCGCCGCAGCAGGACCTCGACGACGGCTTCGTTGTCGGCCGATCCTTGTTCACGATCGAAGCCTTTTCCGCCGGCTTCCTGATGGCCGATGCGCGCCGTGATCGCATTGAGGTCCTCGCCGACGATCGCGGGGATCTGGCGCTCAATCGAGGCGGTGATGGCCTCGGTCTGTTCGATCGGCGTGCCGAGAGGAGTGCTGACTTTCACGAAGACCGATTCCGCATCGTCCTGGGGGAAGATCATCACCCGGAGCTGCGGGAGAAGGACCACCATCACGATGATGAGCCCGGTGACGAATGCCCCGATTACCCACGTTCGGTGATGGAGCGTAGCTTCGAGCGTCCGGCGGTAGCGTTCCTCCATTCGAATTACGAAGGCGCGCTTCGGAGTCGGCTTGGCGCCTCCGCCCATCGACATGTGCGCCGGTAGGATCAGGAACGACTCGAGGAGCGATGCCAGCAGGGCCAGCACCACGACAAACGGCATCGAGTGGGTCATCTTCCCGGCCATGCCGCCGATGGCGAGGAGTGGCGCAAAGGCGAGCATCGTGGTGATCGCCGACGCAATGACGGGTCTCGCCATCTCGAGGGCGCCTTGCGTGGCAGCCTCTTGCGCGTCGAGACCTTCCTGGCGCTTTGCGACAATGCGTTCGGCCACGACCACGGCGTCGTCCACCACCATCCCCAGGACGACCACGAGTCCCGTCAGCGTCACGATGTTCACGGAGAACCCGATCACCGGGAACATCATGAGCACCGACATGAAGACCACCGGGATCCCGACCATCACCCAAAGGGCGACCTGGGGCGTGAGGAACAACAGCAGCGCGCCGGTGATCAGGAATACGCCGACGAGCCCGTTGGTGATGATCAGGTCGATTCGGTTCCGGGTCCAATACGATTCGTCCTTTACGAGGACGGCGCTGACTCCCGCAGGTAGAGGGGTGCTGTTCACCAACTCCCGGACACTGTCGACGGCGAGGATTACGTCGGCGTTGCCTTGCTTTCGCACGATGAGTGAAACACCCGGACGCCCGTTGGTGTGGGCCAAGAGGCCGGTATCTTCTCGCCCGAGTTCGAGCCGTGCCACGTCGCGGACGCGGATCGCACCGCTGTCCGGGGAGAACCGCAGGATTGTCTCGCCGACCTCGGAGGGGTCGCCGTAGCGGCTCCAGAGGACGACCTGGCGCCGTTCCTCCTGGCTTTCCAGGCTGCCTCCCGTGCTGGACACGTTGCGCGCCTCGATGGCGCGGACGACGTCGAGGAGGGTGATACCCAGCTCGCGCGCGCGGACAGGGTCGACCAGGACGCGCAGCTCGGAGTCTTCCAGGCCGATCGGGCTGACACTCGAGACCTCGTCGAGGCGCTCCAGCTTTCGCTCCAGCATGCGGGCCGTGTCGGCGACCGCGACCGAGGGGCCCGAGAGGGCGATCTCGACGACCGGGAACTTCTGAGCCTCGAAGCGCAGAACGACGGGGTCGTTTTCCATCTCCGGCGGGAAATCCCGGATGGCATCGAGCTCGGTCCGGAGATCCCTCTCTACGGCGTCCAGCCCGTCTTTGTCGATGTCGTCGAGGAACTCGACCGCCGTGAGCGACACCTGATCGGTGATAACCGTCGTGTGTCGCTTCACGCCGTCGATCTTGTCGATCGCTTCTTCGATCGGAATCGTGAGCTTGGTCTCGACGTCCTGCACCGAAGCGCCCGGGAGGACCGCGTTCACGATCAACTGGTTCATCGTGACGTCGGGGAAGGTCTCCCGCGGCGTGCTCGCCATGGTCTGATAGCCGACCACCACGACGACCGCGGTGATGACGTGCACCAACAGGTGGCGCTGAACGAAGAAGCGAATCAGGCGTTCCACGGGCAGGCCTCAGTTCTGGTCTTCGTCGATGGAGACCGCGGCGCCGTTGCTGAGCGCGAAGTGTCCATCGATGACGACTCGGTCTCCGGCAACGGCGCCCTCGAGGATCTCGACGAGATCACCGTCGTTGCGGCCACTGCGAATGACGCGCTCTTCGGCGTGGGCGGCACCGTCCGACTCGGCGACGACGAATAGCGTCATCCTTCCCGCGCGTCGCAAGAGTGCCGCTCGGGGCACGACGGGATGCTGCTCGCCGGGCGCGCGCTGGAGATGGACTTCTCCGATCATCCCCTCGCGCAGGCGAGAGTCGGGCTGATCGAGCCAGAGTTCGACCGCGTAGGTTCCGCTGCCCGCGTCCGAAACCCGGGCGACGCTTCGGATCGCGGCGGAGACGTGCGCGCCGCCGAGGGTGTCGAATCCGATGTCGGCGGGCTGACCGGCCGCCAGTTGTGCGGCTTCGGTCGCGGTGACGCCGGCACGAACGCGGGCCTTGGAGAAGTCGACCATCGTCGCCACCGGCGCGCCGGGCTGGAGGTACTCGCCGACGTCCGCATCGACCTCTTCGACCGAGCCGTCGAACGGGGCTCTGATCGTTGCGTCCGCGAGCGTCTGCTCGCCTCTCGCGAGTGCGACTTGAGCACGTGCCTCCGCCGCCTTGGCGCGCTCGAAGGCGGTCTGTCGGCCGTCCATCTCGCTCTTGGAGATCGTGTTCTGACGGCTCAAGCGGACGCCACGATCGAGTTCGCGTTTCGCATCGGCGAGATCGACTTTCGCCAGGCGGAGCGCGATGCGCGCCTCGTCGACGGCCAGGTTGAGATCGACCTCGTCGAGTCGAAGCAGCGGGGCGCCCTGTGTCACGGTGTCGCCGGGTTCCGCGAGTCGCTCGGCGACACGGCCCGGAACCTTCGCGGCGATTGCGGCTTTTTGAAACGGATGCACGACGCCCGGGACCGTGATCGTTTGCTGCAGGGGCCTCACCTCGGCCATCGCGACGCGGACCCGGATCGCAGGTGTATTTCGTGCTGCGCCCGCAGTGGGCCCGAGGCCGGTCGGCGCGGCGCCCGCGGGGCCGTTGCCGTCGCACGCCGAAGTGATGAGTCCGAGAGTCGCGGAAGCCGCGACGCCGAGTACGAGCGCCCGGAAATTCATGTGGCGCCGTTCTTTCTCTTGCTCTGTCGCAGCCGATGTTCACCGAGGGCGATGAGCGCGATTTCCAGCTGCTCGATCAGCACGGCGGGGTCGAACTCTTCGGGGTTCCGGATCGCCTCGATGGTGGCGCCGTTTCCTAGGGTTCCGGCGAGGAGGGCGCCCTCCTCGGCGACCTTGCGTGCCAATGTTTCGTCCATCGAGCGGTAGACCTCGAAGAGGGCCTCCTCGATAAGCGACCGAAGCCGGGTTTGCAGACGTTCGCTGGGCGCGCGCCAACTGTCGTCGGATTGGCCGCGCTCGAGCGTGATCATCATTTCGAGCCGCTGGAACTCCCGCGGCTGCGCCTCGAATACCGCCCCGGCCCGCCGGAGCATCCGGTGGAGGCGTTCCCGCGGGGGTCCGGGGGCTTCGTAGGCCGCCGAGATCTCCTCGAGCATCCGGCCCGTGCCGCGCTCCATCACGGCTTGGAGGAGCCCCTCCTTGTTCTCGAAGTGCCAGTACACGGAGCTCGCGGGGAGCCCGGACTCCTTGCAGATCGAGGAGATGCTGGCCCCGGCGTAGCCGCGGTCGGCCATTAGGGCTTCGGCCGCATCGAGGATCCGCTCCCGCGAGCGGGCGCCCTGTTCCTGGACTCGGGAGGCGGGTCGGTTGTCTGGTTGTCGTTGGAGCATATCTCTGTAGGGATCGTTCCAGACATCGATAGCTGATGGAAGTACGCCCGTCACGCTTGTTTGGACGCGTGCGGTCCATGGGCGGGTGAGAGAGGAGAGCCGTGGGAGACGGGGGTGGAATGGGCTCGGTGGGGTATCGGAAGCCGGGCGACGAGTTTTTCGACCAGCGCGGTCTCCGCCGGTACGCCGGCGTGGGCTCGCTGTGGGCTCTGGGCGTCGGTGCCGTGATCTCCGGCGACTTCTTCGGGTGGAACTTCGGCCTCGAGGCCGGGGGCTTCGGCGGTCTCCTGATCGCCACTCTGATCATCACCGTGATGTACGTCGGGCTCTGCTTCAGCATCGCCGAGATGTCTCCAGCGCTGCCGCACACGGGCGGTGCCTACTCCTTCGCGCGCTCGGCGATGGGCCCCTGGGGCGGCTTCGTGACGGGGCTCGCGGAGAACATCGAGTACGTCCTCACGCCGGCGGTCATCGTCGTCGGCATCGGTGGATATCTCGGGAACATCTTCGAAACGCCTGCCGCGTTCGCACCGGTCTGGTGGTTCGTCGCCTACGCGGCATTCGTCGGTCTGAACATTTGGGGCGTGGAAGTCACCTTCCGTTTCGCGGTTGGGATCACGATCGTGGCCCTCTCGATTCTCGTGGTCTTCTGGGTCGGAGCGCTGCCGCACTTCTCGCTCGACAACGCGCTGAACATCCCGCCCGATCCAGGAGGGAGCGTGTGGTTGCCGCGGGGCGTCGCGGGCATTGCCTGGGCACTCCCTTTCGCGATCTGGTTCTTCCTCGCGATCGAGGAGCTTCCTCTCGCCGCCGAGGAGTCGCACGATCCCGTCCGCGACATTCCCCGCGGGATGCTCTACGGGCTCCTGACCCTGGTGATCGCAGCGTTCCTCACCTTGTTCCTGAACGCCGGGATTGCGCCCGGCGCCGCCGAGGTCGGGACATCGGACGATCCGCTCTTCCTCGGCTTCCAGACGATCTTCGGTGACGGCATCGGCTCGAAGGTGTTCGCGCTGATCGCGGTCGCGGGGCTCGTCGCAAGCTTCCACACGATCATTTTCGCATACGGCCGCAACATATATTCGCTCTCGCGGGCCGGGTACTTCCCGGCCTTTCTCTCGGTGACGCACGGTACGCGCCAGACCCCCCACGTCGCGCTCATCGTAGGCGCCATCGTCGGCTATCTGGTGGCGCTTCTCATTCACTTCTCCGATGCGATCTTCGGTGACGTCCCGGTCGGTGGCGTGCTCCTCAACATGGCCGTGTTCGGAGCGATGATCGCGTACGCCCTGCAGATGGTCTCGTTCATCTTGTTGCGCCGGGATCTTCCGAACATGGAGCGGCCGTACGTCAGCGCGACCGGCCTGCCCGGTGCGTGGGCGGCGCTTGTCATTGCGCTCGTGACGCTGGTGTTCCTCTTCCTGAATCCGGACTACCGATTGGGCGTGTGGGGTTGCGCCGCCTGGTACACGCTCGGGCTCGGGTACTTCGCGCTCCATGCGCGATACCAACTGATTCTCTCGCCGGAGGAGGAGTTCGCCCGCCGGCATCGTGAGAGCGCGGGGCTGGAGTAGCCTCTAGCCCGAGGGCGGATTCGGCGTCGAACCGGCTACGCTTCGCGCTGTGGTTGGATTGCGTCGAAGATAAGCGTGAGCGCGTAGTCGAGCGCAGTCTCGCGATCGAGCGTGTCCGCGCCGAGTCCCCAATCGCGCAGCGCTCCTAGGATCGACCGCAGAATGAAGTGGGCGAGTGCGTCGGTAGGGATGTCGGTTCGGATCTGTCCGCGAGCCTGCCCGAGTTCGACCAGCGGCAGGATCAGGTTAGGTAGGCTGGCGACTGGGAGCTTCTCCGCGCTCGTGCCCATCTCCAGGATGGCGCGACCGGTGAGTTCGCGTCCCCACTCTTTCCCGCGCACGACCTCGTCGAGGATCTCGTTCATCGCTTCCCGAAACGTCTTGCGATGCACCAGGTCCGGCAGCATGTCGCGGATGCGACTGAGTCGACGCATGCCGTACTCGAGCAGCAGGTCCTCCTTGCGGGGGAAGTGCACGTAGAAGGTCCCCTTCGAAATTCCGGCGGCGCCGACGATCGCATCGACCGTCGTGTTCTCGACGCCGTCGCGCAGGAACAGCTCGTTGGCGGCATCGCGGATCGCGGCCCGGGTGCGCTCGGCGCGGGGTGTCTTGGGCTTGGGGATTGTCTTATTGGGCATGATTTAGACTCTAGTCAGTTTGGTAAACATCTAATTTTACTATATTTACAAGGAGATAGATCTTCCATAGTTGCACGGTAACTATACATCAGTACTACTATTTGTGGGAGCAGGAATCGACGAGCTGGAAGCCTACCTATCCGCTTCGACAGCTCAGAAGAACCAGCCCGCTCCCGGAGGTGGAACGACGATGAAATTCTCTTCTGACGATTGGGCACTGATCCTCGGCGGGTCCAGCGGCTTCGGCCTCGCGACCGCCAAGAAGCTCGCGAGCCACGGCATGAGCATCTGCGTGGTGCATCGGGACCGGCGCGGAGCCATGTCCCGTATCGAGCCTGAGTTCGACGGAATTCGCGCGACGGGCGCGAAGCTCGTCACTAAGAACGCGGATGCCCTCGACACTGCTGTTCGTGCAGAGATCCTCCAGGAGCTCACGGGCGAGATGGGGGCCGCCGGCAGGGTTCGCGTGCTGCTGCACTCGGTCGCTCTGGGCAACCTTAAGCTCATCGCACCCGAGCGCCGTTCGTCGCACGAGGCCGTCGCGGCGCTCGCGAGCGAGCTGGGAATCGAAGGCGAGAAGCTCAGCGAAGCCGTCGACCGTCTCTTCGAAGGGGGTCTCGACGAGTTCAATACCCTCGCGTCTCCGCCGGACTATCCGAGTTCCGCGTTTCTCGAAGACGAGGACTTCGCACGGACGATCCACAGTATGGGTACAAGCCTCCTGAGCTGGACGCAGGATGTGCTCGCGCGAGGCCTGTTCGCCGAGGATGCGCGTGTGTTCGGCCTCACGAGTGAAGGCAACACCGTCGCCTGGAAGGGGTACGCTGCCGTCGCGGCTGCGAAGGTCGCGCTCGAGTCGGTCTCGCGCACCATGGCGGTCGAGCTCGCGCCCTACGGCATTCGGTCCAACGTCATTCAGGCGGGAATCACCGAGACGCCCGCACTTCGCGCGATTCCGGGATCGGGACATTTGAAGGCGCAGGCCCGACTGCGCAATCCGTTCCACCGGCTCACCACGCCCCAGGACGTGGCCAACGTCATCTGTCTGCTCTCCACGAAGGAGGCGAGTTGGATCAACGGCGAAGTCATCCGGGTGGACGGCGGGGAGCACATCTCGGGAGCGGCTTCATGAGCCTGCACCTCCACGCTCTCGGGCATTTCCACCCCGAGAACGAGATCACGAACGACTTCCTCGAAGGTCTCGACATCGGGACCAACGACCAGTGGATCCTCGAGCGCGTCGGTATCCGAGCCCGTCGGACGACGCTGCCGCTCGACTACATCCGCACGACGAAAAACCAGGATCCACGGGCGGCCGCCGAGGCGGCGCTCTATACGAACGCCGAGTCGGGCCGCCGCGCCGCGGAGATGGCGATTGAGCGCGCCGGCATCGACAAGGCGGACATCGGACTCGTTCTGGCCGGCTCGTCGGTCATGGATACCGCGGCGCCGGCGGAAGCCTGCAACGTTGCGCGCGCGCTCGAACTGGAAGTTCCCTCGCTCGACGTGAACTCGGCCTGCACGAGCTTCTTCGCGAACCTCTACATGCTCTCGTTGATGCAGCCGGAAAAGCTGCCTCCCTACGTTTTGGTCGTCTGCCCCGAGGCGTTCACGCGAGCGGTGGACTACACGGACCGGTCTTCGGCCGTTCTGTGGGGAGATGCGGCCGTCGCCGCCGTCGTCTCGACGCACGTGCCCGGGCGCTGTGAGATCCTTCACAACACCTTCGAATCGAGCCCAGCCGGTGCCGAGAAAGTCGTCGTTCCGCGGACGGGTCATTTCCGGCAGGACGGCCGCGCGGTGCAGACCTTCGCGATCCGGAAGACCACGCGCCTGCTCGGCGACTTGCGCGACGAGTTCGCAAACGACGCTCGGTCGATTCACTTCGTCGGTCATCAGGCGAACCTGCGGATGCTCGAAGCCGTCTGCCGTTTCGCCGAGATGCCCACCGACCTTCATCACAGCAATGTCGAGTGGTTCGGCAACACTGCCGCCGCCGGCGCGCCATCGGTCGTCTCTCAGAGCTGGGAGTCGTGGTCGGAAACGGATGACATCGCGATGGTCGGCGTCGGCGCCGGACTCAGCTGGTCCGGGTGCCTCCTGCGCTTCGGTTCAGGGGAAGGAGCGGTATCGTGTTGACGTACGAGCAGTTCCGCGAGTGCTCCGCCTTCTCGCACTCCGACCTTCTTGCCCATGCCCACGGGCGCCTCGTGAGCGACGCGCCGGAAGGGTTCGTCTCGCGGCTGCCGACGCCGCCGATGCTGATGCTCGACCGGATCGTGGAGATCGCGAGCCGCGGGTCGAAGGGGCGAATCGTCGGAGAGCGGGACGTGCGCGTGGACGACTGGTTCTTCCAGTGTCACTTCCTCGGGGACCCCGTGCAGCCCGGTTGTCTCGGCGTGGACGCCGTCTGGCAGCTCATCGGCTTCTACTGCGGATGGGCCGGAGCGATGGGCACCGGGCGTGCACTCGGGTGCGGCGAGGTCGAGTTCAGCGGGCAGATCCGGCCGCACGACTCCATCGTTCGCACCGAGATCGACATTCGTCGATTCGCGGATCTGCCGGCCAAGAAGGCCGCGTTGGCGATCGGAGATGCGACTGTGCTGGTTGACGGGGATCCGATCTACTCCGTGAAGCAGGCCCGCGTCGGGTTGTTCCAGAACATCCAGTACAAGGACTACCCTGAGGCCTCCCAGCTTTCGCGCGGTGGGAGGATGGGGTGAGCGCCGAGAAGCAGGTGGCTCTCGTGACGGGTGCGGGCACCGGAATTGGTGCCGCGTGCTGTCGCCGTCTCTCCGAGAGCGGGTTCCGCGTCGCGGTCCACTATCGCTCGAGCAAGGCACCGGCCCAGCAGTTGGCGGAGGAGCTCGACGACGCGTTCACCGTTCGTGCCGACCTTTCGGTGCCGGAAGAGATCGATGATCTCATCACCACGCTGAAGGAAAGGGCGGGCTGCATTGACGTTCTAGTGAACAACGCCGGAGTGAACGTCAACGGGCCGATGCCGTCGATGAAGATCGACGACTATGACGCGGTCGCGTCGCTCTCGCGGGGTACCTGGTACCTCACGAAGTGCGTCGTGCGGCGCTTCATGCTGAGACAGAAGTCGGGTCGTATCGTCAATATCTCGAGCGTCGTTGGTCACACCGGAAATGCCGGGCAGGTGCCGTACACGATGGCGAAGGCGGGCCTCGACGCGATGACGCGGTCGCTTTCCCAGGAACTCGCGGGCCGTGGGATTCTCGTGAACTCCGTCGCTCCGGGATTCATAGAGACGGACATGACGGGCGAGCTTCCCGAGGAGATTCAGCAGAGCATCCTCGCGCGGGTTCCGCTCGGACGAATGGGAGAACCGCAGGATGTCGCGGATGTCGTCGACTTTCTCGCGACCCGCGCGAGCTACGTGCACGGCACGGTCCTGCACGTGAACGGAGGGATGTACGGTGGCTGAGACGATGACGGCGCCGGAGATCCTGGAGCGCGTTCCGCAGGCAGACCCCTTCCGCTTCCTCGACGAGATCCTCGAAGTCGACGAGGACCACATCGCTGCGGCCGTGCGCTTCAAGGAAGACGCGGACTTTTACCGCGGGCATTTCCCCGGCAATCCGATCACGCCGGGCGTGATTCTCGTCGAGGCCATGGCTCAGGCCGGCGTCGTCGCACACGGGATCTATCTGCTGGCGAACCAAACCGGGCCTGGCGGCGGGGACGGCATGCTCACGCTCTTCACGGACGCCGAAGTTGAGTTTAGCGGAGTCGTGCAGCCAGGCGAACGAGTCCTGATTGAAGGACGAAAGGTCTTCTTCCGCCACAAGAAGCTGCGGTCGGAGGTCGAGATGCGACGCGAGGACGGCACCGTCGTCTGTCGCGGAACGCTCTCCGGAATGGGAGTCGCAAGGTGAGTGAATACGGAAAAAACCGACCAGACCACGAGCGCGTCGTCGTCACCGGGGTAGGTGTCGTCGCACCGAACGCGATCGGCGCGCGGCCGTTTGCCGCTGCCGTTCGCGAGGGGCGCTCGGGGATTCGCAAGATTCCGAAACTCGAAGAGCTGAAGTTCGGTTGCCACGTCGCCGGCGTGCCGGAGGGAGTCGACGAACTCGCCGAGACGAAGTTCGCATCAGACGAATTGCTCGCGATGAACACGGGCCATCGGTACGGCTGCCTCGCTGCGCTCGAAGCCTGGGAGGACGCGGGCCTGGAACGCCCCGGGATCGACAGCACGGAAGTCGATTGGGACACGGGCGCGGTGATCGGCACGGGTATCGGAGGGATGGATACGATCGGAGACAAGGTCGTTCCGTTCACCGACGCAGGCAAGGTCCGTCGACTGGGCAGCACAGCCGTCGAGCAGGTGATGGCGAGCGGGATCTCTGCGCGCGTCTCGGGCCTTCTCGCTCTGGGAAACCAGGTCACGACGAACTCGAGCGCCTGTAGCACCGGTACCGAAGCGATCCTCGAGGGTGCGCAGCGGATTCGAAGTGGTCAGGCGCAGAGGATGCTCTGCGGCGGCACCGAGGGCGCGAGTCACTACGTCTGGGCCGGGTTCGATGCCATGCGCGTTCTCAATCGGGGCTCGAACGCGGCGCCGGCGAAGGCTTCGCGTCCGATGAGTGCGAGCGCGGGTGGGTTCATCCCCGGTTCGGGAGCGGGCGTCCTCGTCCTGGAGAGCCTGCCGAGCGCACTCGAACGGGGCGCCACCATCCAGGCCGAGGTTCTCGGCGGCATGCTCAATTGCGGTGGTCATCGCGGCGGGGGCAGCATGACGGCACCGAACCCGGACGGGGTTCGACGCTGTATCCAGGGTGCGCTTCGTGACGCGGCCATCACTCCCGAGGATGTCGACGCGATCAACGGGCATCTCACCGCAACTGGAGCGGATCCCCGCGAGGTGAAGGCCTGGGCTCAGGCGCTCGAGTGCAATGGTCGGGGCTTGCCCCTGATTACGTCGACGAAGTCCATGGTGGGCCACTGTCTGGGTGCGGCCGGTGCGATCGAATGTGTCGCGTCGATCCTTATGTTGCGTGAGCACTTCATTCATCCGTCGATCAATTGCGAGGACGTGCACGACGAGATCGTGCCGTACGCCGATTCGATCCCGCACACTGCACGCTCGCTGCCTGACATGAAGATCATCGCTAAGGCCGGCTTCGGCTTCGGCGACGTTAATTCCTGCATCGTCTTAGGAAGCTGGGAAGACTGAATCCGAGGCATCCTGCCTCGTCGAACACATAGGAGGAAAGAACAATGAGTGAAGCAGAGACCCAGGTGATAGATCGCGTCGTCAAGATTCTCGCACCGTTTGCGAAGAACGAGGAGGCGCTTGCCTCCGTAAATCCCGAGACGGGGATTCTGGACGACCTGAAGGTCAACTCGGCAAGGCTCGTCGATGCCGTCCTGTCCTTCGAGGATGAGTTCGACATCGAGATCGCCGACGAGGACATCGACGGCGTCAACACGGTGGGCGACGCAGTCCGGCTTATCGAAGCCAAGATCTCCTGAGACGATGGCGGAGCGAGTAGCGCTCCCGCCGCGGGAGCGCGCCTCGCTCGCCCTTCAGAGGGAGATCGGCCGGCTTCTCGCCGCGGTGTGGGTCCCCATCACGGTTGCGCTCATGCGTTTCGGTTTCCGTTGGCGCATCGTGGAGTTGGCCTGTGTCCGACGCAGGTACCGTGAGGTTCGCGCGGAAAGCGATGCTCCGCTGGTCGTCTGCGCGAACCACCTCACGATGCTCGATTCGGGGGTGATCGCCTGGGCGTTGGGTTCGCCCTGGTGGTACTTGACGAGCTACTCGTCGCTGCCGTGGAACATGCCGGAGTGGCGTAACTTCGGGAACTCGCCGATCCGTCGCGTCCTCGTCTACTTGATGAAGTGCGTGCCGGTCGTGCGCGGCTCCGATCGCCAGGACGTCGCGCAGGTTCTCGGGAAGGTGCACTACCTCCTGGAGCGGGGTGAGGTGGTTCTGATTTTTCCCGAAGGGGGGCGTGCGCGGAGCGGTCGGGTCGAGGTCGAGAACTCGGCTCACGGCGTCGGCCGTCTGGTCGGGGAGCTGCCCGGCTGCCGCGTGTTGTGTATCTACGTTCGCGGCGAAGGTCAGGACGAGATGACCGACATCCCGGCTCGGGGCGAACAGTTTCACGTGAAGACCTCTCTTCTCCAACCGACCTCGGCGAAGCGTGGCGTTCGTCGCTCGCTCGATCTGTCTCAACAGATCGTTCGTGAGCTGGCCGAGCTCGAGCGCCAGGTCCTGCAGGAAGCAGCATGATCGGCAACGACATCGTGGACTTTGAAGACCCCGAGGCGCAGCCTACGGGGACGCATCCACGCTTCGATCAGCGCGCGTTCTCGGACGACGAGCGGAAGGCGATTCTCCAGAGTGGCGATTCGGTTCGGGAGCGTTGGGTGTTGTGGGCCGCCAAGGAGGCCGCGTACAAGCTGCTGCGGGCCACCGACCCGACGACGGTGTTCTCGCCACCAAGGTTCGAGGTCACGCGTGCGGGACCCTCGCGCGCGTCGGTACGCTTTGGCGACCGGATCCTCTCGGTCGATCTCGAGATCCGCCGCGGATCCGTCCACGCCGTAGCCCGGTCGGAAGGGCGTCGGCGGATCGTCTCGGCGACTGCGCGGCATCACGGTGCCGACCCGAGTCGGTCGGTCCGAGCTCTTGCGATCGATGCCGTCGCGCCCTACTTGGGCGCAGCGCCGGAGGAGCTTCGGATCGAACGAGAACAGGGCCGGCCGCCGGTCCTCTTCGACAAGGATCAACCGATCGATAGCGCCCTCTCGTTGTCGCACCATGGACGGTTCGTGGCGTTTGCGTGCGAGCTCCCTCCGGGTGCAGGGTGGTCGTCATGAGCGGTTCCACGCCGCGACCGATCCGTCGCCTTGCGATCGTGAACCGTGGCGAGGCGGCGATGCGTTGCATCCGCACGGTCAAGTCCCTTCGCCTGTGTGAAGGGTCGGACCTAACGGCGATCGCGTTGTACACCGACGTCGATCGAGAGGCCCCCTTCGTGCGCCACGCGGACGAGGCGGTGCATCTCGCCAAGCGCGACACGCCGGTGCAGTCCTATCTCGATCTGGATCTCTTGCTGCGTGTTCTCCGCCGGGTCGACGCCGACGCGGTGTGGCCCGGTTGGGGTTTCGTCTCCGAGTCTCCTGCCTTCGTAGAGCGTCTTTCGGCCGAGGGGATTCGTTTTCTCGGTCCGTCCGCCGAAACGATGCGCGCGTTGGGTGACAAGATCGCGGCCAAGCGGCTGGCTGAAGGCGCGGGTGTGCCCGTGACGCCGTGGAGCGGCGGTGAGTTGTCGAACGAACAGGCCGCTCTCCGCGCGGCCGAGCAGGTCGGTTACCCGGTCATGATCAAGGCGTCGGCCGGTGGGGGCGGTCGCGGGATTCGCGCGGCTGACGCCCCGGATCAGCTCGCGGAGGCGTATCGGAGCGCGCAGGCGGAGGCGCTCACGGCCTTCGGTGATGATCGCCTGTTTCTCGAGCGTCGCATTTTGCGCGGACGTCACATCGAAGTGCAGATCGCGGGAGACGTTCACGGGCATCTGATCGTGCTCGGGTGTCGCGATTGCTCCGTGCAGCGTCGCCATCAGAAAGTTCTGGAGGAAGCCCCGCCCCCGAACCTCGCTTCCGCGACGCGTGATGCTCTGTGTGAAGCGGCGCTGCGTGCCGCGCGCGCGGTCGACTACCACGGGCTCGGAACCGTCGAGTTCCTCGTCTTCGGGGAGGAGTTCAACTTCCTCGAGGTCAATCCACGTCTGCAGGTGGAGCACGGGATCACGGAGGCCATCACCGGGCTGGATCTCGTCGAGCTTCAGATCCGCATCGCTCGAGAAGAGTCGCTCGCTCATCTGGAAGTCGTGGAGCGCGGCGTCGCGATCGAAGCGCGTCTGTGCGCCGAAGACCCCGCGGCCGGCTTTCTCCCCTCCCCAGGGCGGGTCGGCCGGTTCGATGCGGCTCTCGGTCCGTCTGTGCGGGTCGATAGTGGTGTCGTCGTTGGGAGCGAGATTCCCGCCGCGTTCGATTCGCTCATCGCGAAGATCATCGCGAGCGGCAGCACGCGCGAGGAGGCGCGGTCGCGATTGGCCGGTGCCCTCGCGGATCTCGATCTCGTCATCGAAGGCGGTGCGAGCAACAAGGGCTATCTTCTGGACCTGCTCGCCGCCGAGCCGTTCCGCAAGGGCATCGTCGATACGGCCTGGCTAGATCGGGAAGCCGTCGGCTCGGCCGACGTCGCCGGCTCGGAGGAGGATCGACAACACGCGCTCGTCGCCGCGTCGATCCTGGCCTATCAGCGGAGCCGCGACATCGCGCGTCGCCGGTTTTATACGGACTCGACGCACGTGGTTCGGTCCCGGATCCCGTCTTCGGTCGGCCAGCAGGTCGATCTGACCCATGCGGGCACCGATTATCGGCTCGCGGTGTATGGCATCGGGGCGTGGCGCTACCGCGTGCATCTGGGGGAAGATTCGGCGCAGGCGAGGCTGGGGGTTCGCGATGAACACACCGCGCGGCTCGATATCGGTGGGCGGGCCCGGCGCTTGGTTTACGATTGGGGCGAGAGCTCGCTGCGCATCGAGATCGATGGACGGCCCTTCCGGTTCAGCACGCAGAGCGCGGGGCAGGTGCGGGCAGAGACGCCGGCGCTGCTCGTTGCGCTCCAGGTGAAGGTGGGGGACCGGGTCGAGTCGGGCCAGACCTTGGGTGTTCTCGAAGCGATGAAGATGGAGATCGCTTTCCGTGCTCCGACGAGTGGCCTCGTTCGCGACGTCTGCGTCAAGCAAGGACAGCAGGTCGGGGCGGGAGACCTTCTCCTCGTGCTCGACGCAGCGGAAGGCGAGAGCTGCGCCCCGGCCACGAACACAGTACGCCTGCCGCATACTACCGAACTCGCCCCGGAGAAGACGGCACGCGAAGAGATCGGCCGCGTTCTGCTCGGCTACGACGTGGATGAGGAGCGTGGAGAGGAGCTCGTGCGCTTCCTGCAGTCCTCACCGATCCCCGACCGGACGTCACGAGAGGGTCGCGACGAGCTTCGCGACGTCCGTCGCGCGATCGTCCAGTTCTCGGACATCGAACAGCTCTTCCTTCGCACGCCGCAGGCGGCCCAGGGCGGCGAAGTCGGTCCGTCCAACAACTCGCGTCTGCGGACTTTCGTTCGACGTCTGCACGCGGGCGGGGCCGGCATCGACGAGACCTTTCTCGACCGGATGCGGGCCGCCCTCGGTCACTACGGCGTCACCGATTTCGCCGACGTCGACCCGCTCGAGCGAGCCATGCTTCGTCTACTTGCCTCCCAGCAGACCGCGGCGCTCCGTCATCGCCTTCTGTTGGGCCTGATCCGACGTCTGGGTACGCTCGGCGCCGCGAGTCGGCGCATCCGGCGCGAAGGCGCGCTCGCCAATGCTCTTTCGACAATCGGCTCGATGAGGGGCCTGGTGAGCGACGCTCTCGCCGACGCGGCGCTCGAGGCGCGACACGCCTTGTTCGACGAGCCTCGGCTGGAACGCCGACTCGCGCGCGTGGGCCCTCGCAAGAGCTTGCCGCAGAAGGCCGATCTCGGAATCGATCGGCTCGCGAAGTTCGATCTCGAGGAGATCCAGGCCGGGGAGGGGCTGCGTTGCTTCTTCGGCCGCAGCCGGGATGTTGCGGGGGACGACCGAATATTCGTCTTCGGCGAGATCCCGGGCGAGACAGCGGCGAAGGGGCGGCTCACGACGGCGCACCTCGCGGCATTCGAGATCGCGTTCCAACGCGCGACGACTGCGATGCGCACGATCCTCACTGAGCGCGACCCGAAGCGTCGACTGCAGTGGAATCGAATCACGCTCTTTGTTGAGCCGGCGATCATGATCGGGCCGGACCTAGCGAGTGAACTCTCGACGCGCCTCGCCCCGGCGACCCGACGCCTCGGACTTGAGAAGGTCGTTCTGCGGCTGAATCTCCTCGACCCGGAGAAGCCGGGTGATCCGGCTCAGGAAAAGGAAGTTGTCGTTGCGGACGTGACCGGCAACCGGATGAACATCCTCGTACGCGACCCCGATCGCGCACCGGTCCAACCCGCCACCGAGTACGAACGGAAGGTCGCGGACGCGCGCCGTCGGCGGCTGGTGTACCCGTACGAGATCATCAGGATGCGCGGCGGTGAGTTCGAGGAGTTCGACATCCGTGACGGCCGCCCCGTGAGCGTGGCCGATCGGGCGTACGGCAACAACGAGAGTGGCGTCGTGTTCGGGATGATTCGTACCCCGATGGAGGGAATCCCCGAGGGGATGGAGCGTGTCCTCGTTCTCTCCGACCCGACGCGCGGCATGGGCTCACTCGCAGGGCCGGAGTGTGACCGGATCGTGGCCGCGATTGATCTTGCCGAAGGGCTCGGTCTTCCCGTGGAGTGGATCCCGATCTCGGCCGGCGCGCGGATCGCCATGGACAGCGGGACCGAGAACCTGGACGCGACCGCTCGGGTCGCCCGACGGATCGTCGAGTTCACCCAGAATCGCGGCGTGATTCACGTGATCGTCTACGGGGTGAACGTCGGCGCGCAGAGCTACTGGGATGCGCTCGCGACGATGCTACCGCATACCCGCGGGGCGCTCGTCATGACGCCGACCGGGTCGATGGTGCTCACCGGGCGTGACGCGCTCGAGGCTTCCGGAGGGGTGGCCGCCGAAGACGAGATCGCGATCGGTGGATTCGAGCGCATCGCGGGGCCAAACGGAGAATCCCAGTTTTTCGCGAACGATCTCTCCTCGGCGTGTGCCCTCCTCGATCAGCACTATCGCTACACCTACGTCGTCGCCGGAGAGGCGTCACCACGTCGTCGCGTGACGTCGGATTCGTTCGATCGAGATGTCTCGGAGTTCCGCTACGAGTCGAATGGCGACAAGAGTTTCTTGACCGTCGGGGAGATTTTCGCGCCGAACACCAACCCCGGGCGCAAGAAGCCGTTCGCGATGCGGCCCGTCATGTCGTCCTTGATCGACCAGGATGGCGGTTCGCTGGAGCGCTGGCATGCCTGGCAGGGTGCCGAGACGGCGATCGTGTGGGACGCGCAATTGGGTGGCCTCCCGATCTCGCTGATCGGGATCGAGAGTCGCACTCTCGCGAGGCATGGCTATCGCTCGTTTGATGGACCCGCCGACTGGAGCGGGGGAACTCTCTACCCGCTGTCCTCGCGAAAGATCGCGAGAGCGCTCAACGCGGCGAGTGGGAATCGCCCGGCGGTGATTCTCGCAAACCTCTCGGGCTTCGACGGTTCGCCCGAGTCGTTGCGGCGGCTCCAACTCGAGCATGGCGCCGAGATCGCGCGGGCCGTCGTGAACTTCGACGGGCCGCTGCTCTTCCTCGTCGTGTCGCGTTACCACGGTGGAGCCTACGTCGTCTTTTCGCAGGCGTTGAATCCGGGGCTGCGTGCGCTGGCGCTCGAGGGTTCCTATGCCTCGGTCATCGGCGGCGGGCCTGCGGCGAAGGTGGTCTTCTCTCGTGAGGTCGAATCCCGCGCGCTCGCGGACCCTCGGGTGCAAGAGCTTCGCGACCAGGTCGGACGGTCGCGCACGGTCGCGTCGCGTGCCGCGTTCGAGGACGCGCTGTCCGAAGCGAGGCTAGCGGCCCAGGCGGAAGTCGCCGCGGAGTTCGACGCCGTCCACACGGTGGAGCGCGCGCGTGACGTCGGCTCGCTGCAACAGATCTTGCCCGTTCGAGAGATGCGACCCCGGCTCATCGCCTCCTTGGAGGAGGCCCTGGCAACGCCGGGAAGAGCATCGAAGGGGGCCGGGAGAGGTCGCTAAGAGCCCGACCCAAGATGGCTCAAAGAGCAGGGTTGGCCGCTTCGGTGGGGGATGATAATTCCTGAGAATGCTGAGCCTTGAGAGACATGCATTCCGGTTTTCGCTGTGCTGTGCGGTTCTCGCAGTTGCCTTCGTTGCGGGCTGCGGAGACTCGGCCACGTCCGGTTCGGGCGGGCCTGCTCCGGTGGACCCAAACGATCCGAAGTACGCCGGACGCGGCCCCTACGAGGTCGGGGTGACCACCGTCGCGCTCGCAGACCGCGAGGTCGAGGTCTACTACCCGGCCGACGCGGGCGCGGTCTTGGGTCGAGAGAAAGCGAGCTACGCCTCCTTTGAGGTGCTGCCGGAGGCGATCGTCGCGATTCTTCCGCCGGCCCTGAACCTCGTCATCCCGCTGGACGCGTATCAAGACGTGCGCGTGAGTGGAGGCCAGAAATTCCCGCTCTTCATATTCAGTCACGGGGCGGGTGGATTCCGGCACGCGTACTCCGGCTTCATGACTCTGCTGGCCTCGCACGGGCTGATCGCCGTTTCGATCGATCATCTCGAGTGGGGACTCCTCGCACAGGTCGGCCTTCGCTCTGCGGACGATGTCGATCGTACGGCGGAAGACGTGCTCCTGGAGACGATCTCACGCCTCGGTGAGGAGGGCGGCGCGGCTTCCTCGGTGCTGAGCGGTGGCGTCGACGTCACTCGCATCGTGACGGCCGGACACTCGGCCGGTGGTCGGGCGGCCTTCGCGCTTCCCGGTCGGCCCGAGATCAAGGCGATGATCGGTTACGCAACCGGGAGTGCCGGGGGGCTTCAGACGGACAAGTCGATCCTCCTGTTCGTCGGTTCGGAAGATGGCGGCGCGACTCGCCTCGAGGAGGCCTACGAGGCCCTCTCGCCGATCAAGCGCTTCGTGTCCGTCGATGCCGCCGGTCACAACAGCTTCACCGATCAGTGCGCCATCATTCACGGCGGGAACAACTTCCTCGACGCGTTGGTCGAGTCCGGCTTCCCGATTCCGGAGAACCTGCTCGCTCTCGCGATCGACGGGTGCCTTCCCGAGAACCTCGAGCCCGCGACTTTCTGGAACGTCATGACGCATTTCACGGTGGCGACCGTGCGCGCCGCCTTCGGCATCGATGCTGAACCTGTAGGTCTCGGAGATGGTGTCGCGGAGGCGTTTCCCGGCGTCACCCTGACCTACCGCCACGAGCTCTAGACTCCCTGGAGCTTTCCATCATGAGAATCCGGATCCTGGCGCATTGGCGGTCTTCGCCATCGGATGCGGTGACTCCGAGACCATCGGGGATCCGACAGCGAATGGCAGTGCCGGGTGTTCGCGCGGCACGTCCGGCCTCGTTCTCGGGGAGGGCGCATACCATCGGTCGGCGGCTACCGTTTCGCGAGAACGGCTTCGGTCTCTTCGACGAGTCGCTTCAGCAGTTGCCCGGCGGGAACAATCTTCTTGATCATTCCGATGCCCTGTCCGGCGAAGCCCGGCCAGATGTCGGCGCGCTTGGACTCCATCGCCGCTTGCATGATGGGGCTCGCGATGAAGGATTGAAACGGCATCGGCAGAGGATCGATTTCGGCGCTCGTGTACGCCTGCGCCCAGCGGTTCTTGATCTGGCGGGCGGGCTTGCCGGTGATGGACCGCGACACCATGGTTCCCTCGTCGGTTGCGTCGACGATCGCTTGCTTCTGGAACGGGAAGAGCGTTGCTTCCTCCGTGGCGAGGAAGGCGCTTCCGATCCAGGCCCCCTCGGCTCCGAGCATGAAGCTCGCGGCGATCCCGCGACCGTCGGAGATTCCGCCGGCGGCAAGGACTGGAATGTCCCCGACCGCATCGACGACTTGCGGTACGAGCGCCATCGTTCCGATCGGCGAGTTGTGACCGCCGGCGTCGTGGCCCTGCGCGACGATGACGTCGAGCCCGGTCTCGGCAACCTGCCGCGCGTGTCGCACGGCACCCACGACAGCCATCACCTTCGTTCCGTTCGCGCGCATCCGGTCGAGCCACGGTGCAGGGTTGCCCAACCCGGCGGCGTAGACGGGTACTTTCTCTTCGACGACAACTTCCATCTGGGACTCGAAGAAGCCCTTGGTGAACATCGCCGCTTCGTCGGAGCCCGGATCCACCACGCGCGGCGGCGGCTCCTCGAGCCCTTCGGCCTCCAGGAATTTCTTCGCGAACTCCTGGTGAGTGGGCACCTGTTCCATCGGGGACGGGCCCCCGGGGGCTGCCTTCGTCGATTTCCCCCGCCGGACTGACGCCGGGAGGAGGGTGTCCACGCCGAATGGTTTGTCGGTGAGGCTCCGGGTCTCTTCGATCCAGGACCGGAGTTCCTTGGGGCCGCAGGCCGCCGCGCCGAGGACGCCGAGGCCACCGGCATTGGAGACGGCAGCGGCAAGGCGCGGAGTGCTCGCGCCGCCCATTCCCGCCAGAACGATGGGCACCTCGATGCCCAGGATGTCGCAGACTCTGTTGTGAAGGCTCATTTCGTGATCTCCCTATTCGTAGGGAACCCTAGCGCAGACTGGCCTCGTGCGACCAGTCGGTAACGTTGGGGCCTCCGGCGGGTATTCTCAGATGAGATGGAAAATTACGAGATGACGATACGGCAGACGCGACGGAATGTGCTTCGAGCCATGGGCGGCCTCTTTGCCGGCGTGGCGGGGTGGCGGCTCTTCGGCTCGGCGGGGTCGGCCGCGGCGGAGGGTGAGGCTCCGGCCGGCTCCAAGCCGGCTCATCCTCTGGACTGGAGGCCACTCACTCTCTCCAAGGACGAGTGGAAGAAGCTCGTTTCCGCCAAGGCGTACGACGTCTTGTTCGAGGAGGGCACCGAGCGTGCGTTCTCGAGCCCGCTGAACGACGAGAAGAAAGCCGGGACGTACGTGTGTGCGGCGTGCAAGCTCCCGCTCTTCAGTTCGAACGCGAAGTTCGATAGCGGCACGGGCTGGCCGAGCTTCTACGAGCCGATCGAGGGGCGCCTGGGGACCCGTCGTGACTTCGAGCTCGTTTTCCCGCGTACCGAGTATCATTGCGCACGTTGCGGCGGACATCAGGGACACGTGTTCGACGACGGCCCCAAGCCCACGGGGCTTCGGTACTGCAACAACGGCATCGCGCTCGCATTCGTGGCCGAGGGCGAGGGCCTGCCCCCGCTCCGACAGAAGGTCTGAGCCGATCGGCGACGAGAGCGGATACGTGGCCGATCCGGGCTGCGTCTCGGAGATGGCGAGGTCCATCTCCGAGCGCTCCCTCTCACCGGTTGACCTCGTGAAGAGATGCCTCGAGCGGATCGAGGCGGTGGACCGCGATGTCGAAGCCTGGCGGTACGTGGATACGGACCGGGCGCTCGCGACGGCGGCCGAGCGCGAACGGGAAGCCGCGCGGGGCGAGCTCCGAGGGCCTCTGCACGGCATCCCGGTCGGTGTGAAGGACATCATCGACGTCGAAGGATTGACGACGCAGTGCCAGAGCCCGACCCGAGCCGGTGTGGCGCCGGCGGCGGCTGATGCGGAAGTCGTAGCGGCGCTTCGGTCGGTCGGGGCGATCGTTCTCGGAAAGGTTCACACTACCGAGTTCGCGTTTCTCGACCCGGCTCCGACGCGAAACCCGCATCACCTCGAGCACACGCCGGGCGGCTCTAGTAGTGGGTCCGCGGCAGCGGTCGCTTCGGGCACGGTTCCGCTCGCGATTGGGACTCAGACGATGGCATCGGTCAATCGGCCGGCCGCGTACTGCGGGGTGGCGAGTTTCAAGCCGACGACGGGCTCGATGAGCGGCTTCGGGATCAGTCCTCTCGCTCCTTCGTACGACACGACCGGGTTCTTCGGGTCTAGAGTCGATGACGTGGTGCTGGCCTTCGAGTCGGTCGCGTCGTGTGCTTTTGGCTCGCGCACGACGGCGGACCCGGTGAAGCACGAAGATCTGGTCGTCGCGGTTCTTCACGACCCCATGATGGAGTGGGCAACGAAAGATGCGGTCGCCGCGCGCGAGGCCGTTTGTGATCGCGCGTCGCAAGCCGGGGCCCGGCTGATCGAACGTCGCGCACCCGTATCGCTCGAGCGCGTCCTGCAGCTGCTCGAGTTCACCATGACCTACGAGGCATCGAGGGCACTCGCGCACCTGCTCGCGCTGCCCGAGAGGGATGTGGGGGAACGGCTCCGCGAGACGCTCCACCACGGCCGCGCGATCGAAACGGACCGCTATCTCGCAGCACGGCGCGACCTCGACGGTCTGCGGGCGACGTTTTTCGACGAGGTGGGGCACGCCGACGCGTTCGTATGGCCGGCGACGCCTGCGCCCGCGCCGAGGGGGCTCGAGTCGACAGGGGATTTCCGGTTCATCGCGCCGTGGACGGCGCTTGGAAGCCCGATCGTGAGCGTCCCCGGCGCCGTCAGCGCAGAAGGGCTACCCCTCAGCACGCTGGTCTGTGGTCGTCCCGGCAGAGATCTCGAACTCGTCGATCTCTGCCGGGCGCTGAAGCTCTAGCGCTTCGGCCCGGGTCACTTGCAGGTGATCTTGTCGCCCTTGGAGTTCGCGTCGCAGGTCGGGTCGGGGTCGACAGTGAAGTCGTACTCGCCGCACTGACCGCCGGCATCGTTAATCACGATCGTGAGGGCGAGGGGGACGTCGAGCACGCTGGCGGGATAGTCGCCGTCCTTCCCGGAGATCGTGACCTTGATCTTGCCTTCATCCTTCGGTCGCGACTTGAGGGTCACCTTCTGGATCCCGTTCACGCCCGTCTTGCTCTTGTACTTGAACGTCGTTGCGCTCGAGTTGCCGAGCCAGCCCTCACGCGTCTCGGGATCGTACGGACCGGGTGGCACCGTGACGTCGATGATCGGATTGCGCGGGTCGCCTACGCGAGAGACAAGCAGGCGGAGTCCGTGTGCGAGAGGGTCCAGAGCGGGAGTCAGCGGATCCGGGAGCTCCACGTAGCCGTTGATCTTGAGCTTGTGCTCCCCGGCGGGCCGCGCGAGCCCGGCGAGCTTCAGGAGCGGTTGGGTGACGAGAGAGGCCTGCGTCGAGGTGCACGCGTCGCACTCGTCGCCGAGGCCGTCGGAATCCCCGTCGAGTTGGAGCGGGTCACTGGTTTCCGGACAGATGTCGAGGGCGTCGCACGTGCCATCGCTATCGCCATCGGGCAGCCCGGTGTCGTTCGGACAGGCGATGTCCATTCCGGTGCACGCCTCGAGAATGTCGCACGGGTCGATGGAGGCGCGGCACTCGAGACCGGCCGGCTCGAGCGCGTCACTCGGGCAGGCGGTTCCGAGGCCGTCGCAGAATTCATTTGCGTCGCAGACGTCGGCGGCTGCGCGGCACAAGGTACCGCTTGCGAAACCATCGGAGGGGCACGCCTTCGCGACGCCGTCGCAGGCTTCCGCGACGTCGCAGACGTCGCTCGCTGCGCGGCACTCCGCTCCGACCACGGTCACCGCATCCACGGGGCAGCCGTCGACGATGCCGTCGCAGACCTCGGCGTCGTCGCACAGGTCGCTCGCTGCGCGGCATTCTGAGGTGCTCTTCGAATCGCTCGGACAGGTGACACCCGTTCCGGTGCAGACCTCGGCCATGTCGCAGGCGCCGGCAGCACCGCGGCATTCCGTCGCGGCACTCTCGAATCCGTCGGCTGGGCACATCGGGCTGAGCCCGGTACAGGCTTCGCCGACGTCACAAACGTCCGCTTCCGCGCGGCACTCGATTCCGGCGGCCCTGTGCGCGTCCCCAGGGCAGCTCGGCGCTGATCCGGTGCAGGTCTCTGCGATGTCGCAGAGACCTGCACCGGCGCGGCACTCGGTACCGGCTGTCTCGAACCCGTTGGCCGGGCAGCTCGCGCCGGTTCCGGTGCAGACTTCCGCGACGTCGCAGTTGGCGACCGACGCTCGGCATTCGAGGCCGGCCGACGCAAATCCATCGTTGGGGCAGCTGCTGCTGGACCCGGTGCAGGTTTCGGCGATGTCGCAAACGTCGGCACTCGCGCGGCACTCGAGGCCGGGGGTCGAGAAGCCATCGGCCGGGCAGATATCGCCTGCGCCGTCACAGCTCTCGGCGACGTCACAAACGTCGGCGACGGCTCGGCATTCGGCGGTGCTCTTGGAATCCGCCGGGCACGCGATGCCGACGCCGTCGCAGGTTTCCGCGATGTCGCAGACGCCGGCAGTGCCCCGGCATTCGGTCGTGTTCGGCGCCACGCCGTCGGTGGGGCAATCGTTGGCGAGGCCGTTACAGGTCTCGGCAACGTCGCAAACATCCGCCGGGCCGCGGCATTCGGCGGTGCTCTTGAAATCCGCCGGGCAGGCGGCCTCGGTGCCGGTGCACATTTCCGCGACATCGCAGACACCGGCCATACCTCGGCACTCGGTCGTCACAGGCTCGAATGCGTCGGTCGGACAGGTAGTGGCGATGCCGTCGCACACTTCCGCGACGTCGCACACGTCCGCGACGGCGCGGCACTCGGTCCCGCCGGCCACGACGCCGTCGGCCGGACACGTGTCGGCGATGCCGTCGCACGTCTCTGCCGTGTCACAGAGGCCCGCCTCGTCGCGGCAGGTGTGTCCGGAAGGGCTCCTTCGGCAGTTCACCTGGCAGCAGGAGACAGCGCCGTTCGCGGCGCCGAGGTCGCACTGTTCGCCCGCGTCGACGACGCCGTCGCCGCACGTGTTGGCCGGCTCGGTGATGGTCAGAACCTGGTTGCCGGCGACGCTGGTCATCGTCGTCGTACCGCCGAGGAACCACTGGATCTCGACCGTGTCGGCCTGCGTGGATCCGGCGAGGCCGAAGTGCGCTTCCGCCGGGTCTTGGGAGAGGTAGTTGCTGCCGGCTCGGATCTCGCGCATCTGGGTCGACCCGTTCACGGTGACGAGAACGCGAGAACCGATGCTCTGTGTGTTGGGCGCGAGCCCATCGAGTTTTACCGTGAGGTAGTTCTCGGTGAGGCCATCGTTGCGGTACAGTGTCGGCGCAGCATCGTTGTTGGCTATGAAGACGTCGAGGTCGCCATCTCGGTCGTAGTCGAACGCGACGACGCCAAGGCCGCGGCCGGTGTCGTCGATGTTTCGCGTGGCGGCCTCGTCGGTGAACGTGCCGTCGCCATTGGAGACGTAGAGGAGCGCCGGATCCGTCTCGTACTGGACGTTGTGTGGTACGGTGCCAAACCAGCCGTTCACGTGCAGGAGGTCTGGCCAGCCGTCGAGGTTCATGTCCTGGCAGGTCGCGCCCCAGCCCCAGTGGCCGACTCGGACGCCCGCGGCCGCGCTGACTTCTTCGAAGGCGGTGCTGGCGCCGGAGATGTTGCGGTACAGGCGATTGCCACTCTTGCCGGTAAGGGTGTTGTGGATGCTGGTGACGAACCAATCGAGGTCGCCGTCGTTGTCGTAGTCGCAGACGGCGGCCCCCATGCCGTTCTCATCGGTGATGACGGCGGGGTCGGTGACGTCGGTAAAGGTCGCATCACCGTCGCTCTCGAAGACCCGGCTTCTTCCAAAGTCGGAAGCGAGCAGCATGTCGAGCCATCCGTCGCTGTTCGAGTCGGCGAAGATCGGGGTAAAGGATCGATCGACGTGGTTCAGGGGTTCGTGATCCACTAAAATCTCGGCGGCGGTCGTCACGTCGGTGAACACGCCGGTCCCATTGTTCTGCCAGAGATGCTCGTCCGCCGGCGGCGGGGTGATCTCGCCCTCTTCCCAGTGGGTGACGAAGATGTCGATGTCGCCGTCGCGGTCGTAATCCACGAAGGACGCGCTCAAGTTGTTGAGGCGATTCATGGGTAGGTTCACGCTTTTGTCTTCGAACGTGCCGTCGCCCTTGTTGCGCAATAGGTAGTTGGACTCTCCGTCGAAGCCCGTGACGATTAGATCCAACCACCCGTCGCCGTCGTAGTCGCCGAACGCAGCGCCGCAGCCGTCCATCGTGAGGTCGACTCCGGCAAACGTCGCCTTGTCTTCGAACGTGCCGTCGCCCTTGTTGCGGTACAGCAGGTTCGGAACCGTCGAGCCCCCGATCACGTAGAGGTCGATCCAGCCGTCGTTGTCGTAGTCGCCCGAGGCCACGCCGCCGCAGAACGCCATCTCCATGATGTCGGAGCCGCCGGTGTACCCGTCGTGGACATGCGTGATCTGCGCTGTCGCGGTGACGTCGGTGAACATCCACTGCGCGGCCGCGGGGGCTGCGGTGAAGAGCAGGGCCAGTGCGCCGCATAGGCCTGCGGCAGATGCGGGGTTCGACCCAGCGAGAAAACGGATCATCCCCGAGATCCTATCATGGGGTGGGGGTGGGGCGTCGTACAAAAAAGGGATCTCACAAGGGGGTAAAACGCAGCGAGCACGACCCGGGAATCCCGAGCCGCGCTCGCTGCGTGTTGCTATGTCGGTTGCCAGCGCTGGCGCGCGGGCAGAACCGCTTTACTTGGATTTGCAGCGGAGCCGAGCTCCGCGCTTCTTGACCTTGCAGTCACCCTCGTTGCCACCCGCCTGGGCGACCACGTCGACGCGCGTCTTTGCGCCGTGGGTGAGGGTGACCGTGACCGGCTCGGTGAGCGGGCCGAATCCGGTGTCGGCCTCGGTGAGGTCTTTGACGCGAAAGTTCGCGCGCCATACGTCCTTGAAGTTCTTCCAGCGCTTCACGTGCGCCCTCACCCGGTAGCCGGTGCTGTCGTCGTTGCACACGACGCTGGTTGCCCCCAAGGTGCAATTCGTCAAGGTCGCCGTGACGTCGAAGGCGTCCCCATCCACGATCCGCACCGTGACGGTGTTGGTCAGGAGGTCCGCCACCAAGTTCTCGGTGTCATTGTCGTCGACGATGCCCTTGATCTTGACCTGGCCGGGTTGGCGCGGGCCCGGCTGGAACGCGAGGTTCAGCGACACCTTACCGATGTCGAGGCCCTGAGGTTCAGCCTGCGCCGGGGCGCCCGTAAGAAGCAGGGCTCCGACGGCCAGGCCTGCGGAGAGTACGGAAAGAATCTGGATTCTCATGGTGTTATCCTTCCAGCCTAGTTTAGCTGTTTGGGTTCTTTGCATTTCATGCTCTGGCCCGAACCGCTGACTGTGCAGACGCCGGCGACGATTCCGATGTTGCCAGCGCGCTCGACCCGGTAGAAGGGATCAGAGCCTTGGAACAGGCTGGCGGTCACAGGCGGGGTGAGAGGACCAATGCCCGTTTGACCAGACGTGAGTCCTTTGATGTTCAGCTTCATGTCGTAGGCCACGGGACCGGCATTGGTGAGCCGGAACGTTGCTTTGAGATCACCGTCCTTACACCTGATGATCTGGCCGGTTCTGGTCTCGGTGCAGCCGTCGATGGTCGTCGTTAGCGAAAGGCCGGCAGCGTCCGAGATGAAGACGTCGACGTTTCCGGCCAGCAACTGCAAGCGGAAGTCGCCACCGAAGACGGCGGGCTCGGTCTCTTCGTCCATGATCAGGCCTTCGATCTTGACCAGGCCGGTGCTCTTGCCGGACTTGGAAACCTTCGCCTTGGCCTTGTCGATGACCAGGTCGTTCTGACCAGGTCCGATGCAGCGTCCGCCGAAGCAGATGCACTCGCCGTCGTTACACGGCAGGGGCACCGTCGTGGGCGGAGGGTTGTGCGGGTCGACGATTCCCGAGCCGCTGTAGCAAGAGGTGCCGTCAGGGTAGTCACCCGTCAGAGCACACGGGTCGTCCGCGACGCCGCTGCAAGATTCGCTGGCGTCACACTCGCTGAAACCGGCGCGGCACAGCGATCCGGCGGGCAGGATGTTGTCCGCCGCGCACGGATCGTCGGGGACACCCGAGCAGCTCTCGTCGGGGTCACAGACCACACCGGAGAAGTTCGGATCGCCCGAGCCCTCGTTGCAGAGGGTGCCGGCGCCCGAGAGGGCATCCGCCGGACAGGCCGTGTCGGCAGAGCCGTCGCAGACCTCGTCGGTGTCACAGGTGAAGCCGGAGCTGTTCGGATCGCCGGAGCCGGCGTTACAAACGGTCGCGGCCGGAGAGAACGAATCGGCCGGGCAGGCCGTGTCGGCCGCGCCGTCACAGACTTCATCCGGATCACAGGTGAAGCCCGAGGAGTTCGGATCGCCGCCACCGGCGTTACAGACCGTGCCGGCGCCCGAAATGGAGTCGACCGGGCAGGCATCGAGGAGCGTGCCCGAGCAAACTTCGTCGGTGTCACAGGTGAAGCCCGATCCGTTCGGGTCGCCGCCACCAGCGTTGCAGACCGTCCCAGAACTCAGAACAGCGTCGCCTGGGCAAGCCGCATCGGCGACGCCGGTGCAGAGCTCGGCGGGATCACACTCGAGGCCGCCGTTCGGCGTACCCGAACCCGCGCGGCAGACGGTCGTCGCAGGCTCGACCGAATCGGCCGGGCAGGCGACGCCGGCGCTGCCGGAGCAGGTCTCGTCGCGATCGCAGAGATCACCGGAGCCGGCGTTACAGACGGTGCCCGCCGACAGAACGATGTCGGCCGTGCAGGGATCGTCCGCGAGGCCGCTGCAGGTCTCATCGGGATCACAAATGTCACCGGAGCCGGCGCGGCAGGTCGTGCCCGAGCTGGCGACGGTGTCGGAAGGACAGGCGCCATCCGCGGCGCCGGGGCAGAACTCGTCGACGTCACAGAGGTCGCCGGAGCCCGGGTTGCAGAGTGTCGTAGTCGGCTCGAACGAGTCGGCCGGGCAGGCGGCGCCGGCGGAGCCGGAGCAGGTTTCATCGGTATCGCAGAGATCTCCGGAACCGGCGTTGCAGACCGTTCCCGCCGAGGTGATCGTGTCACCCGGGCAGGCGACGCCGGCGCTGCCAGTGCAGAGCTCGTCGGGGTCACAGGAGTCGCCGGAGCCGTTGCGGCAGACCGCGGTGTTCGGCTGCACGATGTCGGTGGGACACGCCTGGGCGGGGGCGCCCGTGCAGGCCTCGTCCGGGTCACAGGAGTCGCCCGAACCAGACCTGCACAGGGTGCCAGCGCCTAGGACGGTGTCACTGGGGCAGCTCGCGCTTCCGCCCGAGCAGGATTCGGACGGATCGCAGGAGTCGCCCGAGCCGCTGCGGCATGTGAACGACGACGGCCGGAACAGACAGCTGGAGCCGGTACAGCAAGCACCGCCCTCGCACTGCTCAGGGCCTTCGATCGTGCCGTTGCCGCACACGAAGCAGGTGCCCGGTCCGGTGATCGTCAGCGTGAAGTTACCCTGGCTCTGGTTACACTCGTCAAAGCCGAAGAACCCCGAGACGAAGTCGTCAAAGCCGTCCGCCCAGACCGTGACCGCTTGTCCGGCGGCCAGAGCCACGTTGAGCTGCTCGGTGCCGCCGCTGCCGGCGCTGTCGGCGCAGCCGAGGTTCCCGCCGCCCGTCGAGCAGAAGCCGTTACGGACCTGGAGAACGGCGTCGTAGTTGTTCGCCAACGAGAAGTTGTACACGCCCGTCACCGGAGCGGTGAAGCCGTAACCACGATCGTCACTGGGGCCGGCACCGCCGCACTGGTTGCCGCAGGACGGGCTGTGATTCGTGCCATCGTTGTTTGCGCTCGCGATGCTGGCATTGCAGGTCGTCCCGAAGTCGCCGTTACACTGCGCATCGGCATACGACGGAGCGAACAGCATTATAGCCGCTCCTAGGAGTGTGAGGCCTAGATTTGCTTTCCAGGAAAAGTGGTCAGGCTCCCGCCTGAGGGTCGAGAGGGTCATCCGCATTCTCCTTGCTCTCGCGGGTAGCGGCCCCGCGAGCACGCGCACCGGGGCTAGGGTCGAGACGACGGAAGTCGCCGGGGTCGGGGCTGTGGAAGCCCCGAGTGTGTTGTCAGAGTTGGGCTGGAGTCGGACCAAGAAGATCCCCTGTAAGTAAGAGGTGTTAAGAAGAGAGTTTGGTACGGATTCTGATACCGAAATGTATACAGACATGGTGAAGGGGAGGTCAACATGTGTTTGAGTAGGGTGCGCCGCATGGGAGGGGCTGTAGCGGCGTCCTCTCAGCAGGCGAGATGATTGGGGCCGGGAGCCCCCAAAGATGGAATTTGACTCTGCGTCAATGGTCGTTCGATATTTCCGCTGCATGAGGCTGATCCCCGGTGCCGCGCTCTTGGTCGTCCTGTCTCTCGTTGCGATCGCTCCGGAGGCCCTCGGGCAGGAGCAGCACCCGCTGTACGAGGAATGGCGGACGGCGATGCAGGACTACCTGAAGGATCCGGACGCGGGCGCGGATGCCGTGATCGAGCTCTCGCGACAGGGATTGACCGGGCTCCCCGCCCCGCCGATCGCTCTCGTCGGAGACGTGCACCTTCGGCGCGGAGACTACGCGAGTGCTCGGAAGATGTTCGAGAGAGCACTGGAAGCTCCCGGCGCGGAAGGTCCAGCACCGGGGGACTCGAATCTAAACGATTACGTCTACTTCGGCCTCGGCATGGCGCACGCCGCTAGTGGCCAACTCGAAGAGGCTCGTGTCGCGTTCGGGCGAGCGACCGAAGCGCCGACCGAGCTCGGGCAGTTCGCGAGACTTGCAGACGCACAGATTGCAATCGCGTCGGGTGCGCCGGCGGAGGCCTCCGTAGCCGTTTCCAAACTCGTCGAACTCGACCACCTACCGCCGTCGGTACAGCTGATGGCGGAGGCTGTCCTCGGCAACGCGCTGATGGCGGAAGGAAAATACGTGGAGGCTGCTGAACTCTACGACGGCATGGCAACGGGGGCGGGCGGTGCGGATGCGCGCTATGCGGCGGCGTTGGCACGGTTGTACGCCGGCGAACGAGAAGAAGGCATCGCCGCTCTTTCGGCGCTCGTCGAGGAGTGTCCGCCCGAAGAAGGCGGGTCCTCATCGCCCTCGCTCCGTGCGCGGGAGATGGAGCCGCGTGCCGTTCTTACCGCGTGGGTCGGCCAGTACGGTCAGGCGGGTTGGTTCGATCAGGAGTCGCTCTCCAACGTTCTCTCGCTCGGCGGATGTTCACTCGCGGCGGCGACGCTCGAGAACGTCGACGAAGTGATCGAGGCGGGTCGCAGTCGGATCGCCGCGCCCCGGATCGATCTGGAGGCCGCGAAGACAGAGGTCCAACTGGAGCCCCTGGTGCGCGCTGCTGCGGACATCGCGGCGAACGAGGCACGTGAGGCCGCCACGGCGACAGGGCCCGCGACGCAGACCGACTCCTCTTCCTCCGTCCCCTGGGGGCTCATCGTGCTCGGGTTCGTCGTGCTGGTCGGAGCGGTCGTCTGGATGCGGAGGGGGTGACCTCTGGTCGCCGCTGGTTCGGCGTATTCGCGGGGCTGTTCCTTCTGTTCCAGTTCGCGATGCCGCTCGCGTACTACTTCGGTGACCAGGCGTACGATGAGCGGTTCAGTTGGCGGATGTTCTCGCCGGTCCACCTCGAGCGCTGTTCCATCGACGTCGTAGAGCAGGTGGAGGGCGCGGACCGGAAGGTGCCGCTGTGGGAACTGCTCCCCGCTCCGTGGGTCAACATCCTCGCCCGATTCCGACCGACGGTCGTGGATTCGTTCCTGCACTGGCGATGTGAGGAGCCGGGCATCGCCGAGGTGCGTTACACCCGGACTTGTCAGCAGGCCGACGGTTCCGTGCGTCCACCGAAGCGGCTTCGTCTCGCTTGCGGGAGCGCTCAGGTCGAGGAGTTGCCGGCCTCATGAAGGGATGGGACGCCTACCTCTTCGGTGGCGTTGCGGCGGTGCGGCCGTTCCTGCTGGTGAAGGCGTTCCTCACCCTGTTCGCCCTCGACATCTGCATGCAGATGTTGATCGGTGGAACGCGGTTCAGTTCCGCAGATTTCAACGTCGCGCAGTTGCCTCTGTTGGATTTGATTCAGCCGACGCCGACGCGGGGGCTCTATGTCGGCCTGCTTCTCACGAGCGGACTCCTCTCGCTCGTGATCGTTCTGGCGGGAACGAACAGGACCCTGCTCGCGCTCCTTTGCGGGGCGTACTCGTGGTCCTGGCTGATGTCGATGCTGGACAGCTTTCAGCACCACTACTTCATCTCGATCCTCCTGGTCGGGCTCGTCTTCATTCCGGTGGTGCGCGTGACCGACATCCATCCGCTCGAAGAGGCGCCGGCGGGCGATAAGCGAAAGAAGCAGCGCAGACGGGAAGAGCTTCAGGAACGTGAGCGCGCGGGATGGCGTTCGGTCGGGATCGTCGTGGCTGGGGTCGTTGCGGCACTCGCCTACTGGACGGGCCCGGGTACGCCGACCGGAGGCATGGCCTGGGCCATCGTGGCCGTCGCCGTCGCGGCCTCTACTGCGCTGCGGTTGAGTCGTGTCGAGGAGGGCCCGCGGGTCCCCGCGTGGGGCTTCGCGTTGATCGGTGCGAGCTGTGCCGTGGTGTACCTCTACACAGCGATCGCGAAGATGAATCCGCAGTGGGTCTCGGGATTCGCATTTCGGCAGCTTGGAAACGTCGAGGTCGCGGCCAGGCCTCTGCAGGCGCTCTTTGCGGCGGTCGGCGTCAGTGAGCAGACGTTCTGGCCGCTGATGGCCTGCGCGGTCGTTCCACTGGAGCTTCTGATCGCGGCCGGATATGCCGTCGCGCCGCTCCGCGACCGTGGCCCGGCGCGTTGGCCTACGACGGTCTGCGGGGCCGCGTGGTTCGCGGCGATGGTGGTCCATCTCGGCGCCGAGATGCTCACGCTGCAGATCGGTTGGTTCAGCTACTACATGCTGCTCATCGCGACGGTATATTTCCTCCCGGAGCGTGTCCTGATTGCCGGCGCAACCTTCGTCACGTGGCCCGCCCGATGGGTCGTCGCGCGTGGGCAGGCGCTGCAGGAGAAGGGTGGGTCGCCGAGTGTCGGCGCGACTACCGCCGTCGCGGTCGCTGCGGGTGGCGTCGTCTGGGGCGCCTTCTACACCATCAACCTTCCAGGCTCCGCGTGGCTCGGCGGTGCGGCTGCGGTCTTCCTCGTCGCGGCGAGCGTCGCCTCTGCGGCACGAGGCGACGGCGCGCACGTCCGCGCGGTGCTCGGGGCAGCGGCCGTCGGCTCGGTCGTCATGCTGCTTGCGGTCTCCAGTACGAATCTTCGTTGGGACTTCTATCGTGCCAGCGGAGGGGATTTCGGCCGGCGTGGTCTTCCCGAAGAGGCGCTCGCGTCATACATCGAAGCCGAGCAGTACGCGCCGCCCGGACAGTCCAGAAGACAGAAGATCGATCGGCTCCGACAGCAGCTCGGGCGCTGACTCGGTTCGAGACCGAAGAATGGCGAAGAGCCGCCGCCAAAAGAAGAAGGAGAGACGTCCGGCGCCGGTGAGCCCGCCCGCGCCGTCGCTCGTGCACGGGACTCTCGCCTTCTTTCAGATCGGCGACGCCGCGCAGGACACCATGCGTCTTCAGCCTCTGCGCGTCGCGCTGCTCCTCGCGATCGCCCTGCATCAGCTGAACAGCTTTCCGATGATCGGCGTCGCATTCTTCGGCGCGGCAGCTCTGTCGCTCGTGCCGGGAGCCGGCCGCTGGGCGTGTCTCGTAGGGTTCGTCCTGCTCGCGGGCCGGCATGTCTCCACGTTTCCTGACGTCTCCAACCACTCGTATCTGGAGTCCGTTCTCCTCTTGCTTCTCTCTCTCGGCGATGAGCGACGGAAGGAGGAGGGGGCGCTCGCACTTCAGGGGGTCCGTTGGCTCACGGTGTTGGTGTTCGTGTGGGCCGGGCTGAACAAGATCTGGTACGGCGCGTACTTCGATGGCCGGCTGTTCGTTCTGCTGGCCTCGGGTCGAGAGAGCTTTGCGGCACCGTTCGCTCAGATCCTTTCTGCGGACGAGTGGGGGCACATCGCCGCACTCGACCCTCGGCGGATCGGCGCCGGGCCGTTCCTCCCGACATCGTCGATTCTGCCCGCCGTCGCCAATGCGTCTTGGGTCGCGGAGATCGCGATCGGCGTACTGCTGCTGATTCCTGCAACGCGTTTGTACGGCGCGATCGCCGGTCTCGGCCTGCTCTTGGTGATCGAGGCGTTGATGCGGGAGGTGACGTTCGGCCTGGTCACGGCGAACCTTCTCTTTTGCTCGCTACCCGTCCGATCGCAGCGGATCGGCGCTGCGGTTCTCGGTGGCATCGTCCTCGTCCTGGTCCCGTTCAAGCTCGGCTACTTGAGCGGCTTCGATTTCATGTGAACCGATGCGATTTCAACGCAAAGAGAGTCTCGTCTTCGTCGTGCTCGTGCTGATCACGCTGTGGCCGTTCGTCCATCGAGCGCTCGTGGCCGGTTACGACGTCGATCCGTGGCGGTTCTTCGGGCTCGCGATGTACGCGATCGAGAGACCGGCTGTTCGGGTGGCAAACGTCGAAGTCGGTTCCGCGGGTGGGCCGCTTCGCCGGCTGCAGCTCCGGGCTGCGGCGGATCCGGCGGCCGCGCGTGCGGCGGTCGGCGCGACGATGCGTAGTCGGCAGGCTTACGGAGACCTGGCGCCGCTCGAGGGCGAGGCGGCGGCCCTCCTATCCGCGGTGCCGGCGGACCGCGTGCGATTCACGCTCGAGAAGTACGGGCTCGACGCGCAGGGAATGAGGTCGGCCACCGCGATCCGATTCGAGTGCGCGGCGAAGCCGGCGGGCGGGGCGGCCTGCGAGTCTCAGTGATGGTGTTCTACGGATTTGAACTGATCGCCCTTGGTGCCCGAGGCCGTCGCCGGCGACATCGATGAGGCGAACGGCCCGTCGTCGCGTTCGAAGAACCACACGTGCAGCATCTCGGGGGTTCGTGTCGTGAGATCCCCCTTGGTGCACGTGCCGTCGTCGTTCGGAGCCCCGACCACGAGGCCGTCGCGGTAACAGAACTCCGGCATGACGTGATAATGCCAGAGCGTGTGCGGGCCCCCGACCTGCGGGCCGCGGTCCTCGACGTTCGGCATCATGTACATGTAGCCGGCGAGGAGCGGCGTGCCCTCGTAGTCGTAGTACATCAGGAACTCGGGCTTGTCGGGGTTCAGTACGTCGTCGTCTCCCACGAAGTCGGTGTGAACGTAGTGTACTTCCTCTTGGGGGTGGCCGAGGTGGAAGCCGTCGGCCTTGGCCTTGTCGTAGTCGAACCAGCCGTTGCGAACCGCGGCGTCCAGGCTTTCCTGCCACAGGCGTTGTGCGCCGTTCATCTCGCTTCCGCTCGCTGCTGCACAGGGCGCGATCGAGATCTCGTACGTTCCGGGATCGGTCGGTAGCGCGGCCGCTTCCGGCGACCACTCTTGGCGGTACTTCTCATCTTTCCCCGAGCCCGGGTGGTAGTTCAGGAACCGGGCTGACGCGTACTGCGCGTCGATGGCGCTGGCCTCGCCTGCAATCACGTGGAGTTTGGGAGTCGCACCGGCCTTCGCCAGGGGAACGCCCGGGCGTTCCTGCGTGACGCAGACGCCGGCCGCAGGGTCTTCCGCCAGGGTGATCGACTGCGCGTAGAATTGGGGCTGCGCGGTGATCTTCTCGAAGTCCACCTTCGGCGGTGCTGCAGGCTCACACGCAATCGCGCCGAACCCGAGAACTACTGCAGCGGCCAGCGCGCGCGGGAATCGTCTCTGAAAGGTGGTCAAGGCGCGGTTGCTATCATCTGCGCCGAAGCCGGTCGAGGATCGAAACCTGCCCGGTTCTCATCTGGATTCGATCGGGGGGCGGTGGCAGAGTGCGACCCCATGAAAGCTCTTCGACACCCGCACCTCTCGATCGTTTCCTTGGCAGTGGGCGCTGGGATCCTCTTGTCTATCGGGCCTGCGCTGGCGAAGGATCCCGACCCGGTCGCGGCGGAGCCGACCCCGTGGCAGGTGTCGCCCGACTCGGACGGTACGTCGGTCCGCTACGTTCCGATGCATGACCACGATGGTCACGGCGGGGCGAAGGGGTCGAAAGACAAGGGCGCGAAGAAGGACGCCAAGAGCTCCAAGGATACGAAGGCGGCGGACCCGCATGCCGGCCACAAGGCGAAGGGCTCCAGTGGGCTCGCTCCGGGGATCTATGAGGTCACACGCTTTCCCGACGCGAAGCCGACCACGGAACAGAAGGCGGCCGCGCAGGCATTCGCCAAGCGCTCGCTCGAGGCGGCGAAGGCGAAGGGTTGGTTCGACTACCAGAAGGCGCTCGCCGACGGCTTCAGCCGCAGGCAGGAACTCGACCGGCTGCACTACGCGAACGACGAGTTCCTCGCCGACGACGAGGAACTCAATCCAGAGCGTCCGGAGTTCCTGATGTTCTACGACACGCCGAAGGGAAAGAAGTTGGCGGGGATCATGTATCTCGCGGATACCCAGGAGGGCCACGGCGAGCAGATCGGGGGACCGCTCACGCTCTGGCACTACCACCAGTGGCCGCGCCCGTCCTGTTGGGAGAACGGACTCCCGATCGGGGAGCCGAGCGAGAACGGAGAATGCTGGAAGGGGTTCGCGGCCCCGCGGAGCCCCGAGATGCTCCACGTCTGGTTCCTGGACCACCCCGCGGGAGACTTCGCGACCGACATGGAGCTCACGCCGGACTTGATCGAGAAGCTCGCGGAGAACGATCTCGGATCAGCGAGCGTTGCGAAGCCAGCTGCGGACATCGGAGACGGTGGGAACGCCCCATGACACGTCGATCACCTCGTCCCGTTCGTTCGTGACGATCGAAGCGGGAAGCGCGTCCTGTCGCAACGCCGCGATGATACGAGTCTTCACGTCGGCGACTTCGGGCGGCGTCACTTCGAGGAGCATTTCGTACGCCGGCGCGTTCGCTTCGAGGTAGGCCTCGAGTTTCTCACGGGTGTCGTTCTCGTCGACGGGGACGGCGTACAGGCCCAGTTCTTCGGGCGGGAACGTCGAGCGAAGGAGTGCGATGTCCGCGAGCTCGGAGCGACACACCTCACACCAGGTCGCGGTGGTCGTGTAGATTCGAATCCGGCCGCTTCGGTCTGCCGTCCCGGCGATTCCGATCGGTGTGCGGCTCGGTTGGTACGCGGTCCGGAGGGTCCCTTCCCGGTCGCTGGGAACGGCGTACGGTTCGATCTTCGCCGGGCTGTCGGAGCCGGCTCTCGTGGGGTTTTCGTAGAACGTTACGAGACTCCCGCGCGGGACGGCCTCGGTCGCCTGGGTCTGGCCGGAGGGCCAGCGGACGAAGATTCCGTCCGCCTTCTCGGCGGCGCCGATCCCCACGACGATCGTGGATCCGTTCTGTGCGGCGAATCCTTCGCCCGCTCGCTGCTCACGGACGAGCCGGCGATCGCCCACGTGCAGCTCGAGGCTGGCGCCGATTCCGTCTCGGTTGCTCCACTTCTCACTCGGCTTCGCCGAGGTGTTTCCGCCGACCAGCCGGATTGCGACGACTCCGTTCTCCGGCCGCGAGTCGCCCATCTGGTTTCGGAACAGTTGTAGGGTCGGCGCGTTCGCGTTGACGACCACGAAGTCGAGCCAGCCGTCTCGGTCGAGGTCGGTCCAGGCGAGCGCCCGGCCGTCCGCGGGTGCATCGAGCCCGGAAACGCCCGACGCGTCCACGAGATTGCCTCGCCCGTCGTTCACGAAGAGATGGTTTCGTTCGTGCCCGCTGAGCGACGCACCTTCGGAGAACCCACTCCCGCCGATCCCGCCGCTCCCGCGTGGTCGGAACTCCGGTCGGAACTCGAGTCCTTTGTCCTGGCGCACGACCGCGCGCCAATAGGTGCTTCAAGTGTCGACGGGGAGCGCGTACTCCGGCGGCGCGCTGTAGTAGCCGGACAAGACGTGCAGGTCGAGGTGGCCATCGTTGTCGACATCCGCGAACTGGCCGCCCCACGACCAGCCGGCCTTCCCGCCCTTGTCGCTGTGTCCGGCGGTGATGTCGGTGAATCTGTTGTCCTCGCGTCGGAAGAGCGTGTTCCCGCGGGCCATCTTCGGGAATCTCGGGTCGAGTGCACCCATCCGTTCGGTGATGCGTCGTCCGGCCTTGCTGTACATGTTCGAAACGTAGAGGTCTTCGAATCCGTCCCCGTCGTAGTCGCCCCAGGTGGCGCCCATGCCGAATCCGACGTCGGCCGTGCCGGTCTCCTGGGTGACGTCGGCGAAGTCTCCCGCGCCGTCGTTGCGTAGGAGGTGGTTCGGTCCGAAGTCGTTCGCGAGGTACACGTCGGAGTCGCCGTCGCCGTCGTAGTCGGCCCAGGTCGACTGGTAGGTATTGGTGAACACCCGCAGGTCGGAGCTGCGATCGACGACGAGCTTGCCGTCGCCCGCGTTTCGAAGGAGGACGTTGGGTGGCCCGGCGAGATCGTAGACTTCGAGCTTCGTGCGGAGACGTTCCGCGAGTTCCAACCCATCTTCCTCGGGTAGGAAGCCCTTCAACCGGGGGCCGCGGGCACGGCCCTCTCGTGT
Source organism: Candidatus Binatia bacterium (assembly GCA_029243485.1). Classification (NCBI taxonomy): domain Bacteria; phylum Candidatus Binatota; class Binatia (SeqCode); species Binatia bacterium. The sequence continues at coordinate 47,609 of JAQWRY010000086.1, read as the reverse complement.
GAGCATCCGGACTGCGTACGTGGAAGCGTAGACGTCGAGAAGACCGTCCTGATCGACGTCGACCGCGGTGACCGAGGACACGAGTCGGGGGAGTTCGCCGTCGACGTCTCCGGAGGCGTCCGCGAACTTACCGTCCTGGTTCTCGAGGTAGAGGCTCGGCGAGAGGGTTCGCCCGATGAACACATCGGGGTCGCCGTCGTTGTCGAAGTCGGCAAAGACGGCGGAAGAAGCATCCCCGTCCACGTCGAGCCCCAGGTCGGCGCCGATCTCCTCGAACGTTCCGTCGCCGCGATTTCGATAGAAGAGGTTCTTGCCCCAATGGGGGAGCAGATAGATGTCGTCGAAGCCGTCGGCGTCGAGGTCGACGACGGCGACGCCCGGATGCCGGTCCATCGCGGGGGCGAAGAAGTGCGGATGCGGCTTCTGCGATGGGTTGGCGAGCCAACTGCGCACGAGCTCGTCGTGGCCGGAACGCCGCGCCGCCTCGATCTGGCCGTCGTCGCGCAGGGCCTCGGGGAGAACCTCCTGGAAGAGGGCCGCCGGGGCCTCTACGAGTTCGAGCGCATCCGTGCGCCAGGAGACAATTCGCCACGGCGCCGACTCGGCGTCCGAGGTCAGTCGCCATCGAAGGGTCAGCTTCCCGCGAACCCAGGCGCGCTCGTTGGACGACAGGCGGGCGGTCGCGTCGAGAGCGACCGTGGCTTCGTACTCCTCTCCGTCCTTCTCGTGGGCGCCGCGGACCATTCGGAGATCGACGCGGTCGAACGACTCGACCGATTCCAGCAGCGGCCTCCAGAGGTCCAGCGCGGCTCGGTCGGTCGTGCGATCTGAGCCGAGCGTGAACTCGAGTCGCTGCGCGCCCGGGCTGCCCGGCCACGGCAATGTCGTTCCGGGAGCGCCGATGTCTCGAACGTCGACCTTTTCCGCGAACAGGTTTCGCACGCGCTCGGACGGGAGGTGCAGGTTTCGGATCGCTCTTGCAAGTCGAGTGAGGTCGGGCGTGAGGGCGAGCAATCGCTCTTCACTTGCGACCATCGACTTCCACATCGACTCGTTCTCGATGCGTCGCTCTTTCTGGGATCGTGCATGATCCTCGGCGGTGCCCTGGGGAACAAACGTGTCGTTCTTCCTCGATTGCTGCGTTTCGAGCAGGAACCAGACGGCGAGGACCGTCGGGTGCCAATGGCTGTTCGTCCGCCCGAGATCCCGACGCCAGCCTCCATCGGCCTCCTGCGCGTCGACGACGGTGGCGATGTAGTCCTGCGGAATTCGGTCTGCGTAGCCGAGATAGGCGAGGATGCCGGCTGCTTCGTACGAGAGATCGTCCTTCGGCTGGTCGCGCAGTTGCTGCGCCCACGCGTCGGCCCACTCGCTCACGCGCTTCTCACCTACGGGCCATTCACACCCGTTGTCGGCGAGCCACATCAACGCGAGCCCGACGTGCGTGAGGCGGTACCGGCCTTTTGCAGCCATGGCGTCCATGGTCTCGGCAAAGTCGGCGGGCAGCGGGTGGCGGTCGCAGTAGAGCGCCCGTGCCGTCATCTGGTCGAAGTCGGCCCGGGCGACCTCGAGATCTTCGCGGGTAAATTGGCTGTCGGGTGTGAGGAGACGTTGAAAGAGGCGCAGCTCGCCTTTGCGATAGCGCCGCTTCTTGCGACGGCCCCCGTCCGACTTCTCCTCCTCGGTGGGAGTGGCCTTCAGCAGTTCCTGGTATCTCGTGGGCGCGTACGCGAACTCGTCGAGACCGAATCGGCGGTGGACGAAGTAGGCGAATGCGAGTCCATACGGTTCCTCGACGATCTCGCGCTGTAGGTAGGCGATGCCGTCCCGGATCGCCTGGGAGACGGCCTCGTCGGATGGCGGAGCGTCCGCGGCGCTTCCCGAGGCGGCGGGCCCGAGGAGAAGGGCCGCCAGGGCGAGGCTGAGGAACCTGGTTTTCGCAAGGGGCGACATTCGGCGATTGGGCGGAAACCCGCTTGGGCGGGCGCCTTCGGCGATACTACCATGCCCGGCCTGGCTGGGGGCCAGCCAGCGACGGTGCACCGCAGCAAAATGGATTGTCGCGCACGCGGCCTCGGCGGAATAACGTTTGTGGCGTTAGGCCGACCAGGAGAGTTCCATTTATCGACGACGGCCCCCCTCGATCCGGACTCTCGTTAGGACCTACACCTTCGCCTTCGTCCTTTTCGCAGGGCTCGCGATCCTCGTTCCGGGCGCGCAGGCGGACCGTCCGCCGTCTTCGTCCCGGCGGCCGCGAACGGTCTCGTCACAGGCGGTGTGATCGATGCGCTGGCCTTCGACGGCGACTTCGTGGGCGACGCCTGTGACAACTGCCTCGACCTGGCGAACCCGCTGCAGACCGACACCGACCCGGCCGATTTCGGCGACCCTCTCACCGGTTCTACGACCTTCACGTTCTGCGCGTGGGACGAGTCCACCGGTGGAGCGCCGACCACGCTCCTGGTGCAGTCGGTGATCCCGCCGGACGGGGACGTGCGCCGGGCTCACGACGCCAGCCGTCCCGTTCTCGCAGGACGCCACGACCACCGTTCAGATCATCAACGATCTCGGCTTCTGCTGGGGTGCCGAGTACTCCACGAACATCAACAACGAGAACGGCCTCTTCAAGGCGAAGGCCGATTGAGGCGGGTGCTTCCGCGAGCATGAAAGGGTACAGTGGGCTTAGCGATGAGTCACGGAGAGAAGATGAACAGCATCACCCATCTGGTGGGTGCAGCCTTTGCTCTAGTAGGGCTCGTCCCGTTGATCGTGGTCTCCGCCGGCCGGGGAGACGCGTGGGAGATCGCGGCCTTCACGGTCTACGGCGTCACGCTTCTCCTGCTATACGTGATGTCGACCCTTTACCACTCGTTCGTGGGGCGGCGTAAAGCGCTGTTCCGACGCTTCGACCACATGGCGGTCTATCTCTTGATAGCCGGAACCTACACGCCGCTGACGCTCGTTCTCCTCGGGGGCGAGCTCGGCGGGCAGCTCTTCGCCGCCGTGTGGACGCTCGCGGCGATTGGGATCACACACTCGGCCCTGCGGCCGGATGGTGGCGGAACTGGGCTGCAGGTCGTGATCTGCCTCGCCATGGGTTGGACGTGCATGTTCGGCATCGAGGCACTTCTCGCTGCGTTTCCGGCGGGCGGATTCGCCTGGCTCCTCGCGGGCGGCATCTTCTACACGGTCGGGGTCTTCTTTTTCATCTTCGACACGAAGATCCCCCACGGACACGGGATCTGGCACCTGTTCGTGATGGCCGGCAGTGCGGCTCATTACGTCGTGATCCTCGGGTACACCGGCGTCTAGCGCGGTGTCGCCCGTCGGTTGGGCGCGTCAGGAGCGATCGCCGCCGGTGAAGACGCGGAGGTCGGACCGTTTTCTCTTGGGGGCGAGGGCGCGCGCAGGGATCCCTACGGCAGTGTAGTCGGCGGGGACGTCCGAGAGGACAACCGCGTTAGCTCCGATGCGCGCCCCGTCCCCTATCGTCACGCCGCCCAGCACCTTCGCGCCGGTCCCCAGCATGACCTCGTCGCCCATGTCCGGGCCCCGAACGTCGAACGCGGCCCCCGCGGACGTCGCGAGTCCGACCGTCACGAACGGGGCAATGCTCGCCCGGCTGCCGATGGTGGTGGTGCCTTCCACGACGATGTTCCCGTGCGCGATGTAGAGCCCTCCGCCGATGCGGACGTCGCGTCCGATGGTCACGGCGAAGAAGATTCGGCTGAGGCGCGTCAGGGTCGTCGCGAGCCCGGGATGACCGGCGCCGTGCAGGAACGTCTGCAGCCGAAAGAGAAGGTTCGCGCCGAACATCTCCGTGCGGAACACGGCCAAGCCGGAGCGTAACCACGTCGGGCGGTCACTCCCGACGCCCGGAAACCAGACGTCGTAGATCTCGAGATCGAGTTCGATCAGACGGGCCGTTTCGGCCCAGCCGATGCGCGGTTGCGGGGTGACCACACCGCGAACGAACGCCACCGCGCAAGACGAGTCAAGCGACGGCGATCAGCGTCCCTTGAAGTCGGGCTTCCGGCGGTCGGCCATCGCTCGGATGCCCTCCCGGAAGTCCTCGGTCGACTGAAGGCGATTCTGCTCGGCCTTCTCGCGATCGGTGACGACGCGAATGCGCTGCGCGAGGCTTCCTCGGAGTGTCTGTCGAATCGATTCGATCGCAAGAGGGCCGGACGTCGCGATCTCCGCCGCGAGCGCGGTCGCTTCGGAGCGGATCTGGTCGGCGGGCACGAGCCGGTCGCAGAGGCCCATCGCGAAGGCCTCCTTGCCCGGGACACGGCGACCTACATAGAGGAGCTCCATCGCGCGCTGCTGCCCGACGAGATCGGGAAGGGTGACGGAGAGCCCGAAGCCCTGGTGAAATCCCAGTCGGGCGAAGTTGGCGCTGAACCTCGATTCGGGCGAGGCGACGCGAAAGTCGGGCATTAGAGCGAGGCCCAGGCCACCACCTATGGCGGCACCTTGGACCGCAGCGACGGCGGGGGTCTTTGTGGAAAAGAGCCGGACGGCTTCGTCGTAGAGGTGCCGACCGGAGGGGTCTTCCAATCCCTGGTCGTCATTTCCGAAATTCGCCCCGGCACAGAAGTGCTTTCCATCAGAGCACAGAACGATCGCACGGCATCCGGGCTCGCCGTCGAGCGCCTCGAAGGCATCCCCAATCGAGGTGATCAGGGTGATGTCGAAGAAGTTGTTGGGGCCTCGCCGTAGCTCGACCGTGGCCACGTAGTTCTCCCCGAGTTCCACGCGCACATCTCCGAAGACTCCGAATTCCGTCATGGCTTCCCTTGGCATTTGGGGCCATCTGATCACAAGGGCGTGATGCCGGACTCTATTCGAGTCCGGGAGTTGTCTGCCACGGCCCCCCCCCCCGTCTAGCGTGAGGCAATGTCCTCCGATGGCGCCGTGTATGTCGTCGATGATGACGCGTCAGTGCGTAAGGCGGTGGGGTGGCTCGTCGAGTCCATTGGCTTGGAGACGCGATTCTACTCGTCTGCGGCCGAACATCTCGAGGCCTACGACTCGAGCTAGGTCGCGTGCCTGCTGCTGGACGTACGGCTGCGCGGGGTGAGCGGTCTCGAGTTGGTTGAGAAGCTTCAACGTGAGAACCGGTTGGTGCCGACCATTTTGATCACGGCGTTCGCGGAGTTCTCGACGGCTGTGCGTGGCTTGAAGGGTGGTGCGGTCGACCGAAGGCCGCGCGACGGCCTGAGCTGCTCGTTCGTTAAGCAGAGTCGTCGTTCGTCGTTCGCTCGGCGTTTCGCGTTCGTCCTTGTTCGGGGCTGCGGGTAGCGTGAGGGAGCGAATGTGCCAGTCGGTTCTGGTCTTTCGCGTGGGCTGCCCCGGCGAGGCGGATCCCGGTCACGTCGACGCCGCACGCGACGTATCCGAAGGGGAGAAGCGCGGTCTTTCGTCTCCGGTCCACCGTCTCACGGCCCGGGACGGCCGCTCAACGGAGCATCTCATCCATTCAGGGCCTTGGAATCGCCCCCACCGAACCCAGCCATTCGAGTGGCAGGAGCCACTTCCCGTAGCCTGCATCGGTGTTGAGATGCCGGCCGCCGCGCACGACGCGGTGCTCGACCCCCAGCGTCCGGGCCATTTCGGCGTGTTCATCGCTCGAGGCGTAGTCGTCGTCGTCCGCCGCCATGAGGACGGATCGGTCGGCGACGGGCGCCCAGGCCTCCTTGGACATGGGGGGCGGCATGAAGCTCTGGACGGCTTCGAAGAGCAGATACGGGGAAGGGGGCGCCACCAGGAGGACGCCGTGGATGCCGCCCGCTCCCTTCTCGGTCAGATAGTGATCGATCGCCCAGCACCCCAGCGAGTGTCCGACGAAGGTGACGGCCTGCCCGTTGGCGTGCGCCACGCACTCGGCCAACTCCGCGACCCAGCGATCCTTGTCTGGTTCGAGGGGGTGGGGCAGCTCGGGAAACAGGCAGGGAATCTCTCGAGCCGAGAGTTCCTCGTGGAGGAGTCGCTGCCAATGGCCTTCGCCGGAGCCCCCGTATCCGTAGACCAGAACGATCACGAACCAGCTCCGTGGGCTGCTGCCTGTGCGGTGCGCGCGTGCATCTACGAAGCGTAGCGTTCAAAACCCTGCGAGGGGAAGACGAGCTACCACGCCGCCTGATTCCTCTGATAGGCTTTGTGAATGCATGATCTCGTGATTCGCGGGGGGCAGGTCGTCGACGGGACGGGTGCCGAGCCCCGAAACGGCGACGTCGCCATTCAGGGCGGTCGCATCACCGCCGTAGGCAAGGTCGAGGGCGACGCACGCCGAACGATCGATGCCGATGGTCTGGTGGTGACGCCCGGGTTCGTCGACATCCACACGCATTACGATGCCCAGGCGACCTGGGATCCCCTTCTCACACCTTCGTGTTGGCACGGCGTCACGACGGCCGTGTGCGGAAACTGCGGCGTCGGTTTCGCCCCGGCTCGACCGGACCGCCATGAGTGGTTGATCGGCCTGATGGAAGGGGTCGAGGACATCCCGGGTGCGGCGCTGTCCGAGGGCATCAAGTGGGATTGGGAGAGCTTTCCCGAGTATCTCGACGCTCTCGAGCGTGCGCCCCGCGCTCTGGACTTCGGCACACAGGTGCCGCATGGCGCCGTGCGCGGGTACGTCATGGGCGATCGAGGTGCGAAGAACGAGGCCGCGACGGCAGACGACATCATCGGGATGGCGAAGATCGTGAAGGAGGGTCTCCTCGCCGGTGCGCTTGGCTTCTCGACGTCGCGCACCCTCGGGCACCGCGCCGTCGACGGCGAGCCGGTTCCCGGGACGTACGCTGCGGAAGATGAGCTGTTCGGAATCGGCAAGGCACTCGCGGACACCGGCCTCGGCGTCTTCGAACTCGCGCCGCTGGGCGCGGGCGGGGACGCCCCGGGTGATCCGCCCGACGCCATTCTCGAAGAGATCGATTGGATGTGTCGCCTGTCGGCGGAGATTCGTCGCCCGGTCAGCTTCGCCATGCTCACGTACACGTCGCGTCCCGAGATGTGGCGGCAGCTGATCGATATCGCGGAGCGCGCAGTGGCGAACGGTGCCGACGTCCGGCCGCAGATGGCAGGGCGACCGTTCGGGATTCTCGCCGGCCACCAGACCATCGCGAATCCATTTCTGGGAAGGCCGACGTACGACGCGATCGCGCAACTGCCGCTCGCGCAACGGGCAGCCCGCCTACGAGACGCCGAGGTGCGCCGGAAGATTCTCGCTGAGCGCCCGGCGGACGGAGCGAACTTCTTCGGGAGCGCGAAGATCTTCGAGACGATGTTCCCACTGGGAGATCCCCCGAACTACGAGCCGGCGCCTGAGGAGAGCGTCGCCGCGATCGCAAGGCGGGAAGGGCGTGACGTACACGAGTTCGCGTACGAGCTGCTCCTTGGAGACGATGCTCGGGAGCTGCTCCTCCTGCCGATCCTCAACTACGCGAGCGGGGACTGCGAACCCCTGCGCGAGATGATGGATCACGACCGGGTCGTTCTCGGTCTCGGGGACGGCGGGGCCCACTGCGGGCTGATCTGTGACGCGAGCATTCCGACGTTCATGCTGACGCATTGGGTTCGCGATCGAACCCGGGGCGCTACGGTGCCGCTCGAGCGGGTCATCCATCGGATGACTCAGGACACGGCTCGGCTCTATGGATTGCTCGATCGGGGTGTTCTCGCGCCGGGTTACAAGGCGGATCTGAATCTGATCGACCTCGAGAACGTGCGCCTCTGTCCTCCGCGGATGGCACACGATCTCCCGGGTGGAGGTCGTCGTCTGCTGCAACGGTCGGAAGGGTACGAGGCCAACATCGTCTCGGGAGAGGTAGTCATGGCAAACGGTGAACCGACGGGCGCGCAGCCGGGACGTCTCTTGCGCGGCCCCCAGGCGGCGCCGGTTCGATGACGCGCTCGATCGCGACGCTGGGCGCGTTGGGGCTGGTCCTCACGATGATGGTGGCCTGTAGCTCGTCGTCCGCGCCCGACGCGGCGTTGCCCGGGCATTGCGCGCCTCTCTCGGGCGCCCGGATTGCGGATCTGCTCGGCGAGTACCCGCTCGACCTGTTGTCGGAGGACGTGCGTGAGGACCTCGGCGAGGCCCTGCGCGGGGTGAGTCGGATCTGCCTGGTAGCGGACGGTGAATCCGTTCAGTGTAATGCCGGTGGAGGTCCGAAGCCCGACATCCGGCGGTGTTGCCGGTTCCGGGACGAGCCGCGCGCGAAGATCTTCGGAGTCGCGCGGCGCATTGGAGTCTCTCGCGGCGGAGAGCAGGTGCTCGACCTCGCCGTCGAGCCGAACTTGGAGAATGCGTCTCTTGATCGACAGTGTGACGTGCCGACCTGCGCGGACGATCGCGCGTCGGCCGACGCGACCTTGACCTTGCGCGGAACGGTGCAGACCAAGGACCGCTCGGTGGAGTTCGAGTTGCCTGTCGCCCTCGACGGACGACTCGCGCTGGCGTGCGACGGTTGAGACGCAACGGAGGTTGATCGACATGGAACGTGACGGAGAGCACATCCCCTTCGTGAGTTCGGGCGCGTATCCGATTCGAGCGGGCAACACGCTCGACCCGCTAATCGACGGCGAGCCTGCGTTTCGCCGAATTTGCGAGGCGACGGAGCAGGCGCGCAAAAGTGTGTGGGTCACAGTCGCGTTCCTCGAGCCGGGCGTGCAGATGCCGGACGACCGCGGGACGTTCTTCGATGTGCTGGATCGCGCGCGGGCCCGCGGCCTCGACGTCCGGGTGATCTTCTGGCGCTGCCCTGAACTGGAGGAGGTCCGACCGTCCACTCACTTCATGGGGACGGATGAGCAGCGCGACGGGCTGCGCGCAGGTGGTTCGACCTTCTTCGCGCGGTGGGACAGGGCTACAAAGCTCTACTGTCACCACCAGAAGAGTTGGCTGGTCGATGCCGGCGAGCCGAGCGAGGTCGCGTTCGTCGGCGGCATCAATCTCGATCACGGCTCCGTCGTGCCCTGCGGACACCCCGTCCGGACGGGGCCCGAGGTAGACGCCCACTACGCAAATGTGCACGACGTGTACTCCGAGATCCGCGGTCCGTCCGCGACCGACGTTCACCACAACTTCGTTCAGCGCTGGAACGAAGCGAGCGAGCGGAATGCCGCCGATGGCACCTGGTTCTCGGAGTCGGCCGGCGATGATCTCGAGTTCCCCGAAGTGGCCTCTGCGCCGACCGGCGACGCGGTCGTGCAGATCCAAAGGACGGTGCGTCGAGGCACGTACCGCAATGCCGTCGCGACGCCGGGCGGAGAGTCCTTCTGCATCGAAGACGGGGACTACAGTATCGCCGACCAGTACCTCCGCGCGATCGACGCCGCGCATCGCACGATCTACCTCGAGGATCAGGCGATTGGATCTCCGGAGGTGGTCGAGCATCTTCTCACGGCACTCGATCGCGACGTCGAAGTCGTCTTCCTGGTCCCCGCGGATGCGAACACCGACATGGTGGAGGGGCGCAAAGATGATGGACACAGCCGATTTTGGGAAGCCCTGGCCCGCCTCGGAACGTACGAGCGTTTTACGCTCGCCGGGATCGCCTCCCCGGCAGGGTCCGGGGTGTACCAGCACGTCTACGTGCACGCGAAGATCTGTCTGATCGACGACGTTTGGTGCACAATTGGGTCGACGAACATCGCCAATCGCTCGTTCTACGGCGACACCGAGTTGAACGCATCGGTCTGGCACGCCCCGACGGTGCGGGCTTTGCGATGCGCCCTGCTGGAGGAGCACTTGGACGTCAATACCGCGCGTTTGGAGGACCGGGCCGCGTACGAGTGCTATCGCGCGACGTGCCGCGCCAATGCGGAGCGTCGAAGCCGTGGCGAGCCGATGCGGGGGATGGCGTTCTCGCTCGACCCTGCGAAGTACGCGCAGTCCTAAGGTTTTTCCACGTGTCGCCTGAGCTCGGCCAGGCTGTTGGTATGGGACTTGGCGAAGCTCTCGAGCCATCCTCGGTGGAGGTCGACGAGTGGCTTCGCGTTCAACTCGTAACGTCGCGAGCGGCCGAGACTTTCGACCCGGACGAGACCGGACTCCCGCAGGACGCGAAGATGACGGGAGATCCCGGGGCGCGCCGCGCCGCGGAAGCGCGACGCAATCTGCCCGGCCGGGAGCGGTCCGCGGTCGCGTAGGAGTTCGAGGATCCTTCGTCGCGTGGGGTCCGCGAGGGCGGTGAAGGTGTCTCTACGCTTCAATGATCTCTCAAAGCGCACTCAGGTGCTTCACGTCCCAGCCCTCCTCGTAGCCCTGGAGGTTGGCCTCCTCCCAGTTGTTCTCCCACGTGATCGCGCGCGCGGGCTCGAGCACCACGATTGGCCCTCCGTCCATCTCGATGCTGAGCTTCACCCTCGCTCCGATCCGGGGTTCGAACTTCTCGAAGGTGTGGGCTCGCCTGAACCAGGCGGCGAAGCGCTCGAACTCTTCGGAGACCTTCTCCGGCGTCGCGCGGATAAGAAGATTCCGGGAAACTTTCAGGTGGCTGAGTTGGATGCCCATCACTCGTCTCCTGGTCGAAGGTTCAATGAGTAACAGGATAGTTACATATAAGAAGCGCCGGATCCAATGCCGGCTGGACCCCCTCGGGATTGCTGGCTAAAGGGCGGCCATGAGCCAGGCGAAAGCACGCTATTTCGCTCGCAAGCTGGCGCGGAAGGAAGCGGACTCGGTCCATCTTCCATTCGCGCCGCCGCTCGCTGAGGATACGTTGTGGCGTGGGATGACGCGTGGCGGAGAGCTCCGTCTTCTCGTCGTGCGCGCGACCGCCTCGGTGCGCGAGGTCTCCCAAACGCTCGCGACAAACGGTGACACCGGGCGGCTCGTCGCGGAGTTGACCGCGGGTGGGCTGCTCGTGCGTTCCGCGATGGATCCCGATGCACAGGTACAGCTCACGATTCGCAACCCGGGTGCCGCGGGTAGCCTGTACCTCGACGTGTGGGCTTCGGGTGCCGGGTTTCGCGCGTCGATGCAGCACCCGGAAGTCCGCGAAAGCGCCGAAGCCCCGCTGTTCCTGGGCGGCGAGTTCGATTTGCTCCGTAGCCGGGCCGGTGGGACCCCGCATCGATCCGCGCGGGTTCTCGATACCGAGTCGTTGTCGGACGCGTTCATGGCGCACTTGCTCGACAGTGACCAGATTCGCGCTGTTCTTCAGCTCGATGTTCGGTACGCCGGTGACGACCTCATTCAGGCCTGTGGCTTTCTCGTTCAGATCACGCCGGAAGGCGGCCGCGAGGACATCGAGCGGCTGCTTGAGAACCTCGAGGAGGTGCCGCCGCTGGCGGATCTGATGACGGATGCGGATCCCGACGCGCGCGCCTTCGGTGATCGTCTTTTCGAGGGGTACAAGTGGGACCAGTCCGCGCGTGAAGACGTTTCGTTCGTGTGCCGCTGTTCGCGCGAGCGCCTCGTCGCCGTTCTGAAGGGACTGCCGGAGAATGAGGTGAGAGAGATGGTTGAGGAGGGCACGCCGATCGAGACCACGTGTGAGTTCTGCCTTACGAAGTTCGAGATCTCGCCCGAAGAGCTTCAGCGTCCGGTGGGATGAGAGGGAGCATGTGATGAGCGGAATCCAGATCTTCTTACTGCTCGAAGCACTGCTTTGGGTTCCCTACGGGATCTATTGCCTGCTGGTCCCGGGGGTTCTGGCCGACGGTGCCACTGTCACTGCGACGAGCGCGACCGGGGTTACGGAACTGCGAGCCATGTACGGCGGGCTCCAGTTCGCAATTGGCGCCGGGTGCATCTGGGGAGCGGTCTCCGAGGATCTGGAGCGGAGCGCCGTCTGGATGCTGTTCCTGCTAACCAGCGGAATCGGTACGGCCCGAGTGATTGGGCTGGGGCTCGACGGGGGGATGGGCGCGTACACGAGCCTCGCCCTTGTCTTCGAGTTCGCAACCGCGATCTGGTCGGGTCGCTTGCTCTTGCAAGAAGCCGAGTAGAGCGGGCGTATCGTGAGCACCGACGAAGAGCGCTCCTTTTTTGCGACGGCGGCCCGCGGGACGGAAGGTGCGTTGCGTGACGAGCTTCGCGAACTGCGCCTGCCGAAGGTCCGCGCTGATCGGGGCGGGGTTCACTTCGGAGGCGGGTTCGCGCACGCGATGCGTGCCTGCCTGCGCAGTCGCATCGGACTCCGGATCCTCTGGCGACAAGCCGAGTTTCAGGCGCGTGATCCCGAAGCGTTGTACGAAGGCACGCGGGGAATCGACTGGTCTCGTTGGCTCGATCAGGATCGTACTCTCGCCGTCTACGCGACCGTGAAGAACAGCACGCTCACGCATACGGGCTTCGTCGCGCAGAAGATCAAGGATGCCGTCGTCGATCAGCTTCGTGAGCGCGACGGTGAGCGGCCCGACGTTGCCCCTGGTGATCCCGATGTGCGAATCGTCGCGCACGTCGAACGGAATCGCGCGCAGATCTTCGTCGACCTCGCCGGAACCCCTCTTTCCAAGCGCGGCTATCGGACGCAGAGCGGTGAAGCGCCGCTGCGCGAGCATCTTGCTGCGGCGATGCTGCGTCTCGGGGGTTTCCGCCCGGGCACGCCGCTCTTCGATCCGATGTGCGGCTCGGGAACTTTACCGATCGAGGCGGCCGTGTGGGCAGAGGGGCGACCGGCCGGGGGCCTTCGGCCTTTCGGGTTCGAGCGTTGGCGCTGTTTCGACGATGCGGCACAGAGCGATTGGGCGCTCGAACGGCAGCGGGCCGTAGACTTTGCTGAACCCATCGAGACGGAGATCCGTGGCAGTGATCGCGATCCGCGGGCTCTCAAGTCCGCGCGCGGGAATGCGAAGCGCGCCGGTGTCGATGTTCGGTTCGATCGGGAAGACCTTGCAGGCATGACAGTGCCCCCGAAGGGCACCCTCGTCTTGACCAATCCGCCTTACGGCGTACGGCTCGAACGCGACCAGGAGTGGCTGGACGATTTCCGGGATGCCCTCGCGCGCCTGCAGGGGAGTACGGTCGTCGCCATCACCCCGGACCGGAGCCTTCCCGAACATGTCGGGGCCAAGGCGACCCGCGAGCACACGCTCTACAACGGTGATCTCGAGTGCAGGCTGTTCACCTGGGAGACTTGATCGACGCAAATGGCTCGGCCCGGAGCCGTTCAAGGGCTTCCTAGAGAAGCTTCGCTCGCTCCGCCTTGGATCGGTTCACGAGGATGCGTTGGTACGTCGTCGGGAGGAGGCGCTGTACCGTGTCGATGATGCGGGCATCGAAGCCGATGAGGACACGCCGAGCGTCTTTCTGCACGCCTTTCAGGATCGTCTCTGCGGCATTCGCCGGGGTGGTGCGGGCGAGCTCGTCAAACCGTTGGATGGAGGCATCGGGAGGGAAGTCGCCGAGAGTCGTGCCGGACATGCGGGCGCTCCGTGCGATGTTCGTCTTGATCCCGCCCGGGTGAACGCAGGTCGCCGAGACGCCAGCTTCCATGATGTCGAGTTCTTCCCGCAGGCACTCGGTGTACCCGCGAACGGCGAACTTGGCGGCGTTGTACGCGCTCTGGCCGGGGACCGCGATCATTCCGAAGACGCTCGAGATGTTGATCACGTGGCCGTCGCCCGATTCGAGGAGGTGCGGAAGAAACGACTTGGTTCCGTACACGACGCCCCAAAAGTTGATGCCCATGAGCCACTCGAGATCTTCGTGGGACATGTCGACGATCGCGGAGGAGAGGGCGACGCCTGCATTGTTGAACACGAGGTTCACCCGGCCGTGCTCCGCGGCGACGTCCGTCGCCCAGGCCTCGATGGCGCCCCGGTCGGAGACGTCGATCCGTCGGGTGGTCACCCGCGGCGAGGTGGGAGCGGCCTGCGCTCGGGTTTCTTCCAGACTCGCTTCGTCGATGTCGGAAAGCGCGAGCTCGGCGCCGTTGCGGGCCAGCGCGAGAGCCAGCGCGCGTCCGATTCCCGAACCCGCGCCGGTGACCACCGCGACCTTACCTTTGAAATTCCGCATGGGTCGTCCTTCCTCCGTCCGGCCAGCTTAACCTCGGAAGTCCGGTCCGGCCCGCGGGGGGGCCTTCAGTGGTTCGTCCTGATCTCAGGTGGGTACGAGGGCTTCTAACGATTTCGGCCGGGAGTGGGAGTCGCTTTCGGGTCGGCGCGATCCTCGGCGAAGGCGGGTATCTTGTCACGGAGTGCGGCGTGCCGCCCGGCGGGCCGTGGCATCTGGTCTACTCACCGAGAACGCGGAGTTCGACACGGCGATTCTGCGCGCGTCCGTCCTCGGTCTCGTTGGTCGCAACGGGGTCCGATTCGCCGAAACCGACGGCCGTGAGTCGAGTCGCCGAAACGCCGCCGGTGACCATGTAGCGGGTCACGGACTCAGCGCGTCGCTGGGACAGCTTCAGGTTGTAGGCATCGCTCCCGATGCTGTCAGTGTAGCCCTGGACCGAGACGTTGATGCCGGGCTCAGCCTTCAGCACGTCGATGGCCGCGTTCAGAATCGGCTGTGCGTCGGCTCGGATGTTCGACTTGTCGAAGTCGAAATTCACACCGCGAAGGATGATCTTGCGCTTCGCGGGCGCGGCCGGTGGCGGCGGCTCCGGCGCGGGCGGCGGCGGTTCGGGTTGGGCCCAGGAGTAAAGGTATTGCAGGCCGCCGGTGACCATCTGCCGTGAGTCGGTGGAACTCGGCGCGGCGTCCTGGGTCGAGTAGTCGTAGCGACCGAACACCCCGAGGCTCTGATACTGGTCTAACCGGTAGCTGACCCCGGCATTGCCGTTGAAGCCGGCGCCACCGTCGTCCATCGGTCCGGTCAGATCTTGGTAGTAGCCGCCCTGAGCCCCGGCGTGGGCCGTGACCCACTTCGTGAGGAGGGTGAACTTGGGGCCGACCGTGTAGGAGAAGTTGCTCGACATGTTGCTGCCGGGGAACCCCGTCTCCGTCGGGAAGGCGAAGAAGTTCGGCTGTCCGATGATCGACAGCGCGAAGTTCTGGCCCATGTTGAATCGGTAGCCTCCGGGCAGGCCGATCGAGCCGCCGACGTCACCCATGCTACGCTTGGTTTTCGAAAGCGGGAACGTCGCACCAGTTTCGACGCCGAACTCGAAGCCATCGGCGCTTGCATCGGTCGCGACGCCCAGCGCCAACGAACACACAACCAGGATTCCTACCCCTCTCCTCATGGCCCCACCCCTCCTCGGTCTTGCGCGGTTGCCCGCGTGTGCGTTCGGATTCTGCGCGAACGTACTCGAATAGCTTGGCGGAACCGGCTGGAGTGTCAAGGACAGGTCGGCACGGGTACGTGAGCGAGCCGACGGTCCGGCTCTCTACTCTCCCGGCCCACTCGCAGCGTATTCCCCGCGGGACACGCCGGGCTTGTCAAAGGAGCCGCGGACCACGACGCGGTCGCGATCGACGCGCGTCGAGCGTCGGGAGCTTGACGACGCCGCGGTCGGACATGGCCCCGTCTACAGCGGATCGTCCGGATGCGAGAAGCGCACCGTATCGTCGATCACGATCACCGTCGGGGACGCAGTCGAGCGTCGACGGATCGACGACCGGGACCTCACTCGGAAGCGGGATCACGTGTTCGACGAAGTTTGTACCGATGCGGCTCGGGGGAACCGCATCCAGAAACACGATGGTACCCGTGTTCCGAACTCGCGTGCCGAGGGGGCGCTGTGCCGTGGCGAGATCGGCTTCGCCGGTCGGCGAGGGTCGGTACCATCCACGAGGCCAGAACGCATGCTGCAACCCGTGCCGCCAGAGCCGTTCTCCCGTTGGTTTTCATGCGTACCCCTCCGTTATGGTCCGTCATTCGTGAAGCGTTGCATCGGCCTAACCGCAGAGCGGCGGGCGTGGGTATCCTCGGAAATGGAGAGACGCGGAGGATAGGGATTTTCCGGGGAGCGCTACGGGGAAATCCACTCTCGCGTCGGGTGTGCGCGGCACGGGACTATCCGCATGAAAAGCCAATAGTTGTCTGAACAAGGAGAACGAGAATGAGCATGGGGCAGGAGTTCAAAGAGTTCGCGATGCGCGGAAACGTCGTCGACATGGCGGTCGGCGTCGTGGTCGGTGCGGCCTTCGGAAAGATCACCACGTCGCTGGTGAACGACGTGATCATGCCGCCGATCGGGATGCTGCTCGGGAAGGTCGACTTTTCGGAGCTGGCCGTGGTGTTGGTGCCCGCGACGGAGGGAGTCGAGGCCGTCGCGATCAACTACGGCCTCTTCATCAACAACATCATCAACTTCGTGATCATCGCGTTCTGCATCTTCATGGTCGTGAAGGGGCTGAACTCGATGAAGCGCAAGGAAGAGGAGGAGCCTTCGGCCCCACCGGAGCCCAGCAAGGAAGAAGTGCTGCTGGGCGAGATCCGGGACGCGCTCAAGAGCCGCTGATTCCGACCTCTCACTATATGTAAAAGTCCATAGGTGGTATCTATTGAATACTAGGTGCGGATTCATGTAGATATTCAGGCATGGCACCGAGACCTTCTCAGGCAGCCAAGACCGCCGGGGTGCCGCGGCCGGGTCAGATCTTCGATCCGGTCGCGCGCGCTCTCGACGTCATTGGCGATCGCTGGACCCTCGTCCTGGTTCGCCAACTGATCGTCGGCCTCAAGGGCTTCACGGAGCTGCGGCAGCGCACGGGAATCGCACCGCGCGTTCTCTCGAGTCGCCTTCGCCAACTGGCGGCGGACGGGTTCGTCGAGCAAGTCGAGAACGGAACCCGCTCGGCGTACGCCGCGACAGACCGAGGTCGTTCTCTCGAGCCGATCATATCGTCGCTCGCCCAGTGGTGGATTCACCACGGGATCCAGGAACTCTCGATCAACGTCGCTGATTTCAACGAGACGTCCCCGCAGTCGATCCTCGAGGCCCTTCCTTTCTTGCTGCGCGAAGAGCGCGCTCACGGCGAGAACGTCGTGTTCGAGATTCGACTCGAAGGCGAGGGCGGCGGGGTTTGGTGCATTTCCATTCACGACGGACGTTGTGAAGTCGCTCGCGGTTTCGCTGAGCACGCCGACGTTCGATACACCGCCGACACGAGCGCCTGGTGTGGCGTCGCACTCGGTCTTCTCGATGCACGAGACGTCGTGAGGCGAGGTCTCATGACGAAGGACGGGGGCTCGCAGGCTCTCGACCATTACTTTCACCGCGTGTCGACACTCGGCAGTGGTGGCCCGGGCCGCGAACAGCAAGTCGGACCCGACAGGAGGAAACCATCATGATCTCGTTCGGTCTTACCGAAGAGCAAGACGCCATTCGCGGCGCGATTCACGAGTTCGCCGAAGGAGTCGTACGACCCCTTGCGCGCATATGTGATGAGGAGTCGACGGTCTCCGACGACTTCCTTCAGCAGGTCTGGGAGTTGGGCCTCACGACGACGCAGGTTCCCGAAACGTTCGGGGGTATGGGCGCCGATCGGGCGCACACCACGAATGCCATCGCGCTCGAAGAACTGGCGTGGGGAGATGCGGGCCTCGCGGTCGCCGCGCTCGCCCCGTCACTCTTCGTGAACGCGCTTCTCGATCACGGCACCGAAGAGCAGAAGCAGCGTTTGCTGCCCGGACTCTGCGGTACCAGCTTCGCGCTGGGATCCCTCGCCGTCGTCGAGCCGGGCGCCATGATGAACGCGGCCGAGCCCAAGACGAGCGCGACCGCCAAGAGCGGCGGGTACGTGCTGAGCGGAACCAAGCGCTTCGTGCCGTTCGGGGATCGTGCCTCGCACTTCCTGGTCGTCGCTGCAGCCGATGGTGGCCTCGGCGCCTTCCTCGTTGCGAGGGATGCCGCCGGCCTCACGATCAGCGAGGAGGCCGAGAAAAACCTCGGCCTGCGCGCCGTCCCGGTTCACGTCCTCGAACTCGATGGGGTGGAAGTAGCCGAAGGCGATCGTCTCGGCGGGCCGAGCGGATGTAACGTGCGTGCTCTGCTCGACGCGAGCCGGGTCGGCATCGCGGCGTGCCTCGTCGGCATCGGTAAGGCGATGGTCGACTACTGCGTTCCCTATGCGAAGGAGCGCGTCGCTTTCGGCGAGGAGATCGCAAAGAAGCAGGCGATCGCCTTCATGCTCTCCGAGTCCCACACGGAGGTCGAGGCGATGCGATGGCTCGTGTGGCAGGGGGCGTCGAAGCTCGAAAAAGGGCTCGACGCGACCAAGGCTAGCTTTCAGGCCTGGAGCTATGCCGGTGAGAAGGGACTCTGGGTTGCCGACAACGGTATCCAGGTGCTCGGCGGCCACGGGTTCATTCGTGAGCATCCGGTCGAATTGTGGTTCCGCAATGCGCGGACCCTGGGCGTGCTCGAAGGCACCGTGTCCATCTAAGGGAGATTGCCATGATCAATTTCGAACTGAGCGAGTACGACCGGGCTAAGATCGACGTCATCAAGGAAGAGGGCCTCATCTGCCGCAAGTACGCGCGGTACTACGACGAAAACGAAGACAGCGAAATCCCGCCCGACGAACTTCCCGAGGCGAAGGACTTCAAGCCCACGCCGAATCTGGCGTCGACCCAGAGCGAAGAGGACAGCGGTCCTTCCGTGATGGCGATGCTCTACACGATCTACCGCTGCTGGGGCGATTACGCGGTGAAGTTGCGGCAGCCGAAGATGGGTGGTCTCGGCAACGCGGCGCTCATGGCCGCGGGAACCGACGAGCAGAAGCGGCAATGGATGAACAATTTCCTCTCGATGGCGATCACGGAGCCGGGTTGCGGCTCGGATCCGTCGCGTGTGACCGCGTCCGCGGTGCTCGACGAGAAGACCAATGAGTGGGTCCTGAACGGTGAGAAGATCTTCGTCACCGGTGGCGTGCGCGCGAGCGGTGTCGTCATGTGGGCCACGCTCGACAAGTCGGCCGGTCGCGCCGGTATCAAGTCGTTCATCGTGATGAAGGGCGCTCCCGGTTTCGAGGTGGCGCACAAGGAGCGGAAGCTCGGAATCCGCGGCGAGGACACGGCGACGTACGTTTTCAGCGATTGCCGGATCCCCCGTGATCAGCTCCTCGGTGGAAACGAAGAGGTGAGCAAGAAGGGCTCGGGCGGCTTCCGCGGCGTCATGAAGACCTTCAACATGACCCGGCCGGCGGTGGCGGCCTTCGGAATCGGTATCTCCGAAGCGGCCCTCGATTTCACCCGCGACGAGCTCGAGAAGGCCGGCGTCGAATTCGACTACGGCACGGGCATCGGTAGCCGCTCGGCCGTGGCCGAGAAGTTCATGAAGCTCGAGACCCTGCACGAGGCGAGCAAGCTCACAGTCCTTCGGGCCGCGTGGCTCGCCGATCAAGGCCAGCCGAACAACATGGAGTCGTCCGTCTGCAAGGCGCACGCGGGCACGGCCGTCCGGGCGATCACCCAGGGCTGCATCGACATCCTCGGGCCGCTCGGTGTGTCTCGCGACAACCTCGTCGAGAAGTGGATGCGGGATTCGCGCATCATCGATATTTACGAGGGAACGGGCCAGATCCAGCGGCTCATCATCGCTCGCGGTCTGTTCGATTACACGCGTGAGGATCTGAAATAGGGATCTCGTGAGCGGGGTTCTCGTAGAGTTTTCGGCCGGCCGGCCGTCGCTCACCTCCGCGGAGGAAGCGACGGCCGCCCTTTTCTCGATCGGCGCTGGCATCTGGCGGACGCCGGGCGAGCGCCGCGTGGAGGCGTGCTCGAGACCTTCGTCGTATCGCACGGCTACGGTCGGCACCAAGATCGTTGTCCAGGTCATCGGCCCGAAGGAGTTGTCGATTCGGTCCGAGTAGGTTGGACGTTAGCGGCCGCCGGACACGTCGACGAAGCTTCCGGTCGTGTAGCTCGACTCGGACCCGACGAGCCACAGAATGGCTCGCGCGACTTCCTCGGGCTTGCCGCCTCGTTGCATCGGGATGCCCGACTTCAGCCGGTCTCGGCCGCGAGTCGCGCGGTCGCTGCGCCGATGCCGGGACTCCCGCCGGCGATGAGAATGACCGGGGCGGACGTGAGGTCCTCAGTGCGTGAACTGGCCGGAGTTCACATCCAAGCACTGTCCCGTGATCGATCGGGACATGTCAGACGCGAAGAACACAACGGCTTCCGCGATCTCTCCCGGTTCGGGTGCGCGCCGGAGCATAAGCGACTCGAGGATCTGCTCTTTCGCCTTCTCGGGTGAGACGCCTCGCTCGGTCGCCTCGATCTGCGCGACGAGGTCGACGACCGCCGCTCCGATGAAGCCGGGTGCGACCGAGTTCACGCGGATGTTCATCGGCCCGACCTCGACCGCGAGGCTGCGCGCGAGACCGAGGAGGGAGTGCTTCGCCATCTTGTATGCGCCGTAGGCCGGCTTCTGCTGTCGAAGGATGACGGAGTTGATCATGACAATTGACCCGCCTCCTGCGGCGCTCATGTGGGGCACCACGGCCTGTGAGAGTCGCATCGGAGCGAAGACGTTCACTTCGAACGTGTCCTGGATGGTCGCGACGGCCTGTTCGGTCAGCGGCTCGAACGGTGGCATCTTGAACGCGTTGTTCACGAGGACATCGATGCGGCCGAACTCCTCCATTGTGCGCGCGACGAGAGCCGTGCAGTCTTCCTGCAAGCTGATGTCCGTGACCACGGGAAGGGCGCGGCGTCCGACCGCTTCCACTTCGGTGGCGACCTGGGTCAGGCGGGACTCGGTCCGGGCGGCCAGTACGACATCGGCCCCGTGACGAGCGGCGGCGAGTGCCGTGGCCCGACCGAGACCGGGCCCGATGCCCGATACGAGGACGACTTTGTTCTCCAGAAGCACGGCCGACTCCTACCATAGAGCCGGCCGAGGCTCTTCCCCACTCGCTCTCTGCTGGCTACGCTCCGTCACGATGCAGCGGCTCTCCTGCGTTCTCCTACTAGCCCTTGTTCTGCTCCAGGGCTGCGCGTGGGCCGTGCTGAACAAGGGGCTTCCCAAATGGAGCCCAGCTGACGAGGCCGCGTTGACGAAGGAGATGTCGGGCGGCTCGGAGGAGCTCCTCGTCATGCTCGCTTTTTCGGGCGGCGGGACGCGCGCCTCGGCGTTCGCGTGCGGCGTTCTCCAAGAATTGGCGGAGACGAAGGTCGAAGTGGACGGCCGGGAGCGACGTTTCCTGGACGAGGTCGACGTGATTTCGTCGGTCTCTGGCGGCAGTTTCACCTCGGCGTACTATGGCCTGTACGGCGACGAAATCTTTGACGGGTACGAGGAGAAGTTCCTTCGCAAGAACGTCGAAGGCTCCCTCATCGCGAGCCTCTTCTGGCCGCCGAACTGGTTTCGGCTCGGTTCGGGTGCCTACGGTCAAAGTGACCTCGCGGCGCGGTATTACGACGAGGAGCTTTTCCACGAGGCCACCTTCGCCGATCTTGAGCGTCCCGGCACGCCGTTCATCTTGATCAACGTGACGGATCTCGCGACGGGCAGTCGATTCGGGTTCACGCGTGAATTCTTCGACGCGCTTTGTTCCGATCTCCCGGCGTACTCGGTTGCAGAAGCGGTCGCCGCTTCCTCGGCCGTTCCGATTCTTCTGTCGCCCATCACCCTCAAGAACTACGAGCCGGCCTGCGGTTACAAAGAGCCGACGTGGATGACGGCGGCACTGCAAGACAATACGAACGCGCGGCGTCGCGCAGAGGCGAAAGTGCGTGCTTCGTACCTCGACTCGAAGCTGCGCCGGTACGTCCACCTGGTCGACGGAGGGATCTCGGACAACCTGGGCCTCCGGGGCGCCCTGGAGTTGATGACCCTTGCAGGGAGTGCCGAGGCGGGCCTCGCCGAGATGGGGCACCCGAACCCGGGCTGGATCGTCGTCCTCCTGGTGGACGCGGAGACGCACCCAGAGCCGACGTTCGCGCTGACCGCCGCTTCGCCGACCATGGCGGAACTCGTCGGGAGCGTCGCGTCGGCGCAGATCGATCACTACAATTTCGAGACGATCGAGCTCGTTCAGGCGCGGCTCGGGGAATGGACCCGGGAGCGCTCGAAGCCGGGCCGGCCAGTGGAGTTCGTCTTCGTCGAGGTCAGCTTCGACCGCGTGGCCGATGACCAGAGGCGAGCCATGCTCAACGAGATCGGAACCAACTTCGACCTGAGTGGCGAGGAAGTAGACACGTTGCTCGAGACGAGTCGGGAGGTCCTGCGTTCCTCGCCCGAGTTCCAGCGTCTGCTGTCCTCGATCGCAGACAAGCGGTAGGATTCGGCGATCCGGGCCGCTCCGCCATGCTCTTCAACAGCCTCCAGTTCGTTGCCTTTCTCCTCCTTGTTCTGACCGTTCACTACTGGGTGATCCCGGCCAAGCAGGAGAGGGCGCGACGTCTCTTCCTGCTCGGAGCGAGCTACCTGTTCTACGGCTCCTGGAACGCACCGTTCGTTCTTCTTCTCCTGTACTCGACCTGTCTGGACTATGTCGTCGCCCTTCGGCTGGTTCGCACGACCGGGCAGGCGGCACGGCGAGCGCTGCTTGCGGTCAGCCTTTTCGGCAATCTTGGCGTACTCGCGTTCTTCAAATACGGGAACTTCTTCGCGGACACGTACTTGACGCTCGCAGGACTGGGGCCGGCGGCAGAGGGTGGGCCGGTGATCGATGTGATCCTTCCGGTGGGGATCTCGTTCTATACGTTCCAGAGCCTCAGCTACTCCATGGATGTCTATCGCGGGCGGTTGCAGCCGGTTCGGAGCTTCTGGGATCTGGCGTTGTACGTCTCGTTCTTCCCGCAGCTCGTTGCCGGACCGATCGTTCGAGCACGCGAATTCCTGCCGCAGCTCGATGGCGATCGAACCGTCGACGGGGCGGACATCGAAGAGAGCCTTGCACGCATCGCGGGTGGCCTCATCAAGAAGGTCGTGTTCGCCGATACGCTCGCGCTCTATGTCGACCGGGTTTGGGACGCACCAGGCGACTTCGGCGGCCCCGCTCTCCTACTCGCGGCGTACGCCTTTGCCTTCCAGATTTACTTCGATTTCTCCGGGTACTCGGACATGGCGATCGGCCTCGCGCGGCTGTTCGGATTCCGGCTCCCGGAGAACTTCCTGCGTCCGTATCTGTCGACCAGCCCCCGGGAGTTCTGGCGGCGCTGGCACATCACCCTTTCCACGTGGCTGCGCGACTATCTCTACATTTCGCTCGGCGGCAACCGCGCGTCCGAGGGGCGAACGCGGTTCAACCTCTTCCTCACGATGCTTCTCGGCGGCCTTTGGCACGGAGCGGGGTGGTCGTTCGTCTTCTGGGGCGGTTTCCACGGGGTCCTCCTCGTCGTGCAGCGGTGGGCGACTCCCCGCTTCCCCGCGCTGGCTGCGCTCCCGGCCTGGGTGCGGATCGGCATCACGTTCCATCTCGTCGTGCTCGGCTGGGTCTTCTTCCGTTCGCCGGATCTCGCGAGTGCGGGCGAGATCCTCAGTGGGCTCGGCCGGATGTCGTTCGAGTTCACTCCCGACATGCTGCGCACCCTGGTGGTTCTGGTGGTCGCGGCTCTCATCCATGGCATCGGGCTGCCGCAGCAGTGGCAGCAGGGCCTGGCTCGAAGGAGCCCCGTTGCGCAAGGGGCCGCGTACGCGGTCGTGGCGATCCTCGTGTATCTCTTTTCTCCCACGACCAGTCAGTTCATCTATTTCCAGTTCTGAAACGTGAACCCGTGAATCGTCTCGTTCTCATCGCCGTCGTGTTCGTTGCTTGCCTCGTGGTGTTCGTCGGCGTCCTGTTCTGGCGTGCCGGCGACGAGGTGATGGAAACCGGTGTCTTCATTCGGCCGAATCGCGTCGAATTCGAGAAGACGATGGCAAGGCTTGCGCCGAAGGACCCGAAGGTGATGTGGCTCGGGGATTCGACCCTTCTCGATTCGATCAAGATCCCCTCGTACGCGGACCTGCTCGCCGACGAGATTCGTGCGGAGGGCGGCATCATCCCTCCGCACGGGACCGTGGCCATGGTCGGTCTCGATTTCTTCCACTACTACTGCATGCTCGGCCGAATCCTCGAAGAGAAGCCGGACTTCGTCGTGCTGGTCGCGCATCTACGGATGTTCGTAGACGGCGCGCCTGAGTTCATGGACCTCTGCAGCTTCATTCCGCCGGGGGAGCTGCCGCGGGCGGTGATGCTCCCGTTCCGCGAGCGCGACGTCGGCCCTCTCGACTTGCTGGGCTACCAACTCCTGCGCCTGCCGGGCGCGGAGTCGGCTTTCCTGGCCTACGAGGGAACCCAGCGTCTGATCCAGGACAAGGACCCGACGGGGCTCGTCGCGCGTAGCCCGACGTACTTCGAGACGCTGGCAAAGGGTGGCCGTCGGCCCGCGCTGGAGTATCTCCGGTCCTACGGCCTCGATCTCGCAGCGGATCATCCCGTCGTCGAGATGATGGGCGCGACCGTCGGGATGGCGCGCCGCAGCGGCGCAGAAGTTCTGGTCGTCGTGAGCCCGATTCCCTACGAGAAGCTCGAAGCGCAAGGTTGGTACGAGCCGCAGACGATCGACGTGCTCCGTCAGGTGGTCGAGGAGAACGGAGGCCACTTCTTCGACGGGCACCGCGTTCTCAAGAAGGAGCACTATCGCGACGAGTCCGGCCACTACACACACGAGGGTTCGGCGTTGCTCGCAGCGGCTCTCGCGCCGAAGATGCGTGAGGTCTTGGAGACGCGCTGACGGTCGCCGAGTCGCCGCTTGCCGTCTCGCGACATGGCGTTACGTGGTGCCATGCCGAAGTCGTGATCGGCGGAACTAGTCGCTCGCGACGGAGCCGGCCGCTGTTCCTTCGACGCCCTTCCCCGCGGCTTTCCACGCGTTGATCCCGCCGTCGAGGTGGTAGACTCTCGTGAACCCGAGTTCTTCGAGAATCTCGACGGAGCGGGCGCTGCGGCCGCCGGGGATTCCGGCGGCACAGTGCACGAGATAGGCTTGGTCCCGGTCGAGCTTGGCCGCGTCTTCGCGGAAGGAAGCGCCGTCGATGTCGATGTTCTTCGCGCCGGCCAGGTGGATTGCCTCGAACTCGCCCGGCGTGCGGACATCGAGGACGACGATCTCGGTCTTTGTCCCCAGAAGCGCCTCGGCCCCGGCGACGTCGACGTGCTCGGGGTCCGCAGCGCGTGCGGTCGCGGGTGCAGCCAGGAGGAGTAGGACAGTGAAGGTCGAGGCGATCGATCTCAGCATGGCTCGACGCTACGCGAAGGTCCCGACATTGCCAATCAGGCGGGCTCGATCTCCAGGAGGAGGTCCCCCGCACCGATCTGTGTCTCCGCCTTGGCGGAAATGGTCGTCACGCTCCCGTCCACCTCTGCAAGAATCTCGTGCTGCATCTTCATTGCTTCGAGGATCGCGAGGCGATCGCCCTTCTTCACCGCTTGGCCCTCCGACACGAGGATCTGCAGGAGACGCCCATGCATCGGGGCGACTACCCGTCCACTCGCGGCGGTATCCTCGCCGGTGCTGGTGGCGGCCGAGAGGTCTGTGAATACGTAGCTTCGGGGACCGAACGAGACGTGCAGGGTTCGCTGTCGGTCCTCGTGGAAGATCGCGTCGACGCCACGGCCGTCGATGATGACGTGGGCGGTCTCCGACCGCAGCGTGGTGATCGCGATCCGGAAGGCGGAATCGGCTACGCGGACGTCGTAGGCGCCGTCGGCGTACGATTCGACTGGGATCGTCACGCGGTTCTCGCCGATCTCGTACTGCACGACGGATTCGAGGACACCGGCGCTCGACCACTCGAGAAGCTCCGGGCTGATGGCCAGTGCTTCCGCCCGTGCGCGTTCGCGCGCGAGGTTCCGCTGGATCGCGGCGGCGGCGGCGTGTGCCGACGCGGGGATCTCTCCGCTCTCGAAGCCGCTCTTGCCGTAGGTCTCTTCGATGAAGGCCGTCGTCGCGTCGCCCGCGGCGAATGCAGGTTGGCCGAGCGCATCGATCAAGAAGTCTCGGTTGGTCTTCGGGCCGAACAAACTAGTTCGTTCCAATGCGCGAATGAGCCGCCGGCGCGCATCTTCGCGCGTCGCGCCGTGGGCGACGATCTTTGCGACCATGGCATCGTAGAACGGAGAAACCTCTCCGCCGGTTTTGATGCCTCCATCGACGCGGATGCCGTCGCCGCCGGGCGGGTGCCACAGGAGGATCGGCCCCGTGCTCGGGAGGAAGCTTGCCTCGGGGTCCTCGGTGTAGAACCGGACCTCGATTGCGTGCCCGTCGAGACGGACCTCCTCTTGGGTGACGTCCAGCGCTGCGCCTCGCGCGACCTGAAGCTGCATTGCGACCAGATCGAGCCCGGTCACCATCTCGGTCACCGGGTGCTCCACTTGGAGCCTCGTATTCATCTCCAGGAAGTAGAACCCACCGCCCTCGTCAAGGAGGAACTCGACGGTGCCGGCGCCGCGGTAGTCGACGGCACGCGCCGCGTGGGTGGCCGCCGAGCCCATGGCGTCGCGCAGTGCGGGCGTCATTACCGGACACGGGGCTTCTTCGATGACCTTCTGGTGGCGTCGTTGGACAGAGCAGTCGCGTTCGCCGAGGTGGATCGTGTTCCCGTGGCCGTCGGCGAACACTTGAACCTCGACGTGGCGGGGCCGGACGATCGCCTTCTCGAGGATCAGCTCGCCGGAACCGAAGGCGCGCTCGGCTTCGGAGCGCGCGCGCTTGAGAGCGGAGCCGAGCCTGTCGGCACTCGGAACGAGCCGCATGCCGCGTCCGCCACCGCCGGCCGCGGCTTTGACCATGACGGGAAAGCCGATCCCGTCTGCCTCGACAATCAGGCGTTCGTCGGACTGATCCTCGCCCTGGTAACCTGGGACGCAGGGGACCCCGGCCTCGATCATCGCGCGCTTCGCACGCGCCTTGTCCCCCATGACGTCGATGGCGTTTGCCGGCGGCCCGACGAATGTCAGTCCCGCCGCCTCGACGGCTCGGGCGAACGCTGCGTTCTCTGACAAGAATCCGTACCCGGGGTGGATCGCTTCGGCGCCACTCGCCTTGGCGGCGTTGAGGATCTTCTCGGCGACGAGGTAGGACTCGCCGACCGGTGACGGGCCGATGTGTACGGCGTCGTCGGCGTACTTCACGTGGGGGGCATCCGCGTCGGCGTCCGAATACACGGCGACGGTGCGGAGGCCCTGGGCGTGCGCGGTACGCATGATCCGAAGAGCGATCTCCCCACGGTTGGCGACCAGCAGTGTCGAAAAGCTCGGCATGGTTCCTCTACATCCGCGCTACGCCGAACGTGTTCGGGTTGCACGTTCGGGCGCGAGCCTCCAGGCAGGTTTCCAACGTGAAGCCCAGAACGCGACGGGTGTCGCGAGGATCAATCACGCCGTGGTCCAGAACTCGTCCCGACGTGTAGAAGGCGCTCTCCTGCTTGGAGAAGTGCGCGATGATGGCGTCTTCCTGGCCCTGGAGTTGCGCGGGGTCTACTTCGGTTCCGCGACGCTCGGCGGCCGACTCGATCACCTGCCGCATCGTCTTCGCGGCCTGCTCGCCGCCCATCACGTTGCTCGACGAGTTCGGCCAAGAGAAGAGGAAGTCGGGCTTGTAGGCGTAGCCGCACATCCCGTAGTTGCCGGCACCGTAGCTGGCGCCGATGTACATCGTGATCTTCGGCACCCGGACGGTGCTCACTGCCTGGATCATCTTGGAGCCGTGCTTGATCATGCCGGCCTGCTCGTACTCCGTGCCCACCATGTAGCCGGTCGTGTTCTGCAGAAAGATGAGCGGGGTTCCGGACGAATCGCAGAGCTGGATGAACTGGGCCGCCTTGGTCGCGCCGTCGGGGTCGATCGGGCCATTGTTCCCGATTATCGCGCAGGCGTACCCCATGATGCTCGTCTGCGCGCAGAAGGTGGAGACGCCGTAGCGCGGCTTGAACTCCTCGAAGTCCGAGCCGTCGACGATCCGTGCGAGCACTTCACGAACGTCGTAGGGGGTTCGGTAATCGACCGGGACGACGCCGGCGAGTTCGTCGGCGTCGCAGAGGGGCGGTGCGTACTCTCGGCGCTTCGGGAGATCCGTGGTCTTGTTCCAATCGAGCCGTCCCATCACGTCGCGAGCCATCGCGAGGCCCTGCGCATCGTCGTCGGCGAGGTACTCGACGAGGCCCGAGACCGTCGCGTGCATCTCACTGCCGCCGAGCTCGCGTTCGTCCGCGATCTCGCCGGTGGCGGCGCGGACGAGTGCGGCGCCACCGAGTGCCGCGAGGCCGTTCTCTTTCACCCCAATTACATAGTCCGACATGCCGGGCATGTAAGCACCGCCCGCCGTCGACGGGCCATGCAAGACGACCGTCGTCGGGATCCCGGCGGAGCTGAGCAGCGCGAGATTTCGAAATGCGGCCCCGAAGCCCGCCCAGCTCTCCACGAGAAAGCTCATGAGGTCGGCGCCGGCGCTCTCGACGAGATGGATGAGAGGGAGCTTTTGGCGGAGCGCGATATCCTCGAGGCTCAAGACCGTCGGTAGCGTGTTCCGGGTCACCGACCCGGCGCGGATCCCACTATCGTCCGCCCAGATCATGCAACGCACGCCGCGCACGAATCCGATGCCACACAAGAGGCTTGCTCCCGGAACACTCGTCTCGGGATTCGGATCATCGACGAGGTAGTTCGCAAGAGTGTGGAGACGCAGAAAGGGCATCCCTGGATCGAGTAGTCGGGCAATACGCTCGTGCGGTACGATCTGTCCGCGTTTCTCGAAAACCGGCCGCCGCTTGTTGGATGCCGTGACGGCACGCGCCTCGAGTGCGCGCAGCTCGTCGATCTTAGACAGCATGTCCGTGCGGTTCTTTTGGAACGCCTCCGAGGACGGGGCGATGCTGGATTGGAATACGGGCATCAAGAAGCCTCCGCGAGTGCTCGAGAGATCGCACGTAATGCATAGCTTGTTGCCGGGAGGGGTCCAGCGGGCCCGACGTTGCACGGGCCGGCGTTGTGCGACATCAGTCGATGCGATGACGGACACACTTCGCCCCTCCGGGGAGCCCTTCGAGGACGACGACGAGACGATCGCTGAAGCGCTCGAGAGCGCGAACATTCCGGCGCTCCTGATGAGTCTCGTCCATCTCACGGGACGAACCGACGTGCTGCGCGGGCCGATTCGACCTCCCAAGGTCGTGGGGCGAATCGGGAAGGGGCTGGCGAAGGAGGAGAAGGCTGCGGTCCGTGCGCAGGTTCTGCGTGCGCTTGCGGACTACCGCGATCGCGGATGCACCCTGCCGCCGCCCCCGACGGCAGAGACGATTCGGGAGATGATGAGTTTCGCCACGGGGGAGCCTGTTCCGGAATCGTACGTCCCGATGATGCAGGAGGAGATGGCCCTCGACGGCCGCGATGCTCGCGACGTCTCGTGGGACGACGTTCCCGCAGACACAAGGGCGAACCTGCGCGTACTGGTGATCGGCGCGGGCATGTCCGGCCTTCTCGCGGCGATCCGCCTGCAGGAGTACGGCGTGCCGTACGAGATCGTCGAGAAGAACGACGGTGTCGGAGGCACCTGGCTCGAGAACAGCTACCCCGGCTGTCGGGTCGACGTCGCGAACCACTTCTACTGCTACTCGTTCGAACCCAATCCGGATTGGAGTGAGTACTTCTCCAAGCGGCCCGAGTTGCGCGAGTACTTCGAAACCTGTGCGATCAAGTACGGCGTGCGCCCGCAGATTCGCTTTCGCACGGAAGTTGTCTCCGCGCGGTGGGACGAGGGATCCGCCTCCTGGGATGTGGTCACTCGCTCGGCCGACGGTACGGAGTCGAGCGATCGATACGACGCGATCATCAGCGGCGTAGGGCAGCTGAATCGTCCGCGCGTCCCAGACATCGCGGGACGCGACTCCTTCCGGGGACCGGCGTTTCATTCGGCCCGCTGGGATCACGATGTCGATCTGCGAGGCAAGCGAGTCGCGGTCGTTGGAACCGGCGCGAGCGCTCTGCAGCTCGTCCCCGAGGTCGCGAAAGAGGCGGAGCATCTCTACGTGATGCAGCGTTCGGCCGCTTGGATGAGCCCGAATCCCGCCTACCACCGCACCGTTCCGGCAGGAAAGAAGTGGCTCCTGCGGCACGTGCCCTACTATGCGCGCTGGTACCGGTTCCTGCTCTTCTGGCCCGCATCCGACGGCCTCATGCCGTCGCTGATCGTCGACCCGGACTGGCCGCACCAGGAGCGGTCCGTGAACGAGCTGAACGAGCAGACGCGCATCGGCTTCACGGAGTACGTGAAGTTCCAGGTGGGCGAAGATGCTGCGTTGCTGGAGAAGGTCGTCCCAAAGTATCCGCCCTTCGTGAAGCGCATGCTGCAGGACAATGGGTCCTGGCTCAGCACGTTGCAGCAGGACGACGTGGACCTCGTGACAGATCGGATCGCGAAGATCACGCCTACGGGTTTGGAGCTCGAGAGCGGTACGGAGATCGAGGTCGACGTCATCGTGTTCGCGACCGGCTTTCACGCGAACAAGTTCCTCTGGCCGATGGAGATCACGGGGAAGAAAGGCTCGACTCTGCGCGAGAGATGGGGCGAGGAGCCGAGCGCGTATCTGGGGATCACCGTGCCAAGCTTTCCAAATCTGTTTTGTCTCTACGGTCCGGGCACGAATCTCGCGCACGCCGGGAGCATCATTTTTCACTCCGAGTGCCAGGTCCGCTACATTATGGGGTGCCTTTCAGCGTTGCTGAAGGGAGGCCATCGTACGATCGAGTGTCGTGAGGACGTGGCTGCCGCCTACGAGCAACGGCATCTCGGGGCGACACAGCGCACCGTGTGGGCGCACACGGGAACTCGGAGCTGGTACAAGAACGAAGCCGGCCGCGTGACGACCGTCTCCCCCTGGCTGCTCGTCGACTATTGGGGCTGGACCCGCGAGCCGGACCTCGACGACTTCGAGCTCCGCTGACCGTCACGAAGCGGCGGAGTAGAAAGAGCCCGGTTCCGCCGTTACGCCTCACTAGCAGTGCCGAACTGGAAGCTGATGCTCGACGCAGTGAAGGAGGATTGCCTCCCCGGCCTGTGGTCCAAAGGGGTGGCACTCGGGCGCACCGATTCGGTGGCAGGGGATTCGCACACCGCGGACGAATGGACCTTTCGGGTGCGGCTCTCTGGCGACGAGGTCGCACCGACCGTCATTCTCTTCCCGGGCGATCAAGAGTGGGATTGCGATTGCGAGGGGCCGTGTGACCCCTGCGAGCACGTCGCGGCCTGCGCGATCGCCGCGGTGCAGATGGGAGGCGAACTCGAGGCGCTCTTTCACGGGGCAGGCCGGATCGGCACGATCCGGTACGTGCTCCGGCGAACCGACGGGGGACTCATCGTCGACCGGTTCCTGCTCTGCGGCGACGACGAACCGCGGCGGCTCGAGCAGTCCCTCTACGACCTCATCGAGAGTGAGGGGGCCGAGTTGAACTTCGAGCCGAGCGTCGAGGATCTCGACGTCGATCTGCTGCTTGCGCGGAGGGAGGTACCGATCGAATTCGAGCGCGCGAAGACGGTCCTGTCCGCTCTCGTGGGCGTGAAGGACCTTCGGCTCGAAGAGATGGAGGTGCGGGCTTCGGCGCAGCCGCTCTTCCCGTGTGCGCGGGTCCTCGACGCGAAGGGGGGAGGCGTCGAGTTGGTGATCGAAGCGGATCCGTCGGTGTCGGAAGTCGTGGCACCGGGCGTGCTGCGCGCGGGGGATCGATTGCATCCCTTCGGCGCGGGTGCGCATTTTGGTCGCGCCTGGGAACGTCTCCCGTTTCGTCGCACCTTCCGTCCTGATGACGTGGGAGAGCTCGTCGGCACTCTCATCCCGGAGTTGGAGCGGTCAATCTCGGTGGATGTGCAATCGACGCGTCTCCCCGGTCGCCAAGCGCGGCAGGCTCGCGTGGCTCCCTGGCTCGATTTCGAGATCGATACCGCGGAAGACGGCGTCGACGTCCTCGCAAAGCTCGTCTACGGGGATCCGCCGGTCGCGCGTATCGAGGGGGATCGGCTCGTTCATCTCGGCGGAGCGGTTCCGAAGCGGGACGTCGGGGAAGAGAAGAAGCTCACGCTTCGTCTTCGTGACGAGCTGAATCTCGCTCTCGACCGCCGGGTTCGCTTCGCGTCGCAGGACGCGGCACGTTTTCTTTCGGATATTCGCTCGTTCGCCGACGGACGACCCAAGGGCGCACGCGGGCGACGCGAGGTGGACGAGCGCGCGGAGCTGACGCCACGTCTCACCGAAGGGGCGGCTGGGATCGATCTGGTCTTCGACGCGGTCGGTGGTGGAGCGAAGGACATCGGTTCGGTGTCGGCGAGTGCCGTCGTCGCAGCATGGCGCCAGGGCCTCGGCCTCGTACCGTTGTCTGGCGGCGGCTTCGCGAATGTTCCCGAGGGCTGGCTCGAAAAGCACGGTCTTCTCGTCACGGACCTTCTTGCTGCGCGCGAGTCGAATGGGGGAAGTACCCCTGCGGCCGCTCTGCCGGTTCTCGGGGAACTGTGTGCCGCAATGGACGCGCCGGCGCCGTTCGAACTCGAGCGCCTTCGCCCTCTTCTCGACGACGCGCCGGCCGGAGCCGTGAAGTTGCCCCACGACTTTCGCGGAGATCTCCGGGGGTATCAGGCGGACGGCGTGGCGTGGCTCACCCGGCTGCGCGATGCGGGCCTCGGTGCGATCCTTGCGGACGACATGGGTCTCGGGAAGACGGTGCAGGCGTTGTGCGCGATCGAGGGGCGCACGCTGGTCGTGTGCCCGCGCAGCGTGATCCACAACTGGACTAAGGAGACCGATCGCTTTCGTCCCGAACTCTCCGTTGCGCTCTATCATGGCCCGACCCGTGCCCTCACCGACGCCGATGTGACGCTCACGACTTACGCGACGCTTCGGAACGACATCGATGTTCTCGGTGAGGTCGACTGGAACGTAGTCGTGCTCGACGAAGCGCAAGCGATCAAGAATCCCGACAGTCAGTCTGCGCGAGCGGCGTTCGATCTCCGGGCAGGCTTCCGGCTGTCACTGTCGGGCACGCCCATCGAGAATCGACTCGACGAGCTCTGGAGCCAGATGCACTTCGTGAATCGCGGCCTTCTCGGTGGTCGTCGCGATTTCGCCGAGCGGTACGAGAAACCGATCTTGGCCGGCGACGGTGCGGTGACGAAGCGCCTGCGTTCGCGACTCCGACCTTTCCTGCTGCGTCGGCTGAAGCGTGAGGTTGCGACGGAGTTGCCGCCACGCACGGAGTCCGTTCTGTATTGCGAGCTCGATGACGAAGAGCGGACCCTCTACGACAGTGTGCGCCTCTCTTCGCGCGCGGATGTCGTGAAGAAGCTCGGCGAGGGATCGAACGTGATGGCGGCGCTCGAAGCGCTTCTGCGGTTGAGACAAGCGGCATGTCATCGCGGGTTGCTCCCGGGTCGCGAGGCCGCGACCTCCTCGAAAGTCGAAGCACTGTGTGAAGCGCTCGAGGATGCGGTGGCCGATGGACACAAGGCTCTCGTGTTCTCCCAGTGGACGAGCATGCTCGACCTCGTCGAACCGCATCTCGCCTCACGTTCGATTCCGCACGCTCGGCTCGACGGATCGACGCGGGACCGCGGAGCCGTCGTCGACGGGTTCCAGGATCCGGACGGCCCGCCGGTACTGCTCATCTCGCTGACCGCGGGGGGCACGGGGTTGAACCTCACGGCCGCCGACCACGTCTTTCTCCTCGACCCGTGGTGGAACCCGGCGGTAGAGGAGCAGGCTGCCGATCGCGCGCACCGGATCGGGCAGGATCGCCCCGTCATGGTGTACCGACTCGTCGCGAAGGACACCGTGGAAGAGCGGGTCTTGGATCTTCAGAAGCGCAAGAAGCAGATCGCCGAGACCGCACTCTCCGGTGAGGCACTCGTGGCGGGCGGCGTCACACGCGACGAGATTCTCGCGCTTCTCGAAGAGTAGCTCCAGCTACTTGCAGAGTCCGCCGCCGAGGAACTCGTACGGTTCGCAATCGTAGATCAGTCGGCCGACCTCGCCGTGCTGCCAATCGAGGGCGGGGATTGCGAACGGCGGCGGCATGCCGATGGCGGGCTCGTCCTGGAGTTGATCCAGCGGGATCGGGTACCCGGCCCAGTCCTTGGGTGCGCGCCAGCCGGGCGGCGGCACCAGCTGATGCCGCGTTCCGGAGATCGGGTAGCGCTGTCGCCACACGTGAATCGCCTTGGCCATCTTCGCGACGACGTCGGGGTGCGCCTCGGCGAGGTTCTCGTACTCGTACGGATCCTCGGTCGTGTGGAACAGGTAGTCGGTGACATCGGCGGAGAGAAGACCCTGCTGGACCTGCTGGACCAACTTCCACTCGTCGTTGAAGGCCGTCAAGTTGAACCAGCCGCTGATGGGCGTCTCAGAGGCGAAGAACATGTACTCGTCGCGCGGCACGTGTCGCTTCTCCTGGATGGCGTTCCAGAGGTTGCGCCCATCGAGATCGGCCGTGTTGCGCCTGGGAACTCCGGCCCCGGCGGCAATCGTCGGGAAGACGTCCATCGCCGACATGATGCTGTCGAAACGAGTGCCGGCCTCGATCTTCGCCGGGTAGCGCATGACCGAGACCACGCGGATGCCGCCCTCGAACACGTCGCCCTTGCCGCCTCGGAGAGGCACGTTGTCCGCGCCACCCGTTGCGTACGCGGCGCCGCCGTTGTCACTGAAGAACAAGACGATCGTGTTGTCGGCGATCCCTTGTTCGTCGAGCGTGTCGAGCACGCGGCCGATGGCCTGGTCCATCGCGTCGACGACGGCGGCGTACACCGGTCGTGCGCTCGGTCGCAGCATCAGTTTGCTTATCAAGCGCGACTGATCGGTCTGCGGGCTGCGGGCCTTCTCGCGATCGTCGTCCATGTCGGCGTACTTGGCGAGGAGGTCGTCGGGCGCCTCGAGCGGAGTGTGGGGCGCGATGAACGGCATATAAAGAAAGAACGGTCGGTCCGGGTCCCGGTCTTTGATCCAGCGAGTGGCTTCGTCGGCGAGCACGAACGTTTCGTAGCCCTCGCCCTCGGTGGAACGGCCGTTGACCTGGAAGTCGCGCCCGCCTTGGTTGGCGAAGGGCGGGAAGTAGCCGACCTCGGTGTGCAGGTGCCCGTAGAAATGATCGAAGCCGCGCTTGTTGGGGTGATACGTCTCTTGCGCGTGTCCGAGGTGCCACTTGCCGACCATGGCGGTCTGGTACCCGGCTGCATGGAAGCTCTGGGGCATGAAGTGTTCGGAGGGATGAACGCCGTTGGTCATCCAGGGCATGATCACGCCGTACGCGACGCCGAGTCGCATCGGGTCCCGGCCGGTCATGAGCGCGGCGCGGGTCGGTGAACAGATGGGCGTCGAGTAGAAGCGGTGGAGTTCCACACCCTCGCGGGCGATCCGGTCGATGGCCGGCGTCTCGATGACCTCTTCGCCGTGGAAGCCGACGTCGGACCAGCCGAGGTCGTCTGCGAGAAAGATGACCACGTTGGGACGTGCATCGTCGGCGCCCGCGAGGCTCGGCAGAATCAAAAGGCCCAGTAAGAACGGGAGGGTCCGAGAAGTGATGCCCATGCCTTAGGTCTAACGTGGCGCAGCGGGGGGATCCATGTGGCGTGGAGAGGGTCGTCCGCTGTGGGTTCCTCGTCCAGAACCGGCCGTGGTACCAGTGCGCCTATGAGGAACTCTGCCCTTGCCTTGTCGCCGCGTCGTTCGCTCCTACCCAATTCCGCGTGGCGCCCGTTCGGTCCGTGAAGTCGACGAACTCGCGGCGCGGGCGATCGGGCACCGCAGCGAGCTTCATCGCGTGCGCGAGCAAGTCCGCTTCCGCCACGTCTCCGACGGCCGTGGTCGAGACGAGGCTGATTGTCTCGTCGATCACGAAGTGCAGAGGCACGCGTCGAGTCTACAATGGTTGGAGAGGCGGACCAACGGGACTCGGGTCGATGGCTGAAGCAGTGTCGTGTCTCGATGTTCGGGGGATCTCGTGACGAGGTCCAGTGCCCCGCGGGCGATCGGAATGCTCGGCGCCACGACGATCGTCGCCGGTTCGATGGTGGGTGTCGGCATCTTCTTGACGCCGCATCTCGTGGCGCAGAGCGTCACGTCGCCCGGACCGTTCCTTCTGCTCTGGGCGCTCGGCGGGGTGATCGCGATCGCCGGAGCCGTCACGTACGCCGAGCTCGGCGCGATGATACCCGACGCGGGCGGCGATTACGTATATCTGCGGCGGGCCTTCGGACCGACCCTGGGCTTCGCGGCGGGCGTCGTACTCTTCGCGGGGGTGTTTGCGGGCTCGATCGCGAGCATGTCGGCGGCCGTGAGCCAGTACCAACTGAGCTTGCTCGCCGCGCTCGTGGGCGTGGATCTCTCGGCATCCTGGATTGATCTTTCCGTGGTGGGCCTCCAGCTGAGTGGCGGCGAGCTCGTCGCGATCCTCCTCATTCTCCTGTTGACCGTCTTGAACATCGCGGGCGTTCGGCTCTCTTCGTTGACGCAGACCCTTCTTACGCTCGTTCCGGTCGGTCTCCTGACGGTCTTCGCCGCAGGGGCGTTGGCGACTGCTCCGCATGCCTCGGCGGTGCCCGCGGCGGCGTCCGCGGGCGGGGTCGGTTCGATCAGCGCGGCTGTTCTGAACGTCTACTTTGCCTACGCCGGTTGGAACGCGGTGGCCTACGTGGGGGGTGAGGTCGCCGATCCGGGGCGCACGATTCCGCGGGCGCTGCTGCTCGGCACGACGCTGGTGACCGGATTGTACCTGCTCCTGTGTGCCGCATGGATCTCGGTTCTGGGAATGGGCGGCATCGCCGAAGCGTTTGAGTCGGGCACGGCGGCGGCCCGTGTTCTTCTGGGTGAGAGTGCGGAGGGCGTCGTCGCCGTCATCATCGCGCTCGCGCTCGTGGGGTCGATCAATGCGACGGTGCTCGGCGGCGCGCGGATCGGATACGCGATGGGTCGGGATGGCGCGTTGCCGCGCTCGTTCGGGGCCCTCTCGGAGCATGGTCAGGTGCCGGCGCGGGCACTGTGGGCCCAGGCCGCCTTCTCGGTGTTTCTCGTCGCGAGTGGGACCTTCGAAGAGTTGGTGCAGCTGACGAGCGTCGCGATGTTCCTGTTGGGGTCCCTCACGGTGGGCGCGTTGTTCGTACTGCGCCGCCGCGAGCCGGGTACAGAGCGACCGTATCGGGCGAGCGCCTACCCGTGGCTTCCGCTGCTCTACCTCGCGACGGCGCTCTCTGTGATTGGGTTCGAGTTCTGGTCGTTCGCGACCGGCGCGGAGGGTGCGAGTGGGCTCCCGTTGCTCGGCATCGGAGTGTTCGTCGCCGTCTGGCTTCTCCGGGGACTCCGCGGTGAGCGGAGATGAGCAAGTGCATCGAGATCCCGGTGATCGGCCGAGCACGTACGCCGTGGCGGCGACGTGAGGATACGCCTCATCAGCCAGTCGCTTCTCCGGAGACCGAAGGAACGATCGAGGTCGAGCCGCAGTTCGCGCCCGCGCTCGCGGATGTCGCGAGTTTCGAGCGCATTTGGCTGGTGTTCGTGTTCGACCGGAACCGCGGCTGGACTTCGAAGGTGAAGCCGCCTCGTGGCGGTCCGAAGCGCGGCATCTTCGCGACGAGGGCCCCCGATCGACCTTCGGGCATCGGCCTCACGAACGTCGTGGTGAAGTCCGTCGCCGTGGCGGAGGGTCTTCTGCGGGTGCAGGGCATCGATCTTCTCGACGAGACCCCGATCCTCGACATCAAGCCCTATCTCCCGATGGTCGATTCGTGGCCCGATGCTGGGCATGGCTGGCTGGAGGCCTACCTCGACGCGGGGGTCGAGCCTCGGCTGAAGAAGCCGTACCGGCCTATTTCGGGAGACTGACGCGCGGGTCCGAGTTGCCCTTTTTGCAGTAGCTATGCCAATAAAATGAATACAGCTCGTGCATTGGATGCTTGGGATTCTTGCCACCGTTCTTCTGGGGTGACTTTCGGTGCCGGTCGCCTACGGGCCGCCGGCGGATACGGCAGGCGAGCTCGAGGTGGTTCAGGAGGAAGCGGGCGGAGATGCTGGAGGACACGCCACTCGCGGTGACGGCCATCGGCGTCGAGGCACTCCGCGATCACGACATCACGCGGCTCAACGAGATCAAGAATCTCGTTCCAAACCTGAATTGGCAGCAGACCCCGGTAGGGCTGAATCAGTCCGCCCAGTTTCGCATTCGGGGAATCGGAACCACGCGCATCGCGGCGGCGTTCGATCCGGGCGTCGGTGTCTACGTAGATGGTGTCTACTTTTCGCGTTCCGTCCGCGCGGTCACGAGCGTCATCGACATCCAACGGATCGAGGTTCTTCGCGGTCTGCAGGGAACTCTCTTCGGTAAGAACTCTATTGGGGGCGCGATCAGTCTGACGACGGTGAAGCCGCACGAGGAACTCGAGAGTCTCGCGCAGGTGCGCCCTGGAAATTTAGGGTCGGTCGATACGCGCGCGATGGTGAACCTTCCGATTCTGGACAAGCTGCTCACTCGTTTCTCGATCTCGACGAACAACTTCGACGGCTTCACGTTCAATACGACGACGGACGAGTAGACCTCCGGCCGTCAGTCGGTCGCGACCATCGGCTCGGTGCGCTGGATTCCGATCGAGGATCTCACGATCGATGTGAGCGGTAGTTGGAACCGGTACGACACGCACGGCCCGGGGAGTAGTTGCTTCTCAGTGCAGCAAGGGCCGCTCGCACCCCCGGGAACCGAATGGCGGGACGCGTGTACCCGCTCTGGGCCGTTGGACTATCAATCGGACGTTCTTCAGATCGTCGGGCAGGAGAGCCATGGGGTCTGGGGCGTCGGGAACTAGGATGCTGGGAACGCGCCACGACACCGATCACGACGACTCTGCGCCTCGGTGGCGACGTTACTCAGGCGAACCTCACAACGAATGGCACCCGGAACTGGGACTGGGCGATCTACTCGCAGGGGACCGTCGACATCCTCGAGTGGCTGAGCCTGATCGCGGGTCTGGGCTACACCGAAGAGAAGAAGGGCGCCGATTTCTCGGTGCAGGCGATCCTTCCCGTCGAGGGCGAGTCGATGACCCAGCCGGCGAGCGCGATCCACACAGCCTGGACGCCCATGGCCACTCTCGCGCTCACCCCGCCCGAAGACATGATGAGCGGTGCGCCGCTCGATCACCTTATGGGCTACTTTACGTTCTCACGCGGGTTTCGCGGCGGTGGGTTCAACGCCGTGCTGAACCCGAGCCTGGGTACCCTCACGCCGTTCGAGCCCGAGAATCCTTCAACAACTCATTGGAGCTTCAGACGAACCTGGTCGTGCCGGAATGGCTTTCCGGGCACCTGACCACGCGCAGGTTGCGTTGTGGGGCAAGAACCTCGCGCACGAGATCGTGTTCATCAACGGTCAGCCGCTCGCCTCGACGTTCGGGCACGTGCTTCGGACGTACGCGCCGCCACGTACGTTCGGCGGCGAACTGAGCTATCGGTTCTGACGGCTCAGCGGACGCTGTCCTGAAGAATCTCATCCGAGTCGGGCGGTAGATCAATCCACATCCCATCTTCCGCCAGGACGACATCTTCCGACCGGACGTCGTCGACCCCGCGCAGGAAGATTCGTTCCAAGACAAAGTTCTGAGGCGGGGGTACGAGGTGGTACATCACGAGGAGCTTCGCGCCCGCGTCGTTCGCGGCTTTGGCCGCTTCGGTGACGGAGGCGTGGTACTCGGGGACGTCGTGGGCGATCTTGGCGTTGCGATCGAGCCCCGCCTCTGCCGCGACCTCCGAGACGATGTTCATCATGTGGTGAGCCATTGCGTCGTGGACCAACACGTCGACGTCCTTAGCAGCGCTCACGACGGCCTCGGACGGTCCAGTGTCGCCGGTGATCACGACCGAGCGGCCCGCGTAGTCGAAGCGGTACCCGACGGCGGGTGACACCGGCGGGTGGGCGACCGAGAAGGCGCGGACGACGAGCCCATCGCTCTCGAGTACGACCGTCGTGTCGTTCGGTGAGGCCCCGGTCGCGACTGTGAACGGATGCGCTTTCAGAAGCCCGGTTTCAGGTTTCAGGAAGTCGGCCCCGTGGTGCGCGGTGCGATACGAACGAGACTGCGCGTAGGCGGTATTGAATCCAGTGACGACCTGCTCGACGCCCGTGGGGCCGTATACCGGAAGCGGAGCCTCTCGTCCGGCCGCCCAGGACTGAAGATTGAACTCCCCGAGTTCCATGATGTGGTCGGAATGGAAGTGCGTGAGGAACACTCCGGCGATCTTCGCCATCGGTGCTTGCCACGCTCCGAGGTTCTCCGCACTGCCGGCGCCGACGTCGACGATGTACATCTTTCCGCCGGCGACGACGGCGACGCAGGCGGCCGCCCGATCCGTCGCGACGAGAGGCCCACCGGATCCGCAGATGAGGACTTGCAGGCCCGGTTGATCGATCCAGGTCGGCGAATTCGCTATCCGCTCAGAGAGCATGTCTCGAATGATGCCGTCCTGAGTGCTGGCGGTGCAGCCGAGGAGAGTGATGCATAGAATTGTGGTCGCGAAGTTTTGGAGCATGCTCACAGCGCTATGCTCTAGCCCAACGAAAGGGGTGGCCCAAGTGGGATTGCACGACTAAACTTTTCTTGCACGACTAACCAACGTCCCTCCTGGAGGAGCCATGACCGATGTTGAACCCACTGGGCGCGCCGTGCGCCGTCTTCGCTTGCTGGTGCTCTGCGGGTTGTGCGTCGGCTGGTACGGCTGTGATCTCGGTGGAGTTGCGGGGGCTCCGGTCTCCGTCGAATGCACGTCGATCGGTGCGCGGTGCCAGCGCAGCGACGGTCCGATCGGCGTCTGTCAGCAGACAAATTGTGCACCCGGCACCGAGCCGCCGTGCTACGTCTGCACGCCCCAGCACTGAGGACGACCCATGGACGAATCACCCGCAAACGATCCGGTGGCTGCACGCGAGATCCTGCTCACGTTCTATAAAGAGAACGCGCTTCAGTCGCGCAGCTACGAGCAGCAGCGGCAGACGGTGACGACCACGGTCGCGATCGCCGCCGCGATTCTTCTTGGCTTCGCGGCCCTCGCTCCGGATGCGGCTTCGAGAATCCCGGCCGGGTTGTTCCTGGTCGTCCTCGGCGGGCATGGCTTTCTCGCGTGCCTGCGGCACTACGAGCGCGGTCGTCTTCATGTGGAGCGGGTGCACGCCGTGCGCGACGAGATTTCTCGCAGCTTCCCCGTGCTGGATCTCTACGCGGAAGCGAACCAGAAGCACGCACGCCGCTTCCCCGTCTTGAGCGAGAAAA
This sequence comes from Candidatus Binatia bacterium, assembly GCA_029243485.1. Taxonomy (NCBI): domain Bacteria; phylum Candidatus Binatota; class Binatia (SeqCode); species Binatia bacterium. Next base: position 6,481 of record JAQWRY010000086.1, on the reverse strand, counting down.
CGGCGCGCACGAATTTGATCTGGCTCGGCCTCCACGTCGCAGTGGCCGGGCTCGGCGTGTTGGTGGTTCTGCTCTGATCAGCCGCGGGGATGCTCGAGGAAGAATTTGGTGAGCTCTTCGCCCCAGTGGAACGCATTGTCGAGCCCGCAGCCGACGAACCCGTCGCTTCCGGGGAAGCAGTGGCCGAGAAGTGGGCTCGTCCCGAGAACCAGGCTCGTCTCCCACTCCCACTGAATGAACTCGAACCGGGTCCCCCGGTCGTTGGTGTAGCGGGTCCACTCGTGGTCGGCGTCCTGTGAGAGCGTCTCGCCGGACGTCATGTTCCAGCGGTCGTTGATCCGCTCGATCGTCGTGGTCGCGCCCGCGAAGGGAACGAGTCCGTCGGACGTGCCGTGGCCGTAGAGGATGTCGACCTCTTCGGAGGGAAGATCGTCACCGAAGCAATTGCCGGATCCCGCCGAGAGTGGCGCGACTGAGCCGAACAACTCGGTTTGGGCGCAGAGGAAGCGCCACGTCATGAACCCGCCCTGCGAGTACCCGGTCATGTGCACGCGTTCGTCCATCACGTGGAAGACGTTCTTGATGCGATTGAGGATTGCGAGCACCTGACCGTCATTCGAACCGGACGAGGACCAGGAAGCGAAGCCGCTGTCTCCGTCGACCGGGGCCGAGGGCTGCATCACGATGAAGCCCTCGCGCGTGGCGATCTCGCTCAATTGCGTGTGGAGGTCCTCGGTCGGACCGTTCATTCCGAAGCCATGGACATCGACGATGAGGCCACAGGCCGTGTCCTGGCACGCCTCGGGAACGCTGAGCTCGAACGAGAGCCCCTCGCACTCGAGCGACTGCCGGCCCGCGCTGGTGTCCCTGATACAGCTGTCGGCCTCCGGAGGCGGAACCGGCTGCGTCGCGGGGAGGGCCACCTCTTGGGGTGCACCCGTGCCTCCACTGCCGTCGGTGCTGCTGCTGCCGCAGGCGCCGAGCGCGCCGACGAGAGTCAGGGCGGCGAGGATCGAAGCGAGTTTGTCTGCGTTCTTGTTTATGGCTTTTCTCCTTGGGCCGGAAATCTCATTTGCTTTGGCGGAAGAGCCAATCGAGGATCGCCGGACTGAAGTCCGGGCTGACCCCGGGAATGTGAGGTGCCCCGGGAAGGGTCCAGAGCTCGGCCTCGATTCCGTTCGCACAACCGTCTTCGAATCGCAGGGCTTCGGTGTCGTTCCCGTCGGCGAGGAGGATGTCGAGGCCCGGCAAGAGCGACGGAGCATCGAGGTTGCATCCGGCGACCTGCGCATGACGTCGCACGCTGTCGAGGGCACTCGGGTAGCGGCCGCCACCGTTGGCGCCGCCGTCGTACAGGATGGTGCTGTCGTCGGTGCCGTGGATCTGCAGGACGCTCACGGGCTCGTCGGGAGTACATTCCGCCTCGGTGGCGAACGTTGCACCGGCGAGCGAGGCGATTGCCGTCACGACGTCAGAGGCCTCGCAGGCCATTCGGTAGGACATGAAGCCGCCGTTGGAGTGGCCCATGACGTACACGCGCCGAGCGTCGATGTTGTACTGCTCGCTCGCCTCGGCGATGAGACCGCGGAGGTACCCGACGTCGTCGACGCCGCTTCCGAAGCCGTCGCAGCACGCCGGGGTCCCGTTCCAGAACTGCGCGCCGTTGGGGTTCGTGAGGCCTTCGGGGAGGAGGAAGACGAACTGTTTCTCGTCTACGGAGTTCGACGTCTGTAGGTAGGCGTTCTGTACGAATCCGGGGGTGTTGAACCCGTGCAGAAGGATCACGAGCGGGTAGGGGTTCCCCGCATCGTAATCGCTCGGACTGTAGACCACGGCGGGACGATCTCCGCCGATTTCCGTGGCTGGCGCTGCCGGGTATGAAACCGGGCCCCCATCATCAGTGGCGGGGCCGGTGGTGGAAGAGCCGCAACCGAGGGCGAACGCGAGAGCCAGACAGGCGAGAATCCTCATCCCGCGAAGAATAGCCCCGCGGAGACGGCGGGGCTACGGGATTCCCGCTGAACGGTCAGCCGTCGTGCTTGCGACGCTGGGCGGCCTTGAAGTCGTCCATGGGCTGGAAGCCGGCCTGAGGGCCATAGTGCTCTTTGGTGGCCTTCTTGAGGTCGCCCTCGGACATGGCAAAGTCCCACCTGTCGATCTGCGGCTGGTTTACGTGGAAGGGCGAGTCGCAGAAGACTTCGAGGCGGTTCTCCTCGGGGTCCTGGAAGTAGCAGGACCACGCGTTGCCATGGTTTACCGCGCCGATTCCGGTGGCGCGGCCGTCTGCTCGGAGGCGTTCGGCCATCTCCTTCACCTCGCTCAGGTTGTCGACCCGGAACGCGATGTGATCGAGCGTCGTCGACGGGCCGTCGCCGCGGACGTTCGCAAACGCGATCTGATGGTGGTCCGACCCGACCTGGGTCATGAAGACGACCTGGATGCCCTCGGGATTGCCTGGGTCCATCGGGCCGCGGTCGGAGACCTGGAAGCCCAGGACTTCTGAATAGAAAGCGACCATCTTCTCGATGTCGCGGACGTACATCACGCAATGGGACCAGCGCAGCTGCATTTTCTGCCTCCTTGATTGATATATTGCACCTAGCGCACACTTGCACTTAGTGCAAATTAAGTGTAGGGGCGTCTTCGATCATGACGGTAACCGCAGATACGGCCCCCGAGGGCAGGGTTGCTCGCCGGCGGGCGGAGGTCCGAGAGCGTCTCCTCCGAGTGGCCGAGGAGCTCATGCTCGAGCGTGGGGTCGATGGCGTCACCATCGAGGCGATCACGGAGGCGGCGAACATCTCGCGGCGCAGCTTCTATCACCACTTCGAGAGCAAACACGAAGTTCTGATTCCGATCGCGCGGGCGCGCAGCGAGGCGCTGAACCGGCGGCTCGACCGGCTCGTTCAGACGATCGAGGATCCCGCCGAGGGCATGGCTACGGCGATGCGCCACGGCCTCCGCCAGATTCCGTCCGACCCGCTCTGCTGCTGGTTCGCCCTGCACTCGGGGCTGCCGGTCAAGCGACTGCACGAGGGATTTGGGGAGAGCGCGCTTCGCGATGTGATGCGGGCGACCGACGCCGGCCGCTTTTACGTAGAAAACAAGAAGGTCATGCAGCAGCTCTTACCTGGTGTCTTCATCGCTACGATCACGGCGCGGGTCGAGGGTCGGTTCGACGACCACGACTTGGACGATGCCGTCGAGCACCTCCTGCGCATGTTTGGCGTCGAACGTTCCGAGGCCAAGCGCATCGCTCACATTCCATTGACCCTACTGCCGGCCGACACGGCCGCCGCCTGACGATAGAAGACAGGGAGACAGACCATGGCATTTCGACTCGCGACCAAGGACGACCGCGCGGTACTCGTCGCCAACAACGGCGTCTACGACCTCGAGAAGCACAGTGGTGGCAAGTTCACGTCTGACCCGATGGAAGCGATCGCGCGCCACGGCGATCTCCACGAGGTTGCGAAGAGTCTCGGGAGCGCGCCCGATGCGCCCCTCGACGAAAATGAGCTCGGCATCTGCGTGCCGCGCCCGCAGAAGATCTTCGGGATCGGGTTGAACTACCGGGCCCACGCCGAAGAGTCGAAGATGGAGATCCCGCCGAACCCGCTCGTCTTCGCGAAGTTCACCAACTGCATCGCCTCGAGCACGGCCGACATCATCGTCTTCGGGCCCACGACCGACTACGAGGCGGAGCTCGTCCTGGTCATGGGCTCCCGTGCGCGGGACATCCCCGAGGATCGGGTGTGGGATCACATCGCCGGCCTCACGATCGGCCAGGACGTGTCGGAGCGCGGAACGCAGTTCGCGAGCAAGCCGCCCCACTTCGATCTCGGGAAGTCCTTCGACACCTTCGGGCCGATCGGCCCGTGCGTGGTGTCGCACGATCAGCTGGCGGACCGCTCCAACCTGGCGCTCAGCTGCGAGCTAAACGGCGTTCGGAAGCAGGAGACCCAGACGGACGATCTCATCTTCGGGATCGAGAAGCTCGTGTCGTACATCTCGGGAATCTGCACCTTCGAGCCGGGCGATCTGATCTTCACCGGGACGCCCTCAGGCGTCGGGTTCATGGAAGGAACGTTCCTCAAGCCGGGCGATGTTCTCACGACCACGATCGAAGGCCTCGGCAGCATGACCAACCGTTGCGTCGCGAAGAACGGATAAATGATCGACGTCGCCATCGTCGGTGCCGGCCCGGCCGGCGTCGTCGCCGCCAATCTCTGTGGGCAATACGGGCTGTCCGCGGTCGCTTTCGATCGCGAGCCCGAGGTCTACGATCTACCGCGCGCTGCGGGGATGCACGATGACGTCCAGCGGATCCTGCAGAACGCGGGCCTCCTCGAAGCGATCCTTCCGGGGACGCAGGAGCACGTAGGAGCCGAGTTTCTCGACCCCGAAGGCAAGCGCCTCATCGGGATCGAGTTCCCGGGGCTGAAGACGCTCAACGGCTTCCCGCCCGTTCTTTCGATCGCCCAGCCGATCATCGAGAAGGGGTTGCGTGGTTGCCTCGCCCGCCATGACGACGTCGAGCTGTGCGTCTCGCACGAGGTGCGTGAGATCGCCGAGCACGACGATCACGTGGAGCTTCGGGTGCACGATCTCGCTCACGGCGAGGGCCGTCCGGTCCGAGCCCGTTGGGTGATCGGAGCGGACGGGGCAAGCAGTGCCGTCCGGAAGGGCTGCGGGATTTCCTGGGACAGCCTGGGGTATGATCGCGAATGGTTGGTGATCGATGTGGAGCGCGAGCTGTCGGCGGAGCTACCGCGGCTCGCGCAGCAGATCTGTGATCCGGCGCGGCCGACGACTCTCATCCCGATGCCGGGTCGCCTCTATCGGTGGGAGTTCCAGCTGCGCGCCGGAGAGACGCGGGCCGAGATGGAGGACCGCGACCGGGTGTGGGAGCTTCTCGCTCCGTGGGTTTCGCGTGAAGACGCGCGCATTCTGCGCGCGGTCGTCTACCGGTTCCACGCAACGGTTGCCGACACGTTCCGCCGCGGGCGCGTGTTTCTCGCCGGGGATGCCGCGCATCAGACGCCGCCCTTCATGGGCCAGGGGCTGTGCACCGGCGTGCGCGATGCCGAGAATCTGATCTGGAAGCTCGCCGCCGTGAAGCGAGGGCACGCGACCGACGCCCTACTCGACACCTACACCGAAGAGCGGCACCCGATGGCTGTGGCGATGGTGCTGCACTCGACTAACACGGGCCGTCTGATCGACGCCTACGCCGACATGACGGTGACTGGGGAACCGCCACCCGCGGATTTGATCGGGTACGGGTACGGCGGCAGCAAGGAGCTTCCGAACCTGTCGACCGGTCTCCTCGCCGATGGCGGCAGTGATTGGGTCGGCCGGTTGATGCCGCAGTGTAAGGTCAAGGACGGTACGAAGGTCGGTTCTCTCGATGATCTCGCCGGTCCGCGGTGGGTCGTTCTCTCCAAGGACCCGCCGAGGGATATCCTGACCCAAGGGCAGAAGCGCGCCTGGGAAAGTCTCGGGGCGGCGTTCCTCGAGCTCGATGACCCTGGAGCCGAATGGCTCTTGGGCGCCGGCGACGTGGCGCTGCTCCGACCGGACCGGGTGGTGTTCTCGCTCGGATCGGACAAGTCTCTGCCGTCGGCCTTCGCGCACCGCACCGTCTGAGTCTCGTTGTGCCCGAGGGCGCGGCGTTCTGAAATGTTCCCTTTCGTGGATTGGGTGAGGTAGAACGTACGCATGTCCGACGCGTCGAGTCCCCTCGAACTCCTTCCCGACTTTTTCGAGCGGTACTTCTCGTTCTTTCGCCCGGGTCACCAGGAAGGCGTCGTTCCGTGTCGCCTGAAGGAGCTCGCGCGCCTCAAGGTCGCCGAACTGAACGAATGCGACACTTGACTGTTCGCTCGCTACGCGCCGGCGGCGCGTGATGGCCTGACCGAAGAGATCATTGCAGAGATTCGAAAGCCCGAGGCCGATCGTCGCCTGGAACCGCGCGAGGCATTGGCGGTGCGCTGGGCGGAGAAGCTCGCCACGGACTTCCGGACCGTGGACGACCACTTCCGGTCCGAACTGCGGAAGCATTTCACCGAGGCGGAGTTCGTCGAACTCGGCATGATGATTGGCCAATACCTCGCGTTCGGCCGGCTCCTGGTCATGCTAGGGCGGCACCAGGCCGCCTGCGAGATATACACCCCTCGGGGCTAGGTCCTTCCGTCGGCGCCGCGAGCCCGGCACAATGCTCCGATGGGTCGTTCCCTACAGAGCTTGATCGTCTTCGTGTTGGTGCTTCTCGGGCTGAACTGGTTGCTCGGCGAGATGAACTACGGCCTGCACATCTCCATCGTCGGGAGTATCGTGCTGACCCTAGTAGTCTCGATGATCATGAGCGGCTTCAATCGTTAGATAGCGTTAGATAGGGGACGTTGGTTAGTCTCGGCCAAAATGTTTAGTCGTCGCGCCGCCAGTGGTCTCCACCTTGGCACGACGACTAAACATTTTG